>JAQBPY010000247.1 GCA_028287285.1 Gemmatimonadota bacterium
CGGATCTCCCTGCCAGAGATACGCTTCTTCCGCGTGCGCACTGGTTCCTGGCGCGCGCGCACCAGGAGCGGGGCGAGAACATTCTGGCCGCCACGAGCTTTACGCACCTGGTGGAGAGCTTTCCCAACGACACCCTGTCCGACGACGCTGCCCTCGAGGCTGCTCGCTCGTACCGGAAGATGTGGCGCAAGCCGTCCCTCGATCCCACCTACGGCCAGACGGCCGAGGCGACGTACACCACGTTGCTGGGTCTTTTTCCGGATTCGCCCCTGATCCCAACGGCGAAGGCGGAGCTGGATTCGCTCGAGGACATGTTCGCGCAGAAGAACTACCTCACCGGGATGTACTACTTCCGGCGTGAGGCGTACGACCCCGGGATGATCTACTTCAAGGACATCCTGCTCAAGTGGCCAACCACGCCCACGGCGCGCATTGCCCAGCTGCGCCTGGTCGAGGCGTACAAGGCCATCAAGTACAAGCCGGAAGCGGCCGAAGGCTGCGCGATGCTCAAGAAGAGCTTCCCGGATGACGCGGAGGTCAGGACGGCGTGCACCGGCGTCGATGCCCCGTTGGCGGCGTCTTCTGCCTCCCCCCCGCCGGCAACCACCGGCCCCCCTGCCAAAGAACGGCCGGCAACGCCACCCGCGTTCTAGGGCGTGCGGCTCGGGATTTTCGGAGGGAGCTTTGATCCGCCGCATCTCGGGCACCTCCTCCCTGCGATCGACGCCGCCGAGGCACTGAGCCTTGACGCCGTCCATTTTGTCCCGGCGGGTGACCAGCCATTCAAGGCAGGGCGATTGCAGGCGTCAGCCGCGCATCGCCTGGCCATGACTGAGCGTCTCGTTGCCGGCATCCCGGGTTTCCGGGCAGATTCGGTCGAAATTGACCGGGGCGGGTTATCTTACACGGTTGACACAGTGGCACGGATGGCAGCGGCGCACCCCGGTGCGGCGCTCATGCTCCTGCTTGGTGCGGACGCATATGCCCTCTTTGCGCAGTGGCGGGAGCCGGAACGGATTCAGGCATTGGCAACGGTCGTCGTCCTCGAAAGGGGAGGCGACCAGCTGGTCGCCAACGAGGACGGGCTGGCGCAGGTGCTTCGAACGCGGCGCGTGGACATCTCGTCCACGGAGCTGCGCGCCCGGGTAGCCGACGGGCGAACCATTCGCGGTTTCATGCCGGATGCAGTGGCGGAGTACATCGCCGAGCATCGGCTGTATCTGTAGAGGGAACAGCATGTTCAAGAAAGTACTGACATCAATTCTGGGTACGCGCCATACGCGCGACCGCAAGCGTCTGCAGCCGATTCTCGATGCGATTCACGAGCACGAGACCCGCCTTGCCGGTGTGAGCGAAGACGAGCTGCGCGGACAGACCGCAAAGTTCCGCGCACTGCTGAACGAGCGCACGAGCGAGCTCGAACTGCGTGCGGCCGAATTGCGGGAAAAGAAGCGATCCGCATCGGAAGCGGCCGATCGTGACGCGCTGGACACGGAGCTGAGTGGGCTCGACGGCAGCGGCGGCGTGGAGGCGGAGTTGCGTCAGGTCATCGCTGAAACACTCGACGAGATTCTCCCCGAAGCGTTCGCCACCGTTCGTGAGGCCTGCCGCCGGCTCGTGGGGACCACGGTGGGGGTGACCGGGCGCGAGCTCGAGTGGAACATGGTGCCGTACGACGTGCAATTGATGGGTGGCATCCAGCTGCACTTCGGCAAGATCGCCGAAATGGCCACTGGTGAAGGCAAGACGCTCGTTGCCACGCTGCCGTTGTATCTCAACGCGCTGCCGGGCAAGGGATCGCACCTGGTCACGGTGAACTCGTACCTCGCACGTCGCGACTCGCAGTGGATGGGCCATCTCTACCAGTGGCTCGGCCTCACGGTGGGCTGCCTTGATGACACCGAAGCGGGCTCGCCCGACCGCCGCGCCGCCTACCTGGCCGACATCACGTACGGCACGAACAACGAGTTCGGCTTCGATTACCTGCGCGACAACATGGTCACGTCGCTCGACCAGCGGGTGCAGCGCAGCCATGTATTCGCGATGGTGGACGAAGTGGATTCCGTGCTCATCGACGAAGCGCGGACGCCGCTCATCATCTCGGGACCTGTCGGCAACGAAGGCGATGTCCAGTACTTCGAGCACAATTCCTCCGTGACTCGGCTCGTGCGCCGGCAGATGGAGATGGTCAACGTGCTCGTGGCCGATGGTGAGCGCGAGCTCGAAGCCGGCCGCACGCAGGACGCATCCGTCAAGCTGTACCAGGCGCAGCTGGGCCATCCCAAGAACCGCCGACTGCTGAAGCTGCTCAACGAGCCCGGCAACAAGCAGCTCGTGCAGAAGATGGAGCTCGAGCACCTCGCCGATCGCAAGCTGCCGCCCGCCAAGCAGAGCTTCCGCGACATCGAGGAAGACCTGCTCTTCGTGCTGGACGAGCGCGGGCATTCGGTGCACCTCACGGACCGCGGCGTCGATTACCTGGCGCCGTCCGATCACGACGCGTATGTGCTGCCGGACATCAGCGAAACCATCCATCGTGTCGATCACGCCACCGACCTGAGCGCGGAGCAGAAGGTGGCCGCGCGGCGCGAGATCGAAATGGAGTATGCGTCCAAGAGCGAAAAGCTGAACATCATCCACCAGCTGCTGCGTGCGCATTCGCTGTACGAGAAAGACGTCAACTATGTGGTGCAGGATGGCGAAGTCCTGATCGTCGACGAATACACCGGGCGCACGATGCCCGGCCGCCGCTGGAGCGAAGGGCTGCACCAGGCGGTCGAGGCCAAGGAAGGCGTGCGCGTCAAGGGTGAGACGCAGACGATGGCGACGATCACCATCCAGAACTACTTCCGCATGTACGAGAAGCTGGCCGGCATGACCGGTACGGCCGAGACGGAAGAGACGGAGTTCTACGAGATCTACAAGCTGGAAGTCGCCGTCATTCCCACGAACCGCGACATCATTCGCGACGACCGCCACGATCTGGTCTACAAGACTCGGCGCGAGAAGTACAACGCCATCGTGGAGGAGACGCGTCGCCTGCACGACCTTGGCTATCCGGTGCTCATCGGCACCACGAGCGTCGATGCGTCCGAAACGCTGTCCAAGCTGATGCAGCGCGGGGGCATGTTGCACAACGTCCTCAACGCGAAATACCACCAGCGTGAGGCCGAAATCGTGGCGAACGCCGGCCAGCCGGGCGCCATTACCATCGCGACGAACATGGCGGGCCGCGGCACCGACATCAAGCTGGGCGAGGGGGTCACCACGTCCAAGCCGTCCGTGATCAAGGATCCGGACGGCAAGGACATCGATGTCCAGGAGTGCGGCGGCCTCCACATCGTGGGCTCGGAGCGCCACGAATCGCGGCGCATCGATCGCCAGTTGCGCGGCCGGTCCGGCCGTCAGGGAGATCCGGGCGCAAGCCAGTTCTTCCTGTCGCTCGAGGATGACCTCATGCGTCTCTTCGGCAGCGACCGCATCGCAAAGCTGATGGACCGCATGGGCGCGCAGGAAGGCGAGGTGCTCACGCATCCTCTCATCACGCGCTCCATCGAGCAGGCCCAGAAGCGTGTCGAGCTGCAGAATTTCCAGAGCCGCAAGAAGCTGCTCGAGTACGATGATGTCATGAACCAGCAGCGCGAGGTTATCTACTCGCTGCGCGCGTTCGCGCTGGAAGGCGGCGAGGAGCTCAAGGGCGAGGCGCTCAAGATGATCGACAAGGCCGTCTCGCACCGTGTGGAGACGGTGCTGGCCGATTTCGACGAGCCTGCCGACTGGGACTTCGATCTGCTCCGGCAGGAGCTGCTCATGCACTATCTCCTGCAGGTGAAGGAGCTGGACGAGGAAAACCTGCGCCCCTCGCTCGTGACGGATGCACAGGCCTTTGCCGTGGCTGCCGGGCAGACGTCGTTCGCGGGCAAGATCGAAGCACTCGACATGGTCACGGACCACGAGGGTGGCTACGCCGATCGCCTGCTGCGGTACGTGATGCTCAATGTGCTCGACGAAAAATGGAAGGACCACCTCTACGACCTGGATCAGCTGCGCAACGCGATCCACTACCGATCGTGGGGGCAGAAGGACCCGCTCATCGAGTACAAGCAGGAAGCGTACACGATGTTCGTCGACCTGATGAACGACATCGCCGACACGTTCACGGATCGATTCCTCAAGGTCCAGCTGGTGATCGAGGAAGGGCCGCCACCCGTTGATCCCGCGTCGTTTGCACCCCAGCCACCTGCGGCTCCAACACGCCGCTACAACGCGTTGGGGGTCCTGGAAGATGTGCCGGCGGAAGGCGTGGCCGAGGTAATGGATGTTGGCCCGTCGGAACAGCCCGCCGAAAGGGAAGCGGTCGCGAAGCGCGATCCGCTCATCGTCGGTGCAGGACGTGCGCGCAACGCGGCGGATTTGAACAGCGGTCCGGCAGCACCTGTCGACTGGTCGAGCGTGGGGCGAAATGATCCGTGCCCATGCGGGTCAGGCAAGAAGTTCAAGAAGTGCCACGGCGCCTCAATGACCTAACAGGCGCTTTACGCGCAACGAGAGTGGGCCGGCATCATGTGCCGGCCCACTCTCGTTTCAATTCGTGATGGTGAGCAGCTCCTTGTCCAGCATCGTGGCGTTGTAGAAGGCACGCACGCTCCGCTGTCCGTCCTGCTGCGGAATGTCGTTCACGGTCAGGTCATACACGACGCGCTTGGTTTCGCCGGGACCGAACGACACCAGGTCTCCGTCCACGTTGTCGTACTGTGCGCCCATTACCGTCGCGTAACCGAACGTGGCCGCACGCTTCGGGTCCGTGGGTTGCGGTTTGAGCCGCACCCACACGGCGTGGTCGAGCGGGTTCGTGACCTGCACGATCAGGGCGAAATATCCGCCGTCCATCGACATGGAGATGTTCTGCGGTGCAACGGATTGACTCACGGCGAGCTTGGTGACGTCGATGACTTCGGCGTCCACGGACGCAACGGGAATCTTTCCGACGGCGCGCTCACACGCATCGAAGCACGTCACGAGGCCACCGCAGCTGTCGCGAAACTCGGCCGCTGGATGCCCTTTCTGGTCGATGAGCGCATGCAGCATTTCGTGGCGCACGACCATGGGATTGTTGATCGAGTTGTCCGTGATGACAACGCTGTTCAATCCGTAGAAGTATTCGCCCTGCACGGCGCCATCCCCCGTGGACGGCGCCGTCGGGACGAAGTCGGCATGGCGATACCATTTTACGGAGTTGAAATCGCGCTGTCTGCCGGAGCAGGCCTCCGCCATCTTCCACCACAGGGCATACTGCGGCGGCGGCGTGAACTGCCGCGACTCTTCGGGTAGCGGCGCAACCGCAGTGGATGCACAGGCCGTCAAGCCCGCCGTGAGGCCGAAGAAAAGAAGGAACAGCTGGGCCCACTGAAGGGCGTGACTCGCTCGCGCACGCGAAGTGCGCACGATAATTCGCGTCATATGACCCTGTGTTTTGGAGTTGACCGCGGGGATCGTATCTGCGAATCGATCCCGTGCGGTGGCGCGTGTCTCGCGCTTCAATCCTTTCGTTGCGGCAATGCGCGCGGCCTCGTCGCTGCACATCACCAACTACAATGGACTTGGGAAGCTGCGCCCGCCGTGGGCGTCACTCCTTCCGTGCTCCTTCCAAAGGCAAGGTCGGGGCCAACTCCAACGCGTGACACGAAAAGTTCAGCGAGATTCCTGGCGGAACCGCCCAGCCCGTGTATGCCACATCACGACGTGACGAGCGAATTGGCCAATCACCACGTTCGAATGATGATGCTTCATTCGAGCGACGTCGCTACTCATGCGAGTCTTCACAGAACGCGAAGACATCAGACGCCCAGGTGATTCATGACCACCGCACTGCCGCTGCCCTCCCCGCTCTCCATTCGTGAGCTGCCGCAGTCAGAACGTCCGCGCGAACGACTGGTGGCACTTGGTGCCGCCGCGCTCAGCACGGCCGAGCTGCTCGCCGTTCTGCTTGGCTCCGGTACTGCCGCCGGCTCCGCGTTGCTGGTGGGACAATCCGTGCTCGCGGGCGCGAACGGGTCGCTGCGGAGAATGGCGATGCAGCCCGTTGCGTCGCTCACCGTGACGAACGGCGTAGGCATGGCACGCGCGGTCAGCATCCATGCCGCACTCGAGCTCGGACGGCGTCTTGCCGCGGAGTCGCGCGAAGACGGCCTTCCCATCCGCTCGCCGAAAGAGGTGGCGAGCATGTTCGCCGCGCGCCTGGAAGATCTTCCCGCAGAGGAATTTCACGTCGCAATCCTCGACGCCCAGCATCGCCTCGAGCGCGACGTCATGATCACGCGTGGGATACTCACGTCATCACTCGTGCACCCCAGGGAGGTATTCCGTGAAGCCATCGCGGAGCGGGCTGCAGCGGTGATCCTGGTGCACAACCATCCAAGCGGTGATCCAACGCCGAGCGCCGATGACCACCTCGTGACCAAACAGCTAGTGGCTGCAGGGCGGTTGCTCGACATCCCCGTTCACGATCACATCATCATTGGCCGAGGCCGCTATATCAGCTTTGCGGAGGAGGGAATGCTATGACGCGCATCCCTTGCGCCATACAGCAAAAACAGCGATTTATACAGCTGACCTCAATCCGTCCGACCATGACTCCGCTGCGTCGCCGCAAGAACATCTTCATCGATCAGGATCGCATGGACCGTGTTCGGGTACTCCTGCAGGCCGACACGGAAACAGAGACGATCGATCGTGCGCTGGCCATTGCCGAGGATTATTCCGCCTTCGAGGCCGAGGTCATGGATGGTCTCGCCAGCCTGAGGGGACGCGGCGGAATCGTGGATCATTTCCCTTCCGGGCGCGCGTCGCGCTAGCCGTGTTCCTTCTCGACTCCAACATCTACATCCGGGCCATTCGCGAATCGGACTTTGCCTTCGAGCTGGAAGCATTTCATCGGAGCCACCTGCCGCGCCTTGTGGTCAGCGCCGTGGTGGTGTCCGAGCTTCTCGCGGGTGCCCAGACACCACGCCTCGTCCGCGATCTGCAGCGCACGCTCGTGGAACCCTTTCGGCAGCGCAAGCGCTTTCTCACTCCGGGATGGCAGACGTGGGAGCAAGCGGTGGCCATTGACCGGGATATCCGCCGAACCTCTGCAAGCAGGCCCAAGCTGGCCGGCCGCTCGTTCTTTCACGATATTCTCATTGCGGCGACTGCGCGCGAGATGGGCGCGACCATCATTACGTTGAATATGTCGGACTTCGCGCTCATTGCCTCGTACGTCGACATCGACGTCGTGGCACCGTGGCCCACCAGCCAGGCGGCGTAGGACAGGAGAGTCATGGCAACGGCGCTGCGCGAGATCATTCCCGAATGGAGCCTCAACGAAGGCGCAAACCTGCGCCTCGATGAGGAGTTGCTCGCGCGCGCCTATCGCTTCAGCGCCGAGGCGCACAAGGGCCAGACACGGAACTCGGGCGATCCGTACGTCACACACTGCGTCGAGGTCGCAAAGATCCTGGCCGATCTGCAGCTTGACACCACCACCGTGGCGAGCGGGCTCATTCACGACGTGGTCGAAGACACCGCGGTCACGGTGGCCGACGTGGAGCGCGAGTTCGGCAAGGAGATCGCCGCGATCGTCGACGGCCTGACGAAAATTGCGAAGCTCCCCAATGCGGGGTCCAACCAGGACCGGCAGGTGGAAAGCTATCGCAAGCTGCTCCTGTCCATTGCCAAGGACGCGCGCGTCATCATCGTCAAGCTCGCGGATCGCCTGCACAACATGCGCACGCTCGATTTTCTCCCCGAAGAGAAGCGGCGCCGCATTGCCCAGGAGACACGCGACCTGTACGCGCCGCTCGCGCACCGCTTCGGCATGGCGAAGATGCGGTGGGAGCTCGAGGATCTCGCCTTCAAGTTCCTCGAGCCCGACGACTACAAGACGCTCGCCAGGAAAGTGCAGCAGAAGCGCGCCGAGCGTGAAGCGTTGATCGCCGCGCTGCGTGAGCCGCTCGAACGCGAGCTCGCGCGCGCGGGCATCAAGAACGTGGAGGTCACGGGGCGCCCCAAGCACCTGTGGTCCATCTACAAGAAGATGAAGCAGCGCGACAAGCCGTACGAGGAAATCTTCGACCTGCTCGCCATCCGCGTGCTCGTCGACTCCGTCCCGGACTGCTACCATGCACTCGGCGTCATTCACGACGGCTACACGCCGGTGCAGGAGCGCATCAAGGATTACATCGCGCAGCCCAAGCAGAACGGATACCAGTCGCTGCACACCACGGTGTTCGGGCCCGGCCACCAGCTGTACGAGATCCAGATTCGCACCAAGGGCATGCATCGCACGGCGGACTTTGGCATCGCGGCGCACTGGCTGTACAAGGAAGACGCAAAGAGTACGGATGAGCTGGACAAGCACCTCGAATGGTTCCGCCAGATTCTGGACCTGCAACTCGCCGCCGCCACACCTGGGGAGTTCCTCGAGCTGCTCAAGCTCGACCTGTACGCCGACGAGATCTTCGTGTTTTCGCCGAAGGGCAACGTGCACCAGTTGCCCAAGGGCGCGACACCAATCGATTTTGCGTTCTCGGTGCACTCGGAAGTGGGGCTGCACTGCGCTGGCGCAAAGATCAACGGGCGCATCGCGCCGCTCTCTCGGCCGCTGAAGAATTCGGAGACGGTCGAGGTGCTCACGTCGCCCACGGCGAGGCCGAGCCGCGACTGGCTTGCGCACGTACGTACCGGCCGCGCGCGGCACAAGATCCGCCAGTGGCTCCGCCACGAAGAGCAGACGTCGTCCATCAAGCTCGGCCAGGATATCCTGGAGCGAGAGCTGCGCCGCCGCCGGCTGGCCAAGGCGGACGACAACATGCTGGAGAAGGCGGCGGCCGCCCTGTCACTCGTCGACAGCACGCAGCTGTATGCCTCCATTGGCCAGGGCGACGTGAGCGTCGGCCTGGCCATCAAGCACCTCTATCCCGATTACGAGGAGCACGAGCATCCCAAGCCGACGCTGGTTGAGCGGCTCGTGGAGCGGGTCACTCGCTCAACCAAGGGTGTAAAGATCCAGGGTGTGGACGGACTGATGGTCCGTTACGCCCAGTGTTGCCAGCCGGTACCGGGTGACCCGGTCACGGGTTACATCACGCGTGGCCGAGGAGTCAGCATCCATCGCGCCGACTGTCCAAATCTCCTGTTCCTTGTGCACGAGCCCGAGCGCCGGATGGAGATTGACTGGCAGGAA
The DNA here is from genome assembly GCA_028287285.1 of Gemmatimonadota bacterium. Classification (GTDB taxonomy): domain Bacteria; phylum Gemmatimonadota; class Gemmatimonadetes; order Gemmatimonadales; family Gemmatimonadaceae; genus AG11. The sequence goes on from JAQBPY010000247.1 coordinate 9,224, forward strand.
GCCGAGGGCGAGCGGTTTGTGGTGCGTCTGGTGCTCGAGGGGAATGACCGCCGCGGCCTTTACGCGGATCTCGCCGCCGCGGTGAGCGACATGGGCACCAACATCCGCAGCATGGAGCTCAAGAGCACCGACGGCCGCGCTACAGGCGCCGTGCTCGTGGAGGTGGAGAACCTCGCGCACCTGCAAAAGATCATCAAGGCGGCGCGGAAGGTAAAAGGCATCACGGAGGTGTCACGCCGTGAGCAGATTCCGCAGGAGAGTTAGCGTGCTGTTGTGTCCTGGATACAGCGAAGGACCTGCTCCTACGCCGCCACTAATGCGTGAGGGCGTACACCAGGTAATTCACCCCCAGCTTGTATGCTTCGTTGTCCTCCGACACGAGATAACGGCCCTCGCTCGAAAACTCCCAGAAGTCCGACACTTCCGTGTTGAAGTTGATGATGGCCAGCAAAC
>JAQBPY010000302.1 GCA_028287285.1 Gemmatimonadota bacterium
CGGCCAATAGGCAGGAGTCTGCCACGTCGGAGCGTCCCTATCGTTTCCGAGCTGGTATCCGTTGTCCCGGAATCTCACTCCGAAGGCGCTGAGCTCAGGCCAGGTTGTGTGGCACGCTGAACACGGGAGGGAATACTTTCGCGCGAATGCCGGAATCTTCTTGCTGAACCGGGCCAGCATCAGCTGCCGGTAGTGCTCCGGCACCGTGCTGCCGTAGTTGGATCGCGGCTCCGGAAGTCTGATGGGAGCAGCGGCGTACGGGCCGGTGTTGTTGTGCGAGACACGGTAACTCGTGGGAGAAACGCGAGTGGCCGCGGGTGGAGCGAGAGCCAATGTGCTGAACAACACTACTGATGTAACACCGGCGCGTACCATGAACGCGGCCGGCCAACCGCCTCTCCGCAGAGTGGCGTGCATCAAGAACCACTTGATCATACCGACCTCGTCGTAGCGGTACGCATCTGTGGAACTGCTTACTTCGTTCGATGCCATCAGCCGCCAAGACCTCGGTTGAAATCCGCGGATGACGAACCGATGACATCTATGCCTGGCGTGACTGTATTGTGCGTAGGGAAGCTTGTCAAGACATCGATTTCTGTAAGCTTGCCGTCAGGAATGATTCCTCGCCATCAGTTTTGCAACGCGGAAACGCGTCGGGACCGACACAATCAGAGGCGTAGCGCCATGACGTGATCGTCGTCGACGCGCTCGCCAAAATAGAACGCCTTCTTTCCCACGATCTTGAATCCCAATCGGAGATAGAACCCGATCGCCCACGACGCCTGCGACCACGTCTGGAGCCAGATCACTTCTCCGCCAGTCTGCCTCGCCACGTTACAGCAGTGATTCATGAGCATGGCGCCGACGCCGCGACCCTGGTGCGCAGCGTCGACATAAAACCGGACAATCTCGAACGCTCGCCAGCCATCCATGCCTGGAGGAATTTCCATCGTCGAGATCATATGGGCGTAGCCGATCGGCGCGCCCTCCGGATCTTCCACCACGAACACCGCGCTGCCGTCGCCTTCTATCGCCTCGGCGATGACATCCACCGAGTATGCCTTAGCGAGATATCGGCTGCGGTCCGGCTCCGGATGCGTGGGCCCGTAGGCCTGCACGAAGAGACGCGCGCCGAGCGCTGCGATTGTCTCCGCGTCGTCGCCAGAGCAGCGGCGAACGGTGTACTCGTCTATCTGGGTGCCCGGCATACAAAGCTCGATGCGTCGTCAGTGCTTCCCTTTCCCGCGTAGACCGCGTGCTTCGGAAACGCGCACAACGGGCGTGATCTAATCAGCTTGCCAGTGGAATCCGTGTGTGTCGCCACGACCTGTTCGGGAGCTTGGCCGCTCTCCACCCAATCCGACACGAGCTTCAACCATCGAACGTCGCTCGGTCCAGGGCCGCCGCCACAATGCAGAACTCCGGGCTCCATGAAAAGCCGAACGTACTCGCCCGCTCGAGGATCGCGAGCGAGAACCTGTTTGTAGTACTCGATTGTGGCGAGCGGATTGAGCGCCGGATCGGACCAGCCGTGCCACAGAATCAGCTTGCCCTTTCGCTTCGCGAACCTAGAGATGTCGGGATTGTCCGCATCGAGCATCGCCACCCACCGCTTCGAGTCCTTGATCAGCGACCCCTTGTACCGACTGTAGTCCCAGGTCGAATCGCTGAACATGAAGTATTTCGCGCCTTCAGTCACGAACATCGCCTGTGCAGCCGGTACGTGCAGCTCTCGCATGAAACCTGTGTCCCGACCGGTGATCCAGATCGGCCAGCCGCCAGCGAGGTTCTCTCCTCCGAACGTTTGTCCAGGGTAAATCACCTTGCCGCGATCATCCCTGGCGGGCGCGTAAATGCTCGCGATCGCGCTTCGCTGTGCGCGCGTCAGGCAATCGGCAGCAGCGTTGTCGCCAGGGCACTTCTTGAGAGATTCAAGCCTGAATTTGCAATCGCGCGGATCATCGAGGATTCCGTCCTTCACGCCGTCCAGAGCATCGCACGCCGCGAGGACCTTGGCGGAGAGGAGATCGAGACTCGCCTGCGTGACGATCGGATGATCGAAGTATGAAGGATCCGGAAAGGCGGCCTGCGTGTTCTTGAGGAATGAAGCGCCCGTCCTGCTCATATGTGCGGCGGGAGCACCACTGACTATTCCGTCGAAGTCGTCAGGGAACCGCTCCGCCTCCATCAACGCCTGACGACCGCCGTTCGAGCAGCCGGAGAAATAGGAGTACGTGGGCGCAGCGCCATAAAAGGCCTTTGCCAGCGACTTCGCGGTTTCCGCGGTGCGATGTACCGCCAGATATCCAAAGTCTACCTGGCGCTCCGGATCGTTGAGCGCCCACCTCGCTCCGCCTCCCGGCGAGCGTTCGTGGCCGGTATTCGTGCTTACCGTGAGGTAGCCGCTGGTCGCGTCGGCAAGAATGCCTCGATTGATCGTTCCGGCGTAGCCGCCATTCCCGCCCATCAGCATTCGCTTGTTCCACTGCTTCGGAAGCATCGCCGTGAACGCGGTGCTCCTTCCAATTATTCCGGACACCCGGCAGTGTGGCGCGCGGACATTGTCACCATGCTCGAGCGAATCTGGAATGTCGGCGACTTCCGTGAGGCGCACATCGGCTAGACGCAGGTTGCGGAGACCCGTGCAGCCACCGCTCGCGGGAGGGAGAACCGCTACACCCTGTGCCAGCGTCGTCGCTGCAGATAGCGGGATGAATGCCATGCAAGCGAAGGTGCCAATCGAGCTCGGCAAGAATTTCGGCAGTATCCGGATCACCACGAGCCTCGGCTTTTCGGGGAGGAACGATCGCGGCAGGAATATACCGGTCGGCTCGACGCGTGGTCAAAAAACTGACGTCGCTAACGGGCGCCGCAATTGCGCGAGGTGCTTACGGGAGCCGGTTTGCCAATTCGGTGAGGTGATCCGCTGCTT
>JAQBPY010000197.1 GCA_028287285.1 Gemmatimonadota bacterium
CGAAGGGGTTCGGCCGGCTCGACGAGAACGGCCCTGGTATGACCATGGACTCGGTGGTACGGTGACCAGAAACGCACCTGTGTCGCTCACGCTCGACCGAAGGCGCTCGGCAATTTGGCTGAACCTCGAGCGGAACGATAGATTGACGATCTTTTCCGTCGCGTGGCCACAGCTGGAGGCACGGAGGCGCAACTCGAAACGCGCGGCGAGTCCGTACGTGCGCGGTAAGACCCTTCCAGTCGCTTGTCGGAGCGTCGGCATGTGCGCGATGTCCCGTTATGCACCATTGAGCTGCAATGGCTTCGCGTAAGCTCGTACCGACTCCGTTTGTACTCGCCCTAGTTTTTACCGGCCCTCATGTCTGATCTCGCAATCGATATCCGAAGCGTTGTGAAACGGTATGCCGGGCACGTCGCCGTGCGAGATCTGTCGCTCGCCGTTCCGCGCGGCAGCGTCTACGGCCTGCTCGGGCCGAATGGCGCCGGGAAGACCACGACGATTCGTATGATCCTAAATATCATCGTTCCGGACAGCGGATCCATCACGCTGTTCGGCAAGCCGCATCTCTCCGAACTCGTCACCGATCGGATTGGCTACCTGCCCGAAGAGCGTGGCCTCTACAAGAAGATGCAGGTCCAACGCGTCCTCCGTTTTCTCGCTGAGCTCAAGGGCGTGGATGGCAAGGTCGCGGAGAAGCGCATCGAGCAGTGGCTCGAGCGCTTCGCGCTCAAGACGGCGGAGAAGAACTGGGGACTCTCCAAGATCGAAGAGCTCTCGCGTGGCATGCAGCAGAAGGTGCAGTTCATTGGCGCCCTCCTTCATGACCCTGATCTTGTCATTCTCGACGAGCCGTTCTCCGGCCTCGATCCGATCAACGCCCAAGCGCTCAAGGACACTGTCGTCGATCTCAAGGCGCGCGGCAAGACGATCATTTTCAGTACGCACCTGATGGACAACGCCGAGCGCCTGTGCGATTCCGTCTGCATCATCGCACACGGTGAAAAGGTACTGGATGGCGCTGTCGCGCAGGTGAAGGCAGAGCACGGCAGTCGCGTCGTGGCGCTGTCGGTTGCGGGTGAGGCGCGCGACCAGATCAGACACATCCTCGCCGATCGAGCGCTCGTAGCGCGCGCCGATGAACAGAACCGGTACTATGAGATACAATTGGCTGCCGGCGCCGACGCGCAGACGTTGCTCCGCCGCGTGATGGACACCGGTGCTCCGATTCGACGATTTGAGCTGGTGCAGCCTTCGCTGCATCAGATCTTCCTCGAAAGAGTCGGCGCGACAGCCGTCGAGGAGGGAATGAGTGGCCAAGGTTGACGTGCGCAAGCTCGGCGTGGTGTTCAAACGCGAGTACCTCGAGCGTGTGCGATCGAAGTGGTTCATCGTCGTGACGCTGCTGGGCCCCGTGTTCATGGGCGCGGTCACCATTGCACCGACTTACCTGGCGATGCGGTCGCGCCCTCGCGACGACCTTACGCGGGTGCTCATCATCGACGCGACCGGCACTGGCCTCGGTGCTCGCATCGCCACGGTCCTCGGCACCAGCTTTCGCAAGGCGCCCGCACCGCGCGTCGAACGCGTGTCTCCGGATCGACTGCTTCTGGCAGAAGACTCTGCGGTGTCCGCCGTGGTTCGCCGGGACATCAACGGGTACATCGTCCTCGACTCCAACACGGTTGCAAACCGCTCCGTCCTGTATGCGGGCCGCAATGCGAGTTCGATCAGTGACGTACAGGCCCTAATGTCGAGCGTGCGGCAGCAGGTCCTCGCGCAGCGGCTCGAGCATGAAGGGCTCGACGCCAGACGCGTGACGACCCTCACGGCGGAGAAGTTGGAAACAAAGACCGAGAGGATCGGCAACAGCGGCCGAGAGAAGGGAAGTGGCGTGGGCAACCTCGCATTCGGCTACATTGTGGCGTTCCTGCTCTACATGATGATCGCCTTGTACGGACAGAACATTCTCCGCGGTGTGATTGAGGAGAAGACCACCCGCGTTGCGGAGGTCGTCGTGTCCAGCGTCTCGACCAATACGCTCCTGGCGGGCAAGGTGCTTGGCGTCGGTCTCGTGGCCATCACGCAGGTCCTTTCCTGGGTCGGACTCACGATCGGGCTGCTGTTGTATCTCGCGCCTATCCTGTTCGGAAACATGCCCGCGGAAGCCGGGACGACCGCGGCAGCGGCTCCAAGGCTCCCGACCGATATGATCACGTCAGCGTTGCCGACGCCGGGAACCGCCCTAATCATCCTCGCCTATTTCCTGCTCGGATTCATCTTCTATGCATCCCTCTTCGCCGCCGTGGGCGCCATGGTGAGTAGCCAAGAAGACGTGCAGCAAGCCGCGATGCCCGTCATGATCATGCTCGTGTCGTCTGTGCTGTTCATGAGTCCGATCCTCACCAATCCTGGTAGCGACCTCTCGAGGGTCATGTCGCTAATTCCATTCTCGGCACCGATTCTGATGCCATTGCGAATGTCCCTCGTTCCGGTGCCCTGGTACGAGTTGGCGGCGTCCCTCGTTGGCGTCATGCTCGCGTGCTTCGCCGCGATCTGGCTGTCGGCGCGCATCTACAGGGTCGGACTGCTGATGTACGGCAAGCGGCCGTCGTTTGCCGAGCTTGCACATTGGGTGCGATACGCTCGGTGAATTGCGCCGCCGGCATTCGCGAGGCCCTTGCGCGCCGTTCCTGCTTCACACCAGGAGCCGCTCGCGAGCCCGCTGCTCTTTGGACAGGTGACCCCCGGCCGCTAGATTTACGCACTTCGAGGCACGAGCATCGACGCGTCTACGCGGGTGGCTCACGCGAGTTCCTCCGGCCGACACATGGTTCATGGGTGAAATCAGGAAGATCCTCCACTTCTATCCGTTCGCACATTTCGACACGGGCTCGCCGAAGGCCCTGGCCAGCTTCATCGATGCCACTGACCGCTCGCGATTCCAGCCCGTGTTCCTGACGTCGCGCAATGGTCCGCTCGTCGACGCCCTGGCCGCGAGACGGGTCGAGATCGTTGCCGCAAAGGTTGCAGGCGTCGAGGTCCGGCACCCGCTACGCGGTCTGGCGCAGGTGGCGCGAATGATACGACGGCTTCGGGTGCTGCGTCCCGC
>JAQBPY010000346.1 GCA_028287285.1 Gemmatimonadota bacterium
GCACGGTGGGCCATCTGCTGAACGACCCGACGATGTACAACAAGCTGCTCGGTGTGATCGGGTCGACGGACTCGCTCGTTGTCTCCATCAACTCGAGCAAAGGCACGGCGGGGTTGCTGCTGCGGGACACCACGCTATACCGGAACCTCGTCGGCATCACGAAGGGTGCGGATTCACTGATGAAGTCGCTCTCCGGCGGGAGCGGCACGGTCGGTAAGTTGCTGACCGACCAGACGCTATACGATCAACTCAACAAGCTGGTCAACGATCTCAGTGCGATTCTGGCGGACATTCGGAAGGATCCAAGCAAGTACATGAAGGGCGTGATCAAGGTATTCTGATTCTCACGGCGCTCTGACCGCCATGGACCCTGAAACGCGTGTTGCAGGACCGCACAGTGGACCGCCGTTTGCGAAGTCGTGTCCCGTCGCGGGCCACAAGTCTGCCCGCCGAGGACTGGAACGATTCCCGGAGCACTATGCACGAGCACGCCGAAGTGGTAGGACTGGAAGAGCAATTGACGGTACCAACGCGTCACACCCCGCACTTGTTCGACCTGTGGATATCGCTTCGTTGGAACGCCAGCCACACGGAGTGGACGAAGGAGTTCGCGATTGATGCGGAACGGCACAATGCCGCAAGATCCTCGACCGGAAGCATGCAGTTGGTGCATATGAGCGACCGTCAGGGGTGGATCGTCGCGCGTGGGGTTGACCTCGTGGCGGTCGCGCCGCGTGAGGTGGAGGCTCTTGTGCGCCGCGTGGTCGCCCGAGTGAATGAGCGCAACGCAGTCACTCCAAATGCCGCGCCGCCGCGGTCGTCGCAGCCCACATGGTCCAACCGCGTTCGCACCTCGGTTGCCACGGGTGCGGCGGGCTTGGTAGGGTTGGTCGTGGCGCCGCGAGACCGCTCCGCAGACATCGCGCCAAACTGAGCGGCGCTGGCGAGCGCTTCCGTAGATAGATTTCCGTGGCCGTGCGACTGCAGCACGGTCCTCGCTTCGGGCCTGTCTGAGCGAAGGGCGGCGGCAGGGAGGCACCGCCTTATCGCTGCCAATGCCACCACCACGTTCCAATACATTCAATGAGCAAGGTGCTCGTCACCGGCGCCGCGGGCTTCATCGGGTCACACGTGGCGGCGCGGCTCCTGGCGGACGGGGTCGAGGTCGTCGGGTTGGACAACCTCAACGACTACTACAGCGTCGCATTGAAGCGAGCCCGCTTGGGCCGTATCGCGACCCACCCCTCCTTCCGTTTCGCCGAGACGGACATCACGAATCGCGACGAGATGGCTCGCCTGTTCCAGGCGGAGCGATTTGACAAGGTGGTGCATCTCGCCGCGCAAGCCGGCGTCCGATATTCACTGCAGAACCCCTCGGCCTATACTGACACGAACATCACCGGCTTCCTTCATATTCTGGAGGGTTGCCGGCATTCGAACGTTGGGCATCTGGTCTATGCGTCCAGCAGCTCGGTATACGGATCCAACACCGAGTTGCCGTTTCGGACGTCAGATTCTGTGGACCATCCCATCAGCCTGTACGCCGCGACGAAGAAGGCGAACGAGTTGATGGCGCACACCTACAGCCATCTCTTTGGCATTCCGAGCTCCGGCCTCCGGTTCTTTACTGTCTATGGCCCGTGGGGGCGGCCCGACATGTCGGTGTTCCTGTTCACCAAGGCGATCCTGAACGGCGAAAACATCGACGTTTTCAACGACGGCAGGATGCAGCGGGACTTCACCTACATCGACGACATCGTCGAGGGAGTGGTCCGCGTACTCGCCGTCATCCCGGGACCCCGCGAAGTCGCCGGGTCGAGCTCCCGGGCTCCATACCGTGTCTATAACATCGGCAACAATCGTCCGGTTGAACTGATGCGGATGATCGAGGTATTGGAATCGGCGATCGGTCGGCCGGCGACAAAGCGAATGCTCCCGATGCAGCCCGGCGACGTGCCGGCGACTTATGCCGACGTCGACGACCTCCAACAGGCGGTCGGGTTTCGTCCCGATACCCCGCTGGAAGTTGGTCTCGGCCGATTCGTGGAGTGGTATCGGCAGTATCACGGAGTCTGACACGCGGAGTTTCGAACGCTGCGGCACGCGCCACGCGATTCGATGACACAGTGATCCAGGAATTGCGTGCGCGATCCGAGCGGCGCGGCCATCGCTCCTGCGCCATGAACTCGAAGCCTTTGTCGTTGGGCGCGATCTCCGCCCTGTGAATCCCGCCACCGGAGGAGTGCTTCATACCAGTACCGGTCGTGGCCACAGCAGAAGTGATAGGGCGCGACGTGCGTCAGCGAAGCGAAGTGCGAGGTCGAGCCGCGTTGGCCCGCGCAGGGCCGCCGGAGTCACGAACGCCGCCTCCGCTTTTGCGTGGGCACCCATCGTGCGTAAGGGCCGCGACAAGCCGCGAGCTATCCTCAGCGCAACCCATGCGCCCCAACGGGTGTCAGGTGGTACCGAATCAGCATCGTAACGTAAGCCCCGGCGCTCAGTGTCCGGAGCTCGAACGCATTGGAGAACATTGCGCAACATCCTGAGCTACACGCCCTATGTGCGCCGGACGGTCTGGCATGACTGACGAACGACTCGCAGAGACGCGCATGCCCTTGCCCGAGAAGTGCACGCGGAGTAAAATCAGGGCTCTGGTCCGCTTTAT
>JAQBPY010000354.1 GCA_028287285.1 Gemmatimonadota bacterium
CCGGGCGACCTGCTCATCATTCACTCGACGAGTGGCAATTCTCCCAACGTGCTGCGCGCGGCAGAGGCCGCGCGTGAAACGGGAGTATCCGTGTTGGCATTCAGCGCACGCGACGGTGGAGCGCTGGCTGTCATTGCGGATCATTGCGTGATCGTTCCAACAAGTCGCACGGATCGCGCGCAGGAACTTCATCTCTGTATCGAGCACATCATCTGCGACATCGTGGAGCAAACCCTATGATCGATTTACGCGGGCGGAAAGCGCTCGTGACTGGTGGATCGCGCGGCATCGGCGCGGCGACTGCACGGCTCCTCGCCCAGGCGGGCGCCGACGTCATGATCGGCTATCGCTCACGCACGGCCGACGCGGACGCCGTCGTCGCGGAATTGCGTGCGCACGGCGTGAATGCACATTCACACGCAGCGGATATCGCCACGCGCGAAGGCGCGGACCAGCTCGTGGCCGAGACGGCCGCTCGGCTCCATGGGCTCGATATCTTCGTGGCGAACGCAGGCGTCTGGCCGGTTGAGGAAACCGCCGTGGCCGAAATGGACGACGAGCGTTGGAGGCGCACGATGCGCGAGAATGTCGACTCGCTGTTCTATACGTCACGTGCCGCCGCGAAAGCCATCTCCAATGGCGGGCGCATCGTGATCGTCTCGAGCACGGCAGGGCAGCGCGGTGAATCGTTCCATGCGGACTACGGTGCGAGCAAGGGCGCTGCCATCTCGTTCACGAAGTCACTTGCCATCGAGCTCGCGGCACGCGATGTCACGGTGAATTCGGTCGCACCCGGCTGGGTGGAGACGGAAATGTGCGACGAGCCGTTTGCGGGAGAGGGACGCGCACGCATTGCGAAAGGAATTCCCATTGGGAGAATTGCCTCGGCCAATGACATTGCCGGACCCATCGTGTTCCTGTGCTCCCCGCTCGCGCGACACATCACGGGGGAGATCCTGAATGTGAACGGCGGAAGTGTGCTCTGCGGATGATCGTCCTGCTCTTTACCGGTGGCACGATCTCGATGAAGCACGATGCATCCAAGGGCGGCGCCGTGCCATCCGTCTCCAGTGCCGAAATCATGCAGGCCACGCGTGGGCTGGACGACGTCGCCGCGATCGAGGCGGACGAATGGGGCATGTTTCCAGGGCCGCACATGACCGTCGCGCGCATGTGGGAGGTTCGTAATCGCATCAGGCATCACCTCGCGCGTCCCGAGGTGGACGGCGTTGTCGTCACGCATGGCACCGATGCACTCGAGGAGAGTGCCTACATCGTTGCGCGGTCCATCGCGCCAGACAAGCCCGTCGTCTTCACGGGTGCGATGCGACCAGCCAGCGACCTCGGATGGGACGGCCCGTCCAACCTGCTCGACGCAGCGCGCGTTGCCGCCAATCCACGATCACGTGGGCTCGGAACACTGGTGTGCATGGGTGAGCGCATTCACAGTGCGCTCGAGGTGACCAAGACGCACACCGAAGCGCGCGATGCATTCGAGAGTCCAGGCCTGGGCGCGTTAGGAGAAGTCGACGAAGGACAGGTGCACTATCGTCGTGCATTGTTGAACATGCCCGCGCCACTCGAGCCGCAGGAGCCCGCCGAGCCCGTCGACATCGTGTACGCGTACGCCGGATCGGATGCTCGGCTGCTGGATGCATCGCGTGAGACCGGTGCAAAGGCCGTGGTGCTCGCGGCCATGGGCCGCGGCAATGTTCCGCCACTCACGTTCGAGGGAATCGAGCGCTGGGTTGCAACGGGACGTCCGGTGGTAGTGACGTCGCGAGCGTTGCGCGGGCGAGTCGGGCCCACCTATGGGTATCCCGGAGGCGGACGTCGCGTGCTCGAAGCGGGGGCAATCTTTGCGTACGGCAGAAGGCCGGGGCAGGCGCGCATTGACACGATGCTTGCACTTGGCACGGGCATGAGCTGTGCGCAACTACGGGAGTTGTTCTCGGCGGAGCGCTAGCGCCGCGATCTGTGACGGGTGGGTTGCGCGCCGGGTTTCGCAGCGCAAGCGCTCACGTCACCAGACTCGCAAACGCCATGCATTCCCGGATCATTTCGCTCATTCTGTCATTCGCCCTTGTCACTGGATGTGAGAGCGCCGAGCCGCGCGCCAGGGTGCAGTACTCGCCGCGCGTGAATCTCCCTGCACAGTCGTGGCACCTTACGATCGACGACGGCGACAGAGCGCACTCGTTTCAGTGGGACAACCTGACGATTGGCAGCCTGGCGGCCACGCCGGACCTCGCGACGGCAAGCAGCGGCACCCTTCGTATCACGTTTCAACTCCGGTCGGCGGGAATGATCATGAGCGAGGGCGATGTGTCGCTCGATCTGCGGGGCGATTGGGAGTGGGGCGTGGATGTCCGGATCGATTCCCTCAATCCACAGCTCCAGTGCTTTGGATGCCTGGGCGCCAGGTCATTCCCGGTTGCGGTAGCCGCGCGCCGCATCGCAAAGGATTCGATGTGGGTGACCTGGGGTGGGAATTCGATCAAGAATCCCGTGGTGTATTGACGGTCAGCGAGAATCCGCGCCTTGCAGGTTGATCAGGCCGTCGCCGTCCTGGCGAGTCACAAAGCTGCTGTCGTCGTTCATCGCGGCACTCAACACCTTGGAGCTCGCCATCAGGAAATTGGACCCATAGGCCAGAAATCCTGCCGCTCGCAGCGCTTCCTGGGCTTCCGCCTGCAACTGGTTGGAAACAACGAGGTCGCAGCCGGCGGACTTGGCGCGATCAACGGCGAGCACGGCGAGCGCACCCAGGTGGGAGGCGCGATTCGCCACCATGTCGATGAGCGTTGCCACCGTCATGTTTCCGAAGTACGAATGATTCCGCATGGGAGCAATGAGCATGCTGAACCAGCCGCAGGGCTCATCGTCGCGGTAAATGCGGTGTCGCTCGACTCGCGGTGCAAGGTATTGCGCCAGGGTTGAGCTGTCGCGTACCACACCAAAGGACAGTCGCTGCTCGACCTCGGCCCATAGGTGATCATCCGCCGGTGTGGCGGCATTGGCCCGCTCCACGCGATAGCCCTTCGCAGACGCATGCTGTCGCTGCACGAACTTCAATGCCACATGACCCGCGCCGGAAAATGCACCCACGCGTGCGACAATTCGTTTCAGTACGCTGCGCTGCAACGGCTGCAATTCCGTGAGCGCGCGTGTCGGACGCAGGATGCGAAAGAAGAATGGAACCTGGCGGACATTCCAACCCGATGCTTTCAGGAGGCGGGGCAGAGGATTCTCCTCGCTGCCCATGCCCACGACATACGCCCGCGGACAGCGCTTCACGGCGAAACGTATGAGCTGAATGGACACCATCGCGTACTTCGAGTCGATGATCGCTTCGGACAATGGCGACTGCAGATTGATCACCGTCTCGTGCGCGCCGTTCACGAACGCAGGGTGTTCCAGCACGAGGATTCCACCGCGCACCTCCGTGCCGTCGACGGCGACAAAGTGTTTCGCGTGGACGAGGCCGTCCTTGGGCTTCGCAGCCCGCTCGGGCAGGTCGAACGCGGCGGGAGCATTGCCCGCCCGCATCCGCAGGTTGAACCGTGCGGCGGCAGCGTCCCATTCGGGCGTGAATTCGACGATTTCGGTGGCCATGGCCGTGTCAGCTCAGGAGGTGCCGTAACGAAGCTTGGTCCACAGCCAGCGGCGCGCCATGCTGTCGCGGTCAGCGGCAGATATCGTCTTGCCGTTTCCGTGCGCTTCCAGGAAGCCGAGCAGCGTCTTCACAGGCACGAACCACCCGTTCTTCTTCGATAGCCGCGTCATCAATTTCTTGAAGCGCGGATCGAGCGAGCCGGAGTCGAAGTATTGATGGCCAAAGTGTGTGTAGATGATGGATGCGCCGCCTTCTTCCTCGAGCTGGTCCATCGATTCGTCCGTCACGCGCTCGAGGAACGACGTGAGGTTGGACGCTTCTGCCGCGGAGTACCACAGGTTGACGTAGGGCCTGTCGGGATCCCTGTACGGCATCATGGGGCATTCCTTCAGCGTGTTCAGATCGCGAAAGGAAAAGTTGCGACAGTAACGGATGCGCTCCTGGAACAGGTCGCCCCAGAAACTCGGGTGACCTCGCTTGTCCCCGAAAAAACGATCGATGCCGCGGCCGAACATCGCCGCCTTGTAGATCGCACGGTTGAGGCCATTCAGTCGATTCGCACCCCAGTACATCGCGTCGGCGTTGTAGTGGTTCGCGAAGGTGACAGGATCGCCGCCGAAGTACTCGCGAAACGCCGCAAGTCCTTCGATGATTCCCTCGCGCGTCATGCTGCCTGGTGCCACGCTGTGCAGCCCGATCTCGAAGCCGCGTCGCTGCAGTTCCTGAATCCATTCCCGGTACGCGTGGTCCTGGCATGTGGGGCCGCCCGAGTTGCGCTCGGGCGGCTCCATGGTCCATACGCCAACGGTGGTGCGAAAGCCAAGATCCGAGAGAAAGCCGTAGACCTCGCGCGACTGGGCAACGGACTGCGCGTCAGGATCTTCGAAGAACGTGAATGCGAATTTCCTGCCTTCCGGCCACACGATTCCCGGATGCGCCATGCGTCAGCCGGCCCGCCTGGTCGTGAGGAATTCCGCCATTTTCGTAATGGAGCCGAAATTGTCAAGCGACAGCTCATCCTGGTCGAACTCGATATCCAGCTGGGACTCGAGCCACACGAGCAGCTCGAGCACCGACGCCGAATCGAGCAGGCCGGTCTCGAGGAGAATGGCGTCGTCGGAAATGCCGCCGGCCTTTTTCCCGAGCCGGCTCGCAAGCTCCACAACGCGGGCTCGAATGGTGTTCTTCAGTTCCGCTTCCGATGGCATGCTGTGCTCCTGGGTGCGACGCTTACGCGTCCGGCGGGTCTTTCAGGAAGTGCAGGGCGGCAGCGACGTCCGCACCGCTCAGGATTCGATGATCGTATGTAGCACCGAGTGCGGACTGGCCGTTCACAGCGGCGGCGTGTGCCACCATGAGGCTCGTGTACGGCGGCAGCACGGGCTGGTGGCGCATGATTCCCCAACGCGCCATGCTCGTGAAGCCGATCGTCGCGCCTGACGTCTCTGACGCCTCGAGGCGGTTCTTCATCGCCGCCTTCTGGAGCGCCAGCAGTCGCGACACGAACGCCTTCGACGTCATCTGATCCGCGTTGGCAACGACGACCAGGTAAAGATTGTCGCCACTCTGCACCGTGAAGCCCACGTTGACCGGCTGGTACAACACTTTCTTGTCATCGTGCACGGTGGCGTTAAACTTTACATTCTTTGCCCGTAGCGCCACGAGCTGGAACGCCATGAGCGACATGGTGGGGTTGAGCAGCAGCTTGTGCTCCTTCTGGAACGCAGCGCCGTAGTCGTCCCAGGCCCTGGTATCGTACGCGATTTCCACGTATCCGGTGACGGCCTCGTCACGATGCCACGTGACGGTGCGCAGCATGCCACGCTCCATCACGTTCATCTCTTGTATGCTCGAAGCAACGTCCGGCGGTGGAAGCACGCGTGCGGCTGGTGCGGCGACGGCCGCCGCAGGCTGTCTCACACCGTGCAATGCGATGTACGTTTCCACGTCGGCGGCACTCAAGCGGTCCGACGACGCGTGCACCTTTGCCGCGTCGATACCATACTCTCTTAGCAGTAACGCCGCTTTGAGCGTGGGCTCCGCTGACCGTGCGTTTGCCGCCGTGGCACTTTCCTGGGGTACCGCATCGTCCGCGCTCTCGCCCATCCACGCGAGAATGGAGCCCACGGCCATCGTCTCGCCAATCTCGTGCAGGCACTTCAGGAAATAGCCCGCGCGTTCCGCCGGAACGGCGAACGTGGCCTTGTCCGTTTCGACTTCGGCTACGATGTCGCCTTCGCGCACCTGCGAGCCGACGTCAGCAAGCACGGCGCTGAGACGAACGACGTCGTCGTTGTTGTTGACGCGGGGAGTTCGGACGGGAAAGACCACGATCGTATCAGCTGTTCGAGAGAAGATCGACGATGGCGGCCATCATCTGGCGCCGCTCGGGAATCACGAGGTGCTCGAGACTGCGCGCAGCGGGAATGGGCACGGAGGGCGGATTGAGGCGACGGAAACGGCCCCGATACCCCGCCTCTGCGAGTGCAGATCCAAACGAGACGCCAAAGCCCGCCTCGCCATAGCCCTCTTCGAACACCGCGATGCGCGCACGCTGCAGGAGGTGCGTGATCAGGCTCCGGGCAGGGATTGGCGACAGCAGCGACGGCACCACGATCTCCACCGCTACCTCCTCCGTACGGAGCTCGTCCACGAACTCCTCGACAAACGGCAGCATGCCGCCATACGCGAGAATTGTGACGTCCGGCTCACCATCCGTTCTGCGAACAAGCGTTGGAAAGAGATCGGTCCCCACGTCCGCCGACGGAAGAATCTCGTAGGTCCCCGCATCCGCAGCAACTCCGTACAGCAGCTTGTGCTCGAAGAACACCGTCGGGTTTGGCCACCGCACCACGGCATTCTTCAGGAGCAGCCCCACGTCATGCCGATGGCTGGGATACACCACCGTGAGACCAGGCACGGCACTCATGAGGTTTTCGGGCGACTGGCTGTGCGTGGGCCCATAGCCGCGCCGCGCGCCGCTGGGCGTGCGAAGCACGATGGGCACCTCGACGTCCCGGAACATGCCGGGAAACTTCACGGCATGGTTGTAGATCTGGTCCATCGCGAGCGTGACGAAATCCGCGAACATCAGCTCCACAACCGGCTTGAACCCCGACATCGCGAGGCCAATGCCCGCGCCGACAATCCCGGCCTCACTGATGGGCGTGGAGATTACCCGGCCGGGATACTTTGCCGACAGCCCCTGCGTGACCTTGAACGCCCCGCCGTACGGCTCGTGCATGTCCTCGCCCAGCAGGATCACGTCGGGATCCTCGTCGAGGAGTTGATGCAGCGCCGCGTTCAACTGCGCGCGCACATTTCCCTTCACGCGTGGCGACGCAAGCTCGCCCGCCAGCGCCGGCCGCAAAATGGTCGTTGGCGCAACGAGCTCCCATGCGTCCGGCGAGGCTTCCGCCTGCGCGCGAATGTCGGCCATGAAGGCGCGATTCTGGTCCTCGATGTCCTCACGCTCATTCGCCGGCAGGCGCGCGCCAACTCGCACGAGCGGATCACGCAGCCGGATCGCATCCATCTCGATCAGCTCGCGCAGGTCGTCGCCCTTGCTGTGCGGTCCAAGGCGCTTCGTGTCGATGATCAGCAGGCCAGGCCCGTTTTTACGCACGGCGGCGACCACACCTTCGACGTCGGCAAGAAAGTCGGGATCCGCATCGTCGATGCGCCACGTCTGGAGACCGAATGCCAAGCCGCGCGCCTCGATGGAACCGCCAATGGTGCTGGCCGTCAACGTGGTCTGCGCAATGCCGTTGTGCTCGAGCACGAACAACATGGGCAGCATCCAGATGGACGCGAGATTCATGCTCTCGTAGAGCAGCCCTTCGCCAAGCGTGCCATCGCCCACCACGGCGGCCACGATGCCCTTGCTGCCGCGAAGCTTGCGCGCCATCGCCTGGCCAACGCCCAGCGCGGTCATGCCGGCCTGAACGCCGTTGCTGTGGAAATGGTGCAGCGCCAGGTGCTGGCTTCCGCCAATACCGCCGTTGACCCCCGCTTCACGTCCCATGATCTCGGCAATCAGGCCGAGAAAATTGCCGGAATACGTGAGAAAATGACCGTGATTGCGGTGGTTGGACAGCACCGCATCATCGTGCTCGGTGAGCGCGCGGACGACGCTCATCTGGCAGAGCTCCTGGCCAAGGCAGGTATGTGTTGTCCCCGACAGCAGGCCCTGCGTGAACAGGTCGAGCAGGAGATGCTCGCTCTGCCGGATCAGGTGCCCGAACTGATACACGTCGCGCGGCGAGAGGCCGATGTCCGGCCTGCCGTCAACGCGGCGCGCAAACGGCGATTCGAGCCGAGTCGTCATTTGGAGGCTGTCTCCTGCACTTTGTGCTCCTTCAATCGAGCCAGAAACATAACGCCTGTTCCGCTCTTTCAGGCCACCGGACGGGTCTCTCTAGCGTCGGCAAGTTGCTGCCGGAACTGTGCGCGGAATTGACCAGCGGCCGGTTCCGGGCGCATGTTTCACTGTTCGCGGTACCCGGCCACGGCGCATCGCAAAAAGGCAGATCATGCACAGGAGAGATTTTCTCGTGACTTCGGCGATCGGATCCATGGGCGTGGGAGCAAGTCGTCTCGGGCTCACCGACGGCCCACCCGCAACGCTGCCATCCATGGCCGAGCACACCGACAAGCACGCCGTGGCGGCAACGCGGAAAATCCTCATCGCCGGCGGCAATTACAACACGGCATTCATCCGGTACATGGCGGAGCTCACGGGAAAGAAGCGTCCCCGCATCTGCTATCTGCCCACGGCGTCGGCAGACGCGCCGGGCGGTGTGATCAACTTCTACCGCGCATGCGCACCGCTCGACGTGCACCCCACTCACCAGGACAGCTTCATCGAAAGCCTCAGCCAGAAGCAGGGATGGGATGACGTGTTCCTCTCGATGGATGGCATCGTGGTCTCGGGCGGAAACACGCTCAACCAGCAGGCGATCTGGAAGGCGCAGGGAATCGATGTCGTGTTGAAGGAGGCCTGGGACCGCGGGATCGTCCTCGGCGGTGCGAGCGCGGGATCGCTCTGCTGGTTCGAGGAAGGAACCACCGACTCCCGGCCAAAGTCACTGTCCATCGTCAAGGCACTCGGCTTCATCAAGGGAAGCCACTCGCCGCACTATGACGCCGAGGCGGGCCGGCGTCCGCTGTACCAGACGCTCATTGGATCGGGCGAGATGAAGCCGGGCTACGCATGCGACAACGACGCCGGCATCTACTTCGAGGACAACGCCGTCAAACGTGTGGTATCGGTGCGCTCGGGAGCCAAGGTGTACTACGTCAGTATCGAAGCCGGGAAGGTCGTGGAGAAGGTCCTCGAGCCGGAGATGATCAGCTGATCCGGTAACGGCGACTTGACGCCGGGAATCAAGGCAAGTATGATGACGAAGGAACCCCCTGAACCGCCAAATGACCAGAATGCTCCGCTCCGCACGAATGCTCATGCCCATGATGATGACCGCTTTCCCCCTGGGAGAGACGGACGGGCGAGCACGCGTGTACGACGCGTAATCGACGACTCGGCGCAACCGCGCTGAACCGCCCCGATCCTCTCCGGAGGATCGGGGCTTTTCTTTTTCACCACTGGAGATCCGCGAATGTCGAGTGTCATTGGAGTGGAAGCGACCGAGCGCGAGGCATGGCAGGCGCCGGACGTGACGCGCGTGCGTGTGGCACTTGCCGGCTGCGGGGCGGTGGGCAGCGCGCTGCTGCGGGAGATCGATGCCCGGCGTGACACACTTGCCGGCCGTCACGGCATCGAGGTCGAGTTGACGCGTGTGCTGGTGCGTGATGTGTCGCGCCAACGCGATGCACGGTTCGACACCGCGCTGCTCACCAGCGACGTCGGTGAATTTCTCGCGGCCGAAGCCGACGTCGTCATCGAGGCCATTGGTGGATTCGATCCCGCACTGAGAATTTCGCAGGCAACACTCTCGCGTAGCCGGAAGTTGATCACGGCGAACAAGCTGCTCCTTGCTCAGCACGGCACCGCACTCACGTCGCTCGCCCGCGCCCATGCGACCACTGTCAGGTATGATGCCGCCGTGGGCGGCGGGGTGCCCATCCTTCGCCTGCTCGACGAGGCACTCGGTGCGGGGGGCCCGTCATCGGTACGAGGAATCCTCAACGGCACGGCGAACTTCGTCCTCACCCGGCTGGAGAATGGAGCGTCGCTGGATGAGGCGCTCGACGAAGCACGGTGCGCGGGCTTCGCGGAAGCGGATGCGTCGCGCGACCTGGACGGGCGCGATGCAGGAGACAAGATCGCGCTGGTGGCCTGGACGGCCTTTGGTGTCGCGCCCGAGCAACTTTCGGTGCGACGCCAATCACTCCTGCCCGAGCCGGACCGATACGTCGCATTGGCAGGCCGAATCGGGCGTCGAGTGCGCCAGGTGGCTGAATGTACGATCGTTAACGGATATGTTATCGCATCAGTTGAACCCCTGTTGGTTGAAGCGCAAAGCGCGTTAGGACGAACTGCAGACGAAGGCAACCACGTCGAAGTATTCGTTGGTTGGCGCGCACCACTCTGCGCATCCGGGCCTGGTGCCGGTGGACTCCCTACAGCCACGGCCCTTCTTAGCGATCTCATATCGGCAAACGCAGCACCGCGGCGCACACGCTCCCACCACGTTGCCCTCGCCGACACGCGGCGATTTCAGTGGGCCGTTGAAATTCGTGGAAATGCATCGGCGCTTCATCGCGCCGTCCCCAACTGCGGTCTCGTGCATACTACCACGGACGCCGGAACGTCATGGACGATTGTCGAGGCCGCAACGCCGGACGACGTCTCCCTAATTGCCGGCCGGCTCATTGGCGCATCGCCAATCGTGGCGCGATGTGCGGAGAGCATCCTGTGATAGCCGCCAGGACAAGTGGCACGAGCCCGTCACTTCACTCTGATTCACTGTCCTTGCTGCGCCATGAGCTGATTGGCGTTGCGGGCGCCCCGGTGATTCTCGCGCTCGGAGGAATCTCTGCCACGCACCACATCGCGAGCACGGACGAAGATCCGGGCGCTGGATGGTGGGAGCAGCTCGTGGGGGCAGGGCGCGCTCTCGACACGACTACTCGCCGGGTACTTTCGGTGTGTTTTGCAGATGGGGGCCGAGCACGGGACGGGCGTCCGCACTCCACCGTCACGACACACGATCAGGCAACGCGGATCGTCGATGTGCTCGACGCGCTCGGCATCGAGCAGCTCGACACAGTCATTGGCTCGTCGTATGGAGGCATGGTCAGCCTGGCGCTCGCCGAGGGATGGCCCGAGCGCGTTGGACGTCTGGTGGTGATCAGCGCCGCACACGAGCCGCATCCCATGGCCATCGGCCTGCGCGCGGTGCAGCGCCGCATAGTGGAGCTCGGGCTGAGCACCGGCACCACGGCAGATGCAATGGCGCTGGCACGTGCCGTGGCAATGACGACGTATCGCACGGCGGGCGAGTTCTCGGAGCGCTTCGACACGGAGAATATCGGCTCGGCAGAATTGCCGGCATTCGACGTCGAACGGTACCTGCTCGGCGCGGGCGAGCGTTTTGCCGCGACGATGGCGCCGGAGCGTTTCCTGGCGCTCTCGCTCTCTGTCGACCTGCATCGTGTCGTGCCCGAAAACGTACTCGTTCCCACCACGGTGATCGCGGCGCACGGCGACACGCTCGTTCCGCCGGCGCAATTGCGGGCCATGGCTCGTCGCCTTCCAGATCTCCGCGCATTCCATCTTCTGCAAACGCGTGTCGGGCACGACGCATTCCTCACCGAGCATCAGCAGCTCGGCCAATTACTCTCTGCCATTCTGGAACACTGACGATGTCCACGACACCACGCAAAGCCCGCTCTGTCACGACCCGCGCCGTCCGTGCCGGAATCGCCACCGATCCACATCACGGTGCCGTCGTTCCGCCCATTCATCTCTCCTCCACCTTTGCATTCGAAGGGTTCGGAAAGAAGCGCCGCTATGACTACACCCGCTCGGGGAACCCCACCCGTGACCAGCTCGCCGAGGCCATTGCGGAGCTCGAGGAAGGAGTTGGCTCGGTTATCACGAGCACCGGGATGTCCGCAGTATCGCTCGCCTTGCAGCTCACTCCGCCGGGCGGGTGCGTGCTCGCCGCGCATGACTGTTATGGCGGCACCTATCGCCTGCTTCGCGCACTGGCCGCCCGTGGACAGATCGAGCTGGAACTCACCGACCTCACGAGTCCTGACGCCGTCCACGTGATTGCGCGCGCCAGGCCGGCCGTTCTTTGGATCGAGACGCCGAGCAACCCGCTGCTTCGTATCACGGACCTGAGAGCCGTGTGCGAGGCAGGCCATCGCGCAGGAGCGCTCGTCGTCGCGGACAACACGTTCCTCTCACCCGCGCTGCAGCGCCCGCTCACGCTGGGTGCCGACCTCGTGGTTCACTCCACCACGAAATATCTCAATGGCCACAGCGATGTCGTTGGCGGTGCGGTAATCGCACGTGACAGCGCGCACCTGGAACAACTCGCCTGGTGGGCGAACTGTCTTGGGCTCACCGGATCTCCCTTTGATAGTTTCCTGCAACTGCGCGGCGTACGTACCTTATTCGCCAGAATGCGCGTACACGAAGAGAATGCATATTCTGTTAGCGCTGCTCTTAGCGAACATGATGCGGTCCTCGCCGTGCACTATCCCGGCCTGGAGACCCATCCCGGCCACACCATCGCAGCGGGCCAGCAGGACGGATTTGGCGGCATGGTGAGCTTTTCGCTTGCCGGCGGGCGCGGAGCGGCCGAGATGCTGGCGAACGAATTGGAGTTCTTTACCCTCGCGGAGTCGCTGGGCGGTGTGGAAAGTCTCATCGCGCATCCGGCCACGATGACGCATGCGTCAATGGACGCCGAAGCCCGCCTGACGGCCGGTATCACCGAAGGGTTGTTGCGGCTCTCGGTGGGCATCGAGCACGGCGCGGACCTCGTGGATGATCTCGTGCGCGCGTTGGACCTCGTCTCGCGCCACTACCGTACGCCGGCATGCGTGATTGCCGAAGCAGCCTTGTCGTGCTGACCGCCTTACGCCGCTTCCCACGTCTGGAAACACTCCCAGCCGAACTCGCGCGCTGCGCGCATCTGATCCCAGAACCCGAAACAGTCCTTCCACCCTTCCTGCTCGGCTCTCCAGGCGCAGCACCAGGTGAAACGAAAGCTGCGTTCCGTTTCACCGGCATACACGGTGAGCTCACCGGAAAAGTCCGAGCAACCCGAGGCGGCCTTGACCCGAATGCGTTCTACCGGAAGTGTGGGCTCCTCGTGGAGCAGTTGGGTGAGCACACGCTCCACCTTGATACGTGGCGCATAGCCAACCAGCTCGATGCGGGGCGCGTTGGCGCCACGTACGAATTCGAGCACTTCCCGCTTGAACTCGGGATGTGCGGCGGCTGCGTCGAGGAAAGGAATCAGGTCCGGCATCTGCAAAGGCGGAGGGAATTCCTAAATATGGCGACAGATGTTTGCGAACGCCAACTTGTTGGGGCTTCAAATGTTGGGCGACGTCCGATATGCTCCGCAACTTCTTTCCCCGTGTCCACGAAATGCATCGGCTCCGTCCCACCCGCAGCGTGCTTGCCATAGCGGACCGTCTTGAAAAAGCCGGCTTCGAAGCGTGGTGCGTGGGAGGCGCAATTCGCGACGCGTTGCTGGGTGGATCGCCACTTGATTGGGATCTGGCGACCTCAGCTACTCCGCAACAGGTACAGGAATTGTTCGGCCGCAAGCGAACCATTCCCGTGGGCATTGAATTCGGCACGGTCGCAGTGCTGGATGAAGTTGGCGTGGCGCACGAAATCACCACGTTTCGGCGTGACGTGAAAACCGATGGCCGCCACGCGGTCGTCGAATTCGGGGCGAGTCTCGATGATGACCTCGCCCGGCGCGATTTCACCATCAACGCCATTGCCTTTCGCCCGTCCACGGACGAGGTACGTGACCCGTTTCATGGACAGGAGGACCTGCGTGCCGGCATCGTGCGCGCGGTGGGAGATCCGCACGAACGCCTTCGCGAAGACCGCCTGCGGGCATTGCGCGGCATCCGGTTTGCCGCGCGGTACGATTTTAAGATTGATGACGCCACGCTTGCAGCCATTCACGATTCCGCGGCGCATTTGACCCGGCTATCGGCGGAGCGGGTGCAGCAGGAAATCGTGAAATCGATGCAACAGGTCTCGGCACCGAGCGCCGCATTTCGGATCTGGCGCGACTCCGGCGCATTCCGCGCGCTGGTGCCCGCCCTTGGAGACGTATCGGACGTCGCGCTTGCCACCCTCGATCATTTGCCGAGGGACGGCGCCGGTGACCGACAGGCACCGCAGCGCACGGCGAATCGTATTGCGGCGTTGTTCCTGGATCGCTCGCCCGCTCAAGTCCGTTCGTCGCTCACCGCGCTGCGTTTTTCCAGGCACGACGTGGCGTGGGCCACTGCGCTCGTGGAGCGCTGGGTGAATACAGGCACGGCGCTCGCGCTCGCCCTGGCCGAACCGGTCGCCGATATCGAGATCCGGCGCTGGCATGCCGAGCTCGGCAGGATTCATGCGGGTCCGTTTTTGCGTGTCGCGGGCGCGCGGTGGACGGCCATGCGGGAAGCAGGTGAGGACGCACCATCCGCGGCCGCGGTGCGGGTCATGCACAAGCGCATGTTCAGCGCGCGCCACGGCGGCGTCGTCGAAATCGGTGACCTGGCCATCGGGGGTGATGAGTTGCGGGCGGCCGGCATACCAGCCGGACCGATCTATGCTAAGATTCTCAGGGCCTTGCTCGAGTGGGTGATCGAGGAGCCAGACAGGAATACGCCGGCGCAGTTGCTCAGCGAAGTGTCACGGATTCGCGCGACCATCGAAACGGGCTCCACGACTTGAACCAGCACTAGACGCGCATGCTTTTCCGCGGCAAACAACCTGAGGCATCCATCTGGCGGCGGTTTCGCGCCAGCACCGACGGCTTCACCTTCGATTCCAGTGATGGCGTCTATACGGCGCACATTGTC
>JAQBPY010000365.1 GCA_028287285.1 Gemmatimonadota bacterium
GGCCATTACCCCGCGCCACTCGCGGCACTCGACGCGGTGCATGCCGGCTATGAGAAGAGTCAGGAGGCCGGGTATGACGAAGAGGCACGGCAGTTCGGGCGGATGGCTGCGTCGGACGTGTGCAAGGAGCTGATTTTCCTTTTCTTCGCCACCACGGCGCTCAAGAAAGATCCCGGCGTTAGCGAGCCCGCGCCTCCACCCACCCCCATTGCCACCCTCGGCGTGCTCGGCGCTGGCTTCATGGGCGCCGGCATTGCTTCCGTCGCCGTGCAGCACGGCACACCGGTACGTCTCAAGGACACCGATACCGCGCGCGTCGCCAAAGGCCTCGCCGCGGTGAGTGAGGTGCTGAAGGAGCGGCTCAAGAAGAAACAGATCTCACGTCTTCAGTACGACGACCAGCTCATGCTCGCGGGTGGCACGGCGACGTATGCGGGATTCGGTCATGCCACGCTCGTGATCGAGGCCGTGTTCGAGGACCTCGCGCTCAAGCATCGTGTGCTGAAAGAGGTCGAGCCGGCATTGCATGCTGACGCAGTGTATGCGTCGAACACGAGCACCATTCCCATTGCCCGAATTGCCGAGGTGGCCGCGCGGCCGGGCCGCGTGCTGGGCATGCATTTCTTCTCGCCTGTGCACAAGATGCCGTTGCTCGAGGTCATCGTCACGCCCGCAACGGAAAAGGATGCGACGGTCACTGCGGTCGCGTATGGCAAGAAGCTTGGCAAGACGGTCATCGTGGTCAACGACTCACCCGGCTTCTACACCACGCGTGCACTCTCGGCGTACATGAACGAGGCGGGCAAGCTGCTGGATGAAGGGGCCCGCGTGGAGGCCATCGATAAGGCATTGACCGACTTCGGCTTTCCGGTAGGGCCCATCACCCTCCTCGATGAAGTGGGCATCGACGTGGGTGGCAAGGTTGGCGCGGTGCTCTCCGAGGCCTTCGGCAGCCGGATGTCTGCGAACGAGTCGCTGCGTCGCGTGGCCGAGTCGGGCCGGACCGGGCGCAAGGGAAAGCTTGGCTTTTATCTGTACGACGCGGCCGGAACGAAGAACGCCGTTGATGCCACCGTGTACAATCTCCTGCCTCACGGCCCTCAGCGCCGCGACATCGATGCGGACGAGATCCAGAAGCGTTGCGTGCTGGCCATGGTGAACGAGGCCGCCCGCTGTCTGGAGGAAGGGGTGCTTCGTTCGCCCCGGGATGGCGACGTGGGCGCGGTATTCGGCATTGGCTTTCCGCCTTTCCTGGGAGGTCCGTTCCGGTACATCGACCGGGTTGGGGCGGAGGTGGTATTGAACGATCTCGAGCAGCTGAACACTCGGTTTCCGGGCCGGTTTGCCCCGTCGGAGCTCATTCTGGCGCATGCGCGGGGCCGGAAGCGATTTTATCCGGCAACCGGCGCTTCTCTGCCGTAGATTTGATGCCGAGACTGGGGTTGCCGGCAGCCCCGTCATGCACGCTTTACTGTGACCGCGGGTATCGATGTTGGGTCTTGAGGGTATGGAGAGCTCGGATGCAGAGCTCGTTACGGGGGTGTTGGGCGGTGATGTGAACGCCTACAGCACGCTGGTCTCGCGGTACAGAGACCGGTATGCGCGGTATGCGGTGCACATGCTGGGCAATCGGGAGGATGCGGAGGAGGCGCTGCAGGATGCCTTTACGCGAGCCTATCGGTCGCTTGCGCGGTGTGAAGAGCCGGAGCGGTTTGGAGCGTGGCTCTTTCGTATTCTCGTCAATCGCTGCCGGACGAGCGGGGCACGGCGCATGCGTCGGAGCCAGACGTTCGTGCACGACGAGGGTGCGTTGCTGAATGCTTCTGAGGAGCATCCGGCGGAGCAAACGATGTGGCGGGAGGAAATCGAGCGCGCCGTTGGCGAGCTCAGCGCTGACCAGCGTGAGGCCTTCCTGCTGAAATATGTGGAGGATCTGGGGTACGATGAAATGTCGGAGATCACCGGTGTTGGTGTCTCGGCACTCAAGATGCGGGTAATGCGGGCCTGTGACAGGCTCCGGGTACTACTGAAAGAGGTTCACAGTGGCTGAGTGGGGTCGGACGACGATGGAGATGATCGTCGAGGAATTGCAGCGGCCGGTGGTGCTCGATGCGTCCTTCGAGCGCCGCGTCATGGTCCGTGTGCGCCGATTCCATGCGCAGAATCGCGCGCGCCGTGGCAAGCTTGCCAGGGTCGCGGCGTCGATCACGCATCATCCGGCATGGACGGCGGCCATTGCCGCCAGTCTCGTTGCCGTGACGACGTTCGGCATCATGAATGGCCGGTTGCGCACTCCCGCGGTGAGCGGCGCGGCCATCGAGCCCACTCGGTTCGTGCTCGTGGCGCCCACGGCGCAGAGTGTGTCGGTGGTTGGAGATTTCAACAACTGGGGCCTCGGTGATTCCGCGCTGGTCGCCACGAGTAATCACGGCGTGTGGAGTGTCACGGCACAGGTGCCTGCCGGCGTCCACCGCTATGCGTTCGTCGTGAATGGAAAGGATTGGAGAGCTGATCCAACCGCCCCGCGGTCGCCAGGTGACGACTTCGGCATGCCTAGTAGCGCGCTGGTTGTGGAGGAAGGTTCAAAGTGAGCAAGCGTACGACTGGCGGCCTGATGGCCGTACTCGCGTTCGCCGGTGTTTCGTTATCGGCGGGCGCCCAGGATCCCCGAATGACCCCAAAGCTCGACAATCCCTCCAAGGCGGCCGTGCAGGCCATCGTGGATTCGGCGAAGGCGCAGGGGGTTCCAACCGATCCCCTGCTGGACAAGGTCAAGGAAGGCCTCGCCCGCGGTGCCGACAATGCGCACATCGTGGCCGTTGTCCGGAATCTGTCGGTTGAGCTCGCGAATGCGCAGCGTGTGCTCGGCGCCAATGCCTCGGCCGATGAGATCAAGGCGGGTGCGTACGCACTTCACGCCGGCGTGCCGGCGGTGGAGCTCGGGAAGCTCAAGAAGGAAAGCGGACGTCTGCGGTCCCTGGCCAATGCATTCACGGTCATGGCCGATATCGTGTCGCGCGGTGTTCCGGTTGGTACGGCGACGAATGCCATCCGCTCACTGGTGGGTGCTGGCGCGAAGGACAAGGACATCAACGACTTTCAGCAGAAGGTGAAGGTCGACATCGATCAGGGTGCGCCGCCCGCCGCGGCGGCCGAGACGCGCGCCAAGCCCGCGCCGGTGAAGCCCGAAGACAGGGAATAGGATCGGGGTGGGTGGATGGAGCGGGTCGGCGAGAGCCGGCCCGTTTTGTGTTGCGATTCACCTACGTCACGCTGGCCACTCAGCAGCAAGACTGCAATGGCTTCCGGCGTGCGGATTGGAGCGGACGGACGCCGAGTCAGGCGGATTTGACAGCGCCGCGGTTCGAGCGGATGGTGCGATGAAACTTCGGTTCTGGGCCGTAGTGTAGGAGGAGGCCAACTTCCAGCTTTGTCGACGTCACATAGCTTAGAATCTGTTGAAAGTCTGCGAGGGCAAGCAGACGCGTCGCCTTGTTCTCGACGATCACTTTGTCGTCGACCACCATGTCCATGCGCTGACGTGCGATTGGTATTCCCCGAAAATGCACCATAACGCGGACTTCCCGGCTCACATGATGTCCACGTTCGCGGAGGACAATCTCCAGCGCAGCGGTGTAGACGCTCTCGAGAAAACCATGACCTAACTCGTTGTAGACCTCAAAAAACGCTCCGATGATGGACCGCGTGAGATCTTCATACAGGAGACCGTCCATTCGATTTGCCATTCCACAATATCCGCTATTTCGGCAAAATCAGCGTCATCATTCCATTGCACGGTGAATGATCTGGTGGCCAATGTGGTGCCGGGCCGCAGATCATCGGCAGAGGCCACTGGCTCCCACCTGACACGGTGCAATAGAATTCCCCTCCACTCATCTCCGCTCAATTCGGGGCTATATTCCCAGCATGCTTCGCAACACGCTGCTCTACCTCTCGGCACAGCCGCGAATCTTCAAGTTCGTTCGAAACAACGGACTCGCCAAGAAGTTTGCGAGCCGGTTCGTCGCCGGTGAAACAGTCGACGAAGCACTCGCCGCCGCACGCGAGCTGAACGCCAAGGGCATCACGGCGTCGCTCGACCTCCTCGGTGAAAGTGTCTACACGGAAAAGGAAGCACGCTCCGCACGCGACGAATACATCAGCCTGCTCGATCGTATTCACGACGCGAAGCTCGATGCAAACGTCTCCGTGAAGCTCACCGCGATGGGACTCGACATCGACCAGGAGTTGTGCGTCGCGATCATGCAGGACATCCTCGCGCGCGCCCGGCAATACGAGACGTTCGTG
The DNA here is from genome assembly GCA_028287285.1 of Gemmatimonadota bacterium. Lineage (GTDB taxonomy): Bacteria > Gemmatimonadota > Gemmatimonadetes > Gemmatimonadales > Gemmatimonadaceae > AG11. The sequence goes on from JAQBPY010000365.1 coordinate 4,309, forward strand.
CGCCTCGACATGGAGTCCAGCGCGTACACGGACAAGACCCTCAAGATGTTCGAGGACCGGCTGTATCCGCAGTACCGGGCGAACGTCGGCGTCGTGTTGCAGAGCTGTCTCTATCGCACCTTCGCCGACGTCGAGCACATGAATACGCTCAAGGCACGTGTGCGCATCTGCAAGGGCGCCTACAAGGAGCCGCCGTCCGTTGCGTATCCGGAAAAGAAGGACGTGGACGCGAACTATGTGAAGTGCCTGCACGAGCTGATGCTCAAGGGGCACTATCCGGGCATTGCGACGCATGATCCGGCCATCATCGGCGAAGCAAAGCGCTGGGCAAAGGAGCAGAACATCGCTGTCGACCGCTTCGAGTTCCAGATGCTGTACGGCGTGCGTCGCGACCTGCAGGAACAGCTGGTGAAGGAAGGTTACCGCGTCCGAAGCTACGTACCCTTCGGCACGCAGTGGTATCCGTACCTCATGCGCCGTCTCGCCGAACGTCCCGCCAACGTCGCCTTCATAACGGGCAACGTCATTCGCGAGGCACTCCACGGAAACCGCTAGCGAGCGACGAGTGCCTGGACAGCATCTTCCGGCGGATCATTCCCGCGGCGACGCGAACACCATTGGCGGGTACGCTGCCGTGCATGGCCGGCCCGCCGCGTTCGAGGGCAGCGACGGCTATTCCTACTCGGTGGAGATCGTCACGACCCCAACGGGCGATGATGATCGTCCGTGGGGCGCATACCTGCTCTTCGTGCAATGGGCCCGTGTGGGCTCCAATTCACCGGCCGGTCATCTCGAGACGGATTTTCTCGCCGAGTCCGACACGGAGGACGATGCACGCGCACTCATTGGCGCATTGGCGCTTGGGCAGGTGCGCGGTGCGCTGCACGCCTTGATCGCGCAAAAGAACAGCGGTGCGCCTACTCGCAAATGGTATGAAGTCATGCGCGACGAGTCAGAGGACGCGTGACAGACGATCTCGCGGGGCAGGGGCTGGTACTCAGCGGAACCGGTGGTGTCTGGCGCGTGCGGCGTGACGACGGTGTCGTCGTGGAAGCGTCGCTCCGCGGCCGTGTAAAGAAGAGCAACTCGGGCAAGCGCGCCGATGGATCGCTGCGGCGCGATACGATTTCAGCGGCGGCCGAAACGCTCAAGCTGGCCGTCGGGGATCGTGTGCTGCTGGAACAGGATGATGCAAGCGACGCGATGGCCATTGGAGAAATTCTACCGCGCCGTTCTCGTCTCGCGCGGCGCGCGCCAGGTGGCGGGCACGGTGAGCGCATCGTCGCGGCGAATGTCGATCAGGTCATCATCGTGTTTGCGGCGGCGAATCCGGAGCCGCATCCGCGCATGCTCGACCGCTTTCTCGTGATCGCCGAGGCCAACGATCTGGTGGCGATCATCGTGATCAACAAGGTGGAGCTCGTGGGTGGCACCGAAGCCGCGCGTGCGCGCTGGATCGACTACGAGCGCGCCGGTTATACGATTCACTATACCAGTGTAAAGACGCGTGAAGGGCTGGACGCGCTGCACGATGCGTTTGCCGGCGTCGTGAGTGTGTTGACGGGGCCTTCGGGCGTGGGCAAGTCGTCGCTCCTCAATGCGATGTTCGAGGGACTCGATCTTCGCGTGGGCGAGATCAGCGAATCCGTGAACAAAGGGCGGCATACCACGGTTGGCGGCTTCGTGCATCCGCTCCCGGGCGCAGAGGGCGGATATGTGGTCGACACGCCGGGCCTGCGTGAGGTGGGCATGTGGGCTCTTTCGCCGACGGAGCTCGATCAGTGCTTTCCGGAGCTCCGGCCGTTTCTGGAAGTGTGCAAATTTGCGGACTGCCGCCACAGCGTGGAGCCTGGCTGTGCAGTCCGTGAAGCCGTGGCGCGCGGCGACGTGAGCAAGGCGCGCTACGAAAGCTTCATCAAGCTTCGCGAGGAGCTGGAGGGTGTGAAGCCAGGTCGTTAGTCCGAGTGCCATTCATGGCGCTACCAGCTGCCCCGCTCGCCCGCCACTTCGATGACCTTGGCGATGCGATCCGCGGCGTGACGCCAGTTCATCTGCACGGCCACCTGCGCCGCATCGGCAAGGCCTTCGTCAATCGCATCGATGATCGCGTCGTGCTCGGCCACTGATGCCTTGATGTCGCTCGTGAGAAGGCTGATGTACATGCGGATGTAACGCTCGGCCTGCGGCTTCACGCTGTCATGCAGCGCGATGAGGCGAGGACCAGCGCAGGCTTCGACGATCTTGCGATGCAGGCGCTCGTCGGCTTCATAGAGACGCCCATGATCGATTGGCGCCACGCGGCCGGTTTTGTAGAAGTCCGCGTTGAGCGCCTTCAGCTCCTTGGCCAACGCGCGCCGGTCATTCACCGGTTGTCCGGCCGCCCAGCGCGCGCCCAGCCCTTCGAGCTCGCCCACGATGTTGAGCAGCTCATGGACGTCAGCGCGTGTGAGCGGCGCCACCGTAAGGCGCGCCTGCTGCGCACCCGGCGCGCCAACGACAAACCCTTCCTGCTGCAGCCGCTGCAGTGCTTCACGAACGGGCGTGCGACTCACGCCGAGGCGCGCCGCGACTTCGGTCTCCACGACACGGCTGCCGGGCGCGAGCAACCCCTGCACGATCAGGTCGCGAAGTCGCTGATACACCTGCTCAGGACGCGATCCGTGCGGCGCTTCCGAGGCGGAATCTTCGCTGGTACGCGCACCACGAGCGCCGCGAAGGGCGGTGGTGCGTGTTGAGGAAGGCGTGCGGCGGGCGGGCATGGCGAGCGGGATGAGTGAGGTTTCTCAAATATACGCCAAGTTGGCCCCGAACGCTCGTGTCCGATGGCGTGTGCAAGGATCCACGGACCATACGTCTCCCCTTCGACGTCTCACTCACGGAGGGAAACATGAGTCCCAACAGCATCCCCGGCCTTCTCGCAGCAATCCTGCTCGCACTTCCCACTGGTTTCAACGGCACGCGTGCAGTCGCCAACTCCACCGTCGTTGCGGGCCGAGTGACCGGCCCGGCCGGTCAACCGCTGAGCGGCGCGGCAGTCTCGGTGACTGAACGGCGGATCCTCACCACGACGGCGGCCGACGGCCGCTATGTCGTGAACATTCCACGAGTTGGAACGCGTGAGCAGGTCACGCTTCGTGTCGCACTCACAGGCTATCAACCCGGATCCATCGTCGTGTTCCTGTCGGACGATTCGGTCCATGCGGACATTCAGCTGAAAGTGGCTCCGACGAATAGGATTCGAGCCGAAGGCCGTGAGTTCTCCGCCGATCTCTCGCTGTCGGGAATGGTGGTCGCCTCCGTGCAGCGCATGCCAGGCGCACCCGCTGCCATGACAAAGTTTGCTCGGCGCGATATGGGGTCGCCGCTCGCGAGGCGTTCACATCCCGATAGCGGAAACACGGAAGCGTATGATCACCTCGACGAGAATCCCTTTCGCTCGCCGCGCGTCGCTCCGCTATCCACCTTTTCCGTCGACGTCGACCGCGCCTCGTACAGCAACGTCCGTCGCTTTCTTGCGCAGGGGCAGCTCCCGCCCAAGGACGCCGTCCGCATCGAGGAGCTGGTCAACTACTTCCCGTACAATGATCCCGCTCCGGCCGCCAACGGCGCGCCGCTACGTATCAGCACGGAAGTGTCTGCCGCTCCGTGGAACACCAATCATGATCTCGTGCGCATCGCGTTGCGTGCGCGCGACGTCGATCTGCGCAAGGCGCCTCCCAGCAATCTCGTATTCCTCATCGACGTTTCGGGGTCGATGTTCGGGCCCGGCCGGCTGCCGCTGGTGAAGCAGGCGTTGAGCCTTCTTGTGCATGAGCTGCGTGAGGATGATCACGTCGCCATCGTCGTTTACGCCGGCAACGCGGGGCTCGTGCTTCCCTCCACGGCCGGCTCCGACAAGCAGAGGATTCTTGCCGCGCTGGACGGACTCGAAGCCGGGGGCTCGACCGCGGGGGGCGCAGGAATCAAGCTCGCCTACGATGTGGCTCGCAAGAACTTCATTGCCGGCGGCAGCAACCGCGTGATCCTGTGCACCGACGGCGATTTCAATATGGGACAGTCGAGCGACGGAGAGCTCGTGCGGCTCATCGAGCAGCGCCGCACCGAAGGCTCGTTTCTCACCATCCTGGGCTTCGGCATGGGGAACTACAAGGACGCGAAGATGGAGAAGCTCGCCGACGCCGG
>JAQBPY010000384.1 GCA_028287285.1 Gemmatimonadota bacterium
AATCCTTTCGCGCGCGTCCACTGGCCATCGGACTTCTGGAGATCACGGGCGGTCACGTCGTTTGCGGCCACAATGCCGCTGATGGCGTCCAGCGTGTCATCGGCGGTGGCCTTTCGCAGCCGCTTGCCGATGATGACTCCTATTTCCCCTTCGTACTCCACTTGCTTGGGCACTGTTGGGAGCCGAATGGATTCCCCGTCGCGAATGAGGCTCGACGTGGGCTTGAGGAAGAGGAGCGGCTCCCTGGGAACGTCGTTCCCGAGCTCCTTCGCGTGGGCGGCATAGTTGCGTCCGACGCAAACGATCTTTGAGGGTGCGAGAGAAGGCATGGTGTAAGGTAATAGACCCCTGGTTCGTTGCTCACCCTGCCTGGTCTCGAACGGGCACCACGATGTCATCCCGCCGCCGCCGTGCGGCTGTCGGGACACACCGTACCGTGCTTTCGCCAGAATGGCTACACGATGGTTCAAGTATGTCCCGACAGTCGCTTCGCTCCTGCGAGATGCCAAGAAAAAAGCCAATCAGTAAAACTTCCGGACCTGCTCGCGGATGACGTCCCACCGGCCAATCAGCCGTGGCGCCGCGGGCAGCGCCTCGAGCAAGCCACGCCCGTACCGCTTTGTCACGAGGCGAGAATCGGCGATGACGACCACCCCACGATCCGACCCCGTGCGGATGAGCCGGCCAAACCCCTGCTTCAATCGCAGCGATGCATGCGGCAACATGTACTCGGCAAACGGATCACCCCCACGGGCAGTGATCGCCTCGCACTGCGCCGCGGTCACAGGATCCGTAGGAACCCTGAAGGGAAGCTTTGCGATCACCAGCCCGCGAAGCGCGTCGCCAGGCACGTCGACACCTTCCCAGAATGACGCCGTGCCCAACAGGATGGCCTTGCCTGAATCGCGAAAGCGCTCGAGCAGCAGGTCGCGGCTTTCCTCGCTGTGCACCAACAGCGGCCACCTCCGCTCCACACCGCGCGCGCGAAGCTCCACCGCGAGCTGGCGTACTTCGCGATGGCTCGTGAACAGCACGAACAAGCCGCCGTCTGATGCATCGGCGAGCTCCATCACAATGCGGATCACGGCAGCGCGATGCGCATCGGCGTCGGTATTTGGTGCGGGCACGTCCGACGGAATGACGAGCAGCGACTGCGAATCGTAGTCGAACGGCGACGGAAAACTTTTCGTGGTGGGCAGCAGGTCGGGATCATCGAGCCCGAGCCGCGCCGTGAGGAAGTTGAATCGTCCCGCATCCTCCGCGAAGTCACCCGACGATGCCGTCAACGTGGCACTCGTGACGATGGTGCTGTCGAGGCGCTTGAAGAGATCCTCCCGGAGGATGGGTGCGAGATCGAGCGGCACGCACGACAGTGCAACCGACTTTTCACGCCCGCGTACCTCGATCCACCGGATGCTGTCGTCGTCCGCGGGAGGGGCGAGTGTGCGACTGAGTCCATCGCCCGCGCTCTGCAACCGGCGCGTGACGGACCGCAGCTCGCTCATCAACGGCGCGAGTTGCTCGTCGAGTGCGGTGCTGCCCTCGATGCGGTCACGCACGAGCCTGAGACCTTCGGCGAGCAATGCGATCTCGCCGAGGGTTTCGTCCAGGGCGAGCGTGAGGCCGGCCTTCCAGATCTGGTGCGACGAGAACGCCTGGGTCAGCCGTACTACTGGCTGCCCTGCTTCCTCGATGAACGTTTCGAGCAGGTCGAACAACAGATCGCTCTTGTTGCGCAGCGCCACGACACTCGGCTCCAACTTGGTTTCCACGAGATCCAGACTCGCGGTGCTCAGCAGGTCCTTGCTCGAGCGCAGTCGCATCGCGAGCGCGGGCAACAGGCCTTTTCCCCGCCGGTCGAGGCGGGCCACCAATCGTGTCAACGCGCGCCGCGTGACGTTGCTGCCAAGGTGCGTGGCGGCGGCCTCTTCGAGGTGATGCCCTTCGTCGACGACGAGACGTCCATACGCGGGCAGCACGGCGGCGTCGCTCCAGTTCTGCGCAGCGCGCCGCACCGCGAGGTCGGCGAGCAGCAGATGGTGATTGACCACGACGACGTCCGCCTCCGCGGCCGCACGGCGCGCCTTGAAGACGAAGCACTTCTCGAAGTGCTCGCATTTGACGCGGGCGCAGATGTCCGGTTCTGCGGAGACCTCGTCCCAGACCTCGGAACGCGGCGGCATTGGCAAGTCGGCGAGCGATCCATCGGACGTCTTGCCCGCCCATGCGGCGAGCGTGGTGAGCTCTGCCGCCATACCATCCTCGAACAGCTGCGCCGCTCCGCCGCGCGCCTGCTCAAGCCGCGCGATGCACAGGTAGTTGCGCCAGCCCTTCAGCAGTGCAAAGCGGACCTTCTGATCCGTGAGTGCCTGTGCAAGAAAAGGCAGGTCCTTCCTGACGAGCTGTTCCTGCAGGTTGATGGTGTTCGTCGAGATGATCGTACGCTCGCCATTGGCCGCGGCCCACCGAAGCGCCGGTACGAGATAACCGAGCGACTTGCCGACACCCGTTCCCGCCTCGAGTAGCCCGACGCCGCCCTGGTTGTACACGCGCGCGATGGTCGCTGCCATTTCGCGCTGGCTCGACCGGTCCTCATAGCGGGCATGCAATTTTGCGATGAGACCGTCCGGACCAAGGTCATGCGCGATGGCCTTGGGGTCGAGACGCGATTGCTTCTGCACCGCCGGCACTTCCACCACCACGTAGATCTGCGTCGCGGCGTTGTCGATGATGCCAAAGCCGATGCCGTCGTCGTGCACGCGGGCGGCGACGTCGTAATCGGCGCCGGACGGCTCGAGCAGCCCCGACGGGTGGTTGTGCACGAGCATCTCGCCGCGCCGCGCAAATCCCGGCAGCGCGAGGACGCTGCCCACGTCACCGCGCGCGACCACCCGGGCGGTGTGTACCACACCATTCTCGTCCAGGCTGCACACGAAGCACACTTCCCGGCCGCCCGCCATCCGTATCGCCGCGCGCATTGCTGCGCTCGCCGCGGAGCTTATCCGGGAGGTGGACGGGGGCGTGAGCGCAGGATTGGGCACCCCTGAAGATAAACCGAAAGCTCGCGAGTCTGTCTATGTCTTCAGCGGCTTCTTCTTTGCGGCCGGGAATAGCACGTTGTTCAGGATGAGCCTGTATCCCGGACTTCCCTTGTGCAACGACAGATCCGTGGGAGGATTGCCGATCGCATGCTGGGGGTCTTCAGGATCATGGCCACCAAGATATGTCCATGTGCCTTTGCCGTAGTCGCCGTGGATGTACTTCACCCAGGGCGCACCTTCTTCCGTGGCCAGCACGATGTCGCCGGGCTTGAGCGTGGCCTTGGTAAAGCTCGTGGTCACGCCATAATAATCGTTCAACACGCTGCGGTGATTCTGCACCAGCATGCTTGGAACAGGATCGAACTTCGACGAGAAGTTGAACAGCGTAAAGGTGCCCAGCGGCTGCCGCCGGCCTGGAACGTTCACCTGATGTCCGTCGATGTCGCTCATGGAGTTCACGAACGGCGAGTGCTCCAGGTGGGCGTCCTTGAAGGCCAACGCGCGCTTCCAGTTCATCCGCGTATCGGCATCCGGATCCATCGGTGAGCCGTCGGCGAATTCACCGGCGATGTCGACGTCGTGCCCCGCGATCGCAAGCTCGAGCGTTTCCGTTGCCCCGCACATGGCGAACAGGAATCCACCTCGCTCCACGAAGAGCCGGATGCGCTCGGCCACATCCTTCTTGAGGCCTGGCACACTCGCATAGCCAAGTTTCTTCGCTGACGCCGCGTTCTTGGCGACCATGTCGCGAAACCAGGGCGCGTCACGATATCCCAGCTGGAACTTGTTGAACTGGCCGGTAAAGTCCTCGTGGTGCAGGTGCAGCCAATCGTACTTGGTGAGATCGCCCTGTTCCACCTGCTCGTCATATATGGGCGTGAAGTCGATGCCGGCGTACTTGAGCGCGAGGGTCACCGCATCGTCCCACGGTTGCGCCTCCGCCGGCGTGTAAACGGCAATACGCGGCGCTTTCTCGAGGGGAACGGCTTCCATGTTACCAGATGCCATCTCGCGCCGTATCGCCGACAGCTGCGCGTCGGTGATCGCCTCGAACGAAATTCCGTCCAGCGACGCGCGCCGCCGCAGCTCGGGCGCATCCGGCAGCAGAAAGGATCCGCCGCGATAGTTCAGCAGCCACTCCGCCTGCACGCCTGTCTTCATGGCGTTGTAGGTCAGCCCATACGCCTTGAGGTGGTTGGTCTGGCCGTCATCCATGGGTATGAGCATGCGCTGCGCCCGGAGCGCCGGCGCTGCAAGCAGCACGATCAGGAAAACACGTCGAAGGTACGACATCAGCTCGGAGGAATTGCACCACGCGCCAGCTCGAGCTCGCGTCGTGCTTGAGGAAGAAGGGCGCTCTGCGGCGCATTGAGTATCAGGTGCTCGAGATGTTCCGTTGCTCCGGCCACGTCGCCACGCTTGCGCAGCAGCCGCGCCCACTCGAGCTCACTTTCCACGGCTTCGGGCGACGTCGGATGTTCCGCCATGATGCGCGTCCAGATTGGTACTGCATCATCACCGCGTGCGGCCCGAAGGCGCGCCGCGATCAGGAGCAAGGCCGGCGCGACGTCCGCATGATGCGCCGACGCCTCCACGAACCTGGCGGACGCACCAACCGTATCGCCCCGCGCCAGGGCAAGGAATGCCGCGCCAAGTTGCGGTGCGCTGTCGCTCTTTACACGGACGATGATGCCCATGGCCAGCGCGAGATCAGGAGTGGGTGTTCTCGCCGTGCGCAGGAGCATGCGCGCAGACCCTATGCGTCCATCATAGAGCGCGAGCCAGCCCGCGGCTTCGCTGGAGTCTGCTTCCGGGCCAGCTGTCGCGAGCGCCTGGCGCGCTCGTACGAGGTCGCCGGAACGCACCCATGCCGTCGCGACCATCTGCGCCACACGCATGCGTACCACCGGCACCAGGAACTTGTCGTAGCGCGCAATGAGCGCGTCTGCATCGCTGGCACGCCCCAGTGCCACGAGCGCCGCAACATGAAGGGGCATGATTTCCCGCGCGCTGCGAGACGAATCCTTCTCCCCGCCGCCCAGGGGCACGAGCACAAACACCGCCTCAGGGGAGCCGGCGCGCAACGAGGCGGACGCCGCACGCGTTGCCAGGGGCACGGAGGGATGGACACGGTAGGCGGCCGTGTAGGCATCTCGCGCAATCGTCCAGCGCTCTTCCGCGTATGCGCGTTCGGCGAACTCTTCCCACATCGTCGCAGCAGCCGTGTCGGGCTTGAGGGATCGTAGCGCGTCCCACGCGTCCTGCGACTGACCCCAGTTGAGCTCGAGGTCAGCGAGGGCGCGCCGTGGGCCGGGCTCCGCCGGCAAGCTCGCCAGGGCATCGCGAATACCATCGCGCGCGGATGCCGGTGCGCGCGCCAGGGCGAATGAGGCAGCCGTTGCGAGATGCGGCGCATCCGAGAGCGCGCGGCGCCACGAAAGCGCACTGGGAATCCACTCACCCATCGCTGCACGGAGCTGCGCGTTTTCGTATTCGAGATCACGCAGGCTTCCGAGTGCAGACTTGCCGCGCATGATGACGCTGTCCGCGGTCGCCGGCCGGCCCTGCAGGATCAGGATGCGTGCATACTCGCGATACGGCGACGGGTCTCGCGGCATGGCGCGCGCCCACTTCTCGAACGATTCGCGCAGCTTGTCGTCGCGTCGCAGAATCTGGTACGTGCGCAACTGCACGGTGCGGTAGATGGACTCGCGCGGATGGGCGGCGATGAGGGTGTCGAGCGGCGCAACGAGCGAATCTGTCTGTCCAAGCTCTGCGGATACTCGCTCCAGGCCAAGCAGGGCGGTAGCGCCCGGCGCCACTTTCATGGCGATCTTGAATGCAGCGACGGCTTCCCTGTATTTCCCGGCGCTCTCGAGCTCCAGCGCCCGGGCAACCTCGGGCTTTTCTTCCTGTCCGAGAGCGCGAACACTCACTCCGGCCAGCAGCACGAGAGCCCACGTCGCCGCATAACGTCGCGCCGCGGTCCCGCTACGGTTTCGGAGCACTGTTGAGGCGCGTGAAGTAGTCGAGAACCGCTCGACGCTCATCGGCCGACATTGCCCGAAGCTCCTGCCAGGTGGGCGGCTGGAACTTCACCGCCGCGCGTGTATCGACCTTGCCGGTGGGCGAGAACGCGTCATTCGCCATAGCGGACTTTGCCTCGCGCTTGCCGGTGTCGTCCCGCTCTTCCTTTTCCAGTGTCTTGCCCGCATCCAGCAGGCGGCGAAACAACTGCTGCTGCCGCGCGAGCGTCGATCCATCCAGACGTCCATTGTCGAGCGCCTCGGCAAGCTGGCGTGCTTCCTGCGCGAGCTTCTCCGCCCGGTCGCCACCAGCGGCATCACCCGCATCATCGAGTTGCTCAGCGAGCTGACGCTGTTGCCGGGCAAGTGAGCGGGCGAGCTGCTGGCCTGCGGCGCTGCTCTGGCTGTTGGGCATGTTGAGCAGGCTCTGCGACTGGCCATTGATGGAGCCCTGCTTCTGCGCCATCTCCTGCATCTCCTTCATCATCTCGCTGAAGCCCGACGCGCTGTTCGCGTTGTTTGCGCGCTCACGGTCACGTGAGAGTGACGCAGCCGCCTTCGTGAGCGCGTCCGCCGCTTCGCTGAGGGCGCTCGCCTGCTTCTGGTCGCTGCCGCCCTGCGTGCTCTCCGTGGCCTGCGAGACCTTGGCCTTTGCTTCTTCCATGGACCGCTGCGAGCGCGGTGACACGAGTGCGCTCTTTTTTCCCTGGCCCTGCAACCGCTCGTTGGCCTTGGACACGCCCTGCTCCACGGCGCTCTGCGCACTGCGCCGGTCGTCGGCAGACTGGCCGCTGCGCGCCTTCTGCTCGAGCGCGCGCTCCTCGCGCGCGAGCTGCTGCAGCTCCTGCGCAGATTGATCGAGCTCGGAGGTGATCTCTTGTTTCCACTCCTTTACCTGGTCGCTGCGCGCGTCCTGCATGGACTTCGCCGCACGATCCATTTCGGAGGCGGCGTTCTCCGCGGCCTTGGCTCCCTGCTGCTGACCAGCCTGCGGTTGCCCGCCTTGTTGTCCGCTCTTCTGATCGCCTTCGCCCGGCTTGGGCTGGCCGCTCTTTGAATCGCCGCCCGGCTTTCCGTCCTGGCCGGGCTTCGGCTCGCCATTGGGCTTGCCTTCGGAGCCCTGTTTTGGCTCTCCACCGGGCTTGCCGTCCTGACCGGGCTTCGCCTCGCCCTGTTTTTCGCCGCCGGGCTTGGCCTCGCCTTCCTGTTGTTGCTGCTGCGCCTTCTCCTCGGCGCGCATCTCCTGGGCCGCTTTGCGAAGATCCGACTCGGCTTTTTCCGCATGCTTGCCGGCTTCGCCCGTCTTGTTCGCGCCCGCCTCAGCCTTGTCCTTGGCAAGACGCGACTTGAGCTCCTCCATCGCATCCTTGAGCCGCTCGGTGCGATCCGCGAGCTGGCTCGCCTCCTTCGCATCACCGGCCTTTTTGGAGGGATCGGACTGCTTTTGGTTCTCCGCGAGCTTTCGCTCCTTCTGCGCAAGCTCCTTGGCTTCGTCACCAAGCGTCTGCATGGCGCCTTCCTGCGCCGCCCGCTTGAGCATCTCCGCGCTGCGCTCCAGCTGTTCCTTCATCTTCTGCTGCATGGACGCCATGTCGCGCATCGCATCGCGTGACTGCTCGCCATTCATCTGCTGCGACGCCTGCTCCAGCTTCTGCATCTGCGCCATCAACTCGGGCGTCATGGCCTGCTTCAACAGGTTCTGCGCTTCGCCGAGCTGACGGGCCAGCGCCGTGTCGAGAGCGCCTGCAGCCTTGAGCTGCTGTTCCAGCTGCTGCGTGGCCGCACGAAGCTTCTGCACGCGGTCCGCCATCGCACGCTGTTCCTGCGCGAGACTCTTTGCCTTCTCGGCGTTCTCGAAATTCATCGCCTTCTGTTTTTCGCCCTGGCCGCCCTGGGCATCTTTCGCGGCGCCCTGGCGTGCCTGCGACCGTGCCGCCTCATCGGTACGCTGCGCGAGCGACTTCTGTGCACTTGCTGCTGCTAACGCCTCTTTAACAGCAGAATCGCCCATCGCGCGGGCAGCAGCACGCTGCTCCTCGGTGGTCGCTCTGCGCAACACCAACTCTCGGCTAACGCCACGCTGTGCCCAGGGGGATCCGTCCACCGCGTCCGCACGCACCGAGACCGCGTCACCCGGTGCGAGGTGCAGCGCGCCAATGTCCACCGTCGCGCCACCGGCCCAGTTGGTGCCGACCGCTGTGGCAACAGGCTGTGCAATCGGGGCCGCATCCCGCACGCCCACTCGCATGATTCGCAATCCCACCGACGCCACGCCATGGTCGTCCGACACCCGCAAGCCGAGATCCACGGATCCGGATGACACCAGCAGCGTATCGCCCGCTGGCTCCGCGATAATGACGTGCGGCGCCGAATCGGCAACAACGTCGATCTCCAGCGGCTCCGGAAGATCTGGAACGAGGCCGCCTGGCCCACGCGCCGACCAGTGCAGACGAATGGAACGATCCGGCGTGAACTGGCCATTGAACGCCTGTCCGTTGGCGCCAAGGTTGACCCGCTCACCCGCAGGCCCCAGAAGCGCCACGTCCGCGAGCGGAATGGACGCGCGGCCGGCGATTGACAGCGACGTACCGCGCGGCAGGCGAAGCACCTCTCCAATGGGGAGCGATTCGTCGGCGCGGCCGAGATACGACAGAAAGTGCGCGTGGATCGTCACGGCGCCCACGAACGGACGGTCGGCAGCGCGAACGATGACGCTGTCGCTGGTCGTACGACCATCCGAGGCAAGCAGACGCAGGTCTCCACGTAGCGCATCCACGGACCATTTCGCCGCGCCGCTGGCCGGATCAACCGTGAGCGTATCGGTACGCCAGGCATCACCGGTTTGCCGGCTCTCGAGATAGATCACGCGACGTCCGGGCGCCTTCACGCTGACGCGAAGCGGTGAGCCGCGCAGCAGCTCCGCTGGAGCACCCTCGATGCGAGGCGTGTCGAGGAGCTTTCCACGCCATGCGTCGATGGGACGCAGCATGGCCACGAGCCCGTCGGCGAACAGTGGCGTGGCACCGAGGAGGAGCAGCACGCCGCCAGCGGCCGCCGCCGCACCATGCATGGCACGCCGCGAGCTGGCGCGCCGCATCTCGGGTGCGAGCGGCGTGTTGACAGGCAGCGACCCGCGGACCTTTGTGGCCGCCCGCTCGGCGAGCGGACCTTGCCCCTCGAGCTCCAAGACGCCTACGAGCACTCCACGACGCAGGCCCTGCTCCGATTCGATGGTCAGAGCAACATCGCGCGCGTCGCCCGTGAGCAGGCGCTGACGCGTACGCCACACAAGTGCCGCAACGGCCGCGGCAACGACACACCATGCCACGATGGGCACTCCGCGCGGCAGCGACAGCCAGCGCGCCCGCGCGAGCGCCGCGCCGGCAATGGTCAGCAGCCCGGCCACCACGGCCGTGGCCAACAGCACACCGGCGGTGACCTCGGCGCGGCGGAGATGGCGCGCTTCACGCTCGACGAGACTGCGAATCGTCATGGAACAGGACGGCTGGTGACCGCATACACGAACAGGTTCACGCCCATGCGGAGCGCGGACTCGTGCAGCGCGATTGGATCATGGTACGTCTCGACGTCTTCCCAGCCGTTGCCCAGGTCACTGGAGAAGGTGTAGTACACCGCGAGCCGATCGCCCAGGAAAATGCCGAAGCCGCGCGCAGGTGCGCCGTCGTGCTCGTGGATCTTCGGCACACCCTTGGGGAAATCGTACACGGCGTGATAGATCGGATGCGACAGCGGCACGTCCGTGAATTCCCGATCGGGAAACACACGCTTCATCTCGCGGCGAAAGCTCTCGTCGAGACCGTAGTTGTCGTCGGCATGGAGAAAACCGCCACGCTCCAAGTATTCGCGAAGGCGAACCACCTCGGCGTCGGTAAACTTCACATTGCCGTGGCCCGTCATGTGGATGAACGGATAGTCCCACAGCTTTTCGTCCATCAACGTGACGCGTGCTTCGGCCTTCTCCACAGGCAGCGACGTCCGCTCCCGGATGGCCGCCAGCAAGTTGGGCAGGCTGGACGGATTCGCGTACCAGTCACCGCCGCCGTCATACTGCAACCGCGCCACCGTGAGCCGCGGCGCGTGCCGCGCGGCCGCCAGTGGAAGAAGCCCGACGACGCAGCACAATGCGACGAGCGCGCGCTTCATTCGTGCGCCAGCCGATAGGCGAGATTGCGCGCGGCACCCATCTCGGACGCAAGCAACGCCGCAACATCGCGCGGCGAATGTCCCTCGCCGCGCAGCTGTACGACGCGCGTCCGCAGTTCTTCTTCCGTGGCACTCACTGGCACATCGGCTCCGGCAATGACGATCACGACTTCTCCACGTGGCGGCACCTCTGAATAATACGCCGAGAGCGTGGCCACCGTTCCCCGCAGCGTTGTTTCATATTGCTTGGTGAGCTCGCGCGCGACCGCGGCGGCTCTCCCCCCCGCACCAGCCGCCACCAGGTCCGCGAGCGTATCTGCGACGCGCGACGGCGCTTCATACACCACAGCGGCGTGCCGGAGCGTGACAATCTCGTCGATGGCGGCGCGGCGTTCGCTGCCCTTCCGGGACAGAAAGCCGTAAAAAGTGAACCGGTCGAGTGCGATTGCCGACGACACGAGCGCCGCCAGCAACGCGGACGCGCCCGGCACCGCGGACACCGTGATGCCTGCGTCGGCCGCGGCACGCACGAGGCGCGCACCCGGATCCGACAGCAGCGGCGTGCCCGCATCCGAGATGAGCGCGAGACTCTCACCTGCCTGAAGGCGCGCCACCAGGCGGGGAGTCGTCTTTGCTTCGTTGTGCTCGTGATACGGCACGAGCGGCGCCTTGATCTCATAGTGATCGAGCAGGTGCTTCGAGTGGCGCGTGTCCTCCGCAAGCACGGCGGCGACCTGCCCAAGGACCTCGACGGCACGAAAAGAAAAATCCCCCAGATTTCCAATGGGGGTGCTGACCACGAACAACGTGCCGGCGGCCGTTGCCGTCACGCCAGCTTCCACGACAGCTGGTCGAACAATCCCGCCGACTGGAACAGATGTCGCCGTTCCCAGGTGAGCTCGCGCAGCATCGCCTCGGGTCCGTGGCCTTCCTGGTCGGACGCCGTCCACAGCACCTCATTGATCAGCGCGGCAATTGCCGCCGTGAGCGCCTCGGCGTCCGCCACGACCGCGCGCGGCGGTCTGCCGTTGAACGAAAAACCCTCCAGCGACGGGTGAGTCTTCACGAGCGTTTGCCGCGCATGTTCGGCGATGGCCGGCGCGCTCTCTCGTCCATTCGCCACGAGGCGCAGCACGAGCGACGTGCCGAGATCGCGATACGCCTGCACCAGGCCAGTGGCGGCCTGCACCGGCAGCGGCTCTGCGACGCCCCAGCGGCGAACACTTACATGCAGCGCGCGCCGGTCACGGTCGAACAGCCGGCTTACCCGCTCGATCATGGTGCCCGTTTGTGCGCCCGACAGATAGGCCGTGTGCACCGATCCATGGCGGAACAGCAGGTAGTTCACCTCGCCTTCGGCGGCGATCTCCACCAACCCATCGAATGTGGTGGCCATGAGGTAGGGAAACAGGGCTTTCGGATCGGTGGAGCGCAGCTCGGCGGGCCATGGAACGGCCGGCGTGGCCTGCGACGCATACATGCACGAGAGCTGCTCGTCTCCAGCTTCGTGAAAGCAGATCTCTCCGTATTCCGGCTCGCCCGGCACTTTCTCCACCGCCGCGCCGATGGCGAGCGGCTGAAACTCTTTTCCGTTGTGCGTGCAGGCGTTCACCAGCTCGCCCTGCTGGAGGTACAGCACGAGAAACTCTTCGGGCAGCCAGATGGCGACGTAACCGGACACGCGGGCGCCGCGGTCGCGTTTGGCGTCCGTGAGAAGGTTCCGAAGGTGTACATACGCCAGACGCGTGCGCGGCAGGAGGACGCGCGTATGCGGATAGCGCAGGCCTGCAACAGTTGCGGGCATCGCTCAACAGGAAGGGCCGGAACGACTGGTGCCGTTCCGGCCCAAATGTGCTGTCCGGCGGGCGGTGTTGCAACGCCCGGCGTTCATGAGAATCGTATTACGCGGCCGCGACGTGCTGCTTGAGCTTCGCCTCGATTGCCTGGCGCGGCACGGCGCCCACGATCTGGTCAACGACCTTGCCGTCCTTGAAGAACAGCAGCATGGGAATGGAACGGACGTTGAAGCGCGTGGCCGTCTTGATGTTTGCGTCCACGTCCAGCTTGGTCATCTTCACCTGACCCACATAATCCACGGCGAGCTGATCAAGGATGGGCGCGATCATGCGGCACGGGCCGCACCACGTTGCCCAGAAATCCACGACCGTCAGTCCAGCCGCCTGCTCGACCTGCCCTTCGAAGTCCGCATCCGTTACTGCCTGAGCATTCGACATTATTGTCTCTCCCGGCGGCCGTCCCACTACCGCTCACGAATTAGTATTCAGCGCCGGCGCACCTTCACCCAGCGCACTCGCCATGACCGACGTGACCAGACGTCCCACCCGAATTGCCCACGTTGGCATTGCCGTTCGGGCCCTGGACGACATCCTTCCCTTCTACCGCGACCTCCTCGGCATGCCCGAGGTCCCGCTTGACGATGCGGATGGTGCCCGCATTGCCGGGCTTGCCGCGGGTGAATCACTCGTGGAGTTGCTGCAGGCCGACAGCGACGCCACCCCCATCGGCAAGTTCGTCGCCAAGCGTGGCCCCGGCATCCATCATATTTGCTTCGCCGTCGACGATCTCGACGGCACCCTTGCACGCTGCAGGAATGCCGGCGTTCGCCTCATCGACGAAACACCCCGTCTCGGTGCAGAAGGGAAACGTATCGCCTTTCTCCATCCCGCCGCCACCGCGGGCGTCCTCATCGAGCTCACCGAGCTCTGACCCCAATGCCACTACTTGGCCGGACAGAGATCCTTGACAGGTTCCATCGTTGCCGAGCGGAGATACCATCGCGCTCCACTCTTCGCCGTATAGAAGTCGGTGACACGCACAAGAGTTCCGCGCGTGAGCTCCACCTGGAACACACGCTCCATATCCGCGGCATTGGCCTCACCAAGGATGCGAATCTTGTCATGCTTGAAGCATCGCATGAGGATGATCTCCTGCATTTCCATCTTTTCGCGCGGCATGGTCTTGCTGTCACGAACGGGTCCGTATTTGTCGCCCCAGATCGTCGACATGGCCTGAAGGTCGCCGGCCTTTACGGCGGCGAGAAAGCCCTCCACCGCGCCGCGCGGGGTCGTGGCGCCCGTGGCGCCGGGAGCAGAAACCGGGGCCGGCGTTTCCACCGTATGGCTCGAGCACGCGCCGGCCAGCAGCAAACCGATCAGCAGTGATTTTCTCACTCGTCATCTCCTCGGGACAGTGCGAAGCTAACGCGGCCCGCCTTTTACGGGCAACCACACAAATGGTGATCTCCACATGACGGACTCGCGCCAGCGCCTCTACATCAACATCGATCACATCGCGACCATTCGTCAGGCGCGCCGAGGCCATGAGCCCATGCCGGTCGATTCGGTGGGCGTCTGCGAGCGTGCCGGCGCGGACGGCATCACGGCACACCTGCGCGAAGACCGCCGCCACATGCAGGACGCCGACATCGACGCCATTGCAGCGGCCGTGACCACGGTGTTCAACCTCGAGATCGCCGCGACCGATGAAATGATCGCCCTGGCGCTCCGTCTCCGGCCGCACCAGGTGTCCATTGTACCCGAGCGGCGCGAAGAAGTGACAACCGAAGGCGGCCTCGACGTCTCGGCCAACCCGGCCAGGCTCATGGAGTCGATCCGACGCATGAATGACGCCGGAATCCGCACCAGTCTCTTCATCGATGCCGACCGCGACAGCATTGCCCGCAGCCGGGACGTGGGCGCACTCGCCGTAGAGCTCCACACGGGCCGCTACGCGCATGCCCCCGCCGATCCGGCCACGCTGGATGCGTTGGTCACGGGATCGACGTATGCCAGATCGCTCGGCCTCGCGGTACATGCGGGACACGGCCTCACCACCGCCAACGTGGGCCCCGTGGCGGCCATCCCTGAGATCGAAGAGCTCAACATTGGCCACCACGTGGTATCCCGAGCGGTGTTCGTGGGGCTCGACCAGGCCATCCGCGAGCTCAGGGCGGCGATGGACGCGGCGCGCGGCCAACCATAACTTCCACCCATGACCGCCCCCACTCCAGTCGGCTACCTCGACTTCTTCATTCTCGAAGCGGGCGACTACGTGCAGCAGCTGGACGCCGTGCTCCTCGACGCCGCCTCGAATGAGCCGGACGTCCAGGGGCTGCAACGTGTGGCGCGCGCCCTCCGCGGCAGCGCCACCATGGCCAAGCTGACGTCGTTCT
The DNA here is from genome assembly GCA_028287285.1 of Gemmatimonadota bacterium. Classification (GTDB taxonomy): domain Bacteria; phylum Gemmatimonadota; class Gemmatimonadetes; order Gemmatimonadales; family Gemmatimonadaceae; genus AG11. The sequence goes on from JAQBPY010000384.1 coordinate 14,424, forward strand.
CTGAGCTCGCCGCCGGCATCGAGCGCGTGGGCAGAGCGCTGCATGAAGGTGCGCTGACCTGGAACGTGGGGCTGAGCGGCGTGCTGGTGTCCGCTGTGGACGACTGCAAGGTGCTCCTGCACAACGTGCGCGCGTGGGGCGACGCCGATGAAGTGCGGGCACGCCGCCGCATCCGGGAATTGAGCGGATACGCGGCCGCGCGCGACCTCACGCCCCTTGCGACACCCACCATGCAGGGACACGACAGCTATCTCGCCAACGAAGCGGCAAATATCGGCGCGGGCCTGGAGCTGCTCGCCACCCGTCCGTCGGATCGTGACGCGGCAGTGAACGTCGTGCGGCGGGTGCGCGCGCTCCGCGGCATTGCGAGCGTGAAGGACCACCCCGCCTTTGCCGAAGTGCTCGAAGCCTCCGAACAGGCTGCGCATCATCTGGAGGCGGTCAACGCCCACGCCAGCGCCGAGCGCGTCGCGCTCCTGAGTGCGGCGTCGAACCTGCTGCGCGCACATGCGTTCGCGATGCGCTCCGGCAACTCCGTGGATGACGCCACGCCGGAAAGTAGCGGCTTCAACGCGGCGCTGGACGCGCTGCAGGCGAGCGTCCGGCAGGCCGAGCGAATCATCCCCATCGCGTCGCTGTTCTATCAGGACGGCGGTGCAACGATCGTGGAAACCTCTTCGCATCCGCCAATGACGCCCGCGCAGCGGTTTCGCGTCGAGGCGGTGAGCCACGGGGAACATCTCGCGCGGCTGGTCGGTGAAGCCAGGGCTGCGGCGGACGATGCGGCGCGTGATCGTGCGCGGCGAGGACTGCGGCAGGCGCTGAATGCGCTCAGCGCAACGGCGGAGAGCTTTGGCGCAGATCGGGTGGCGTCGTTCGTGGCGGCGCAGCACGACGGCGCCGGCCAGCTCGACAAGGGCTCACTGGAGATCCTCGAGGACATTGCGAGCTTGCTCGTGGAGCCAGGGTCGGATACAGCATCGCTCGACGTCCGCTTCAACGCACTCCGCGCGGCACGTACCTCAGCGGAAATCGCCGCGTCTACTGCGTCGCTCCCTCCGGTCGCCATGCCGGCGCTCGCGCTCGCCGCAGCGGCCGCCGACGCCACGCCCGCCTCGGTCAAACGCGCCGACCTGCTCGCCGTGGGACTCAAGAATCTTGGCGGGCTGTCGAAAACTCCCTTGAGTGCGCCAATTGCGGTCGAGGAACAGCCGCCCGTGTCCATTGATGTCCTGCTCTACCGTGGCCGTGCCGCCATTGAACGGTGCGTGGAGATTCGGGATGGCGCGCGCAGGAACGGCGGCAACCTCGACGCCGACGCGCGCGACGAGCTCTTCGATCTTCTCGATCTTGCGCTCACGAACTGACCTCGGCACTCGATGAAACTCGGCTGGCGTAGCGCGCTTGGCATCCTCCTGAGCGCCGTGTTTCTCTATCTGGCGTTCAAGGGAATCAACTTCGGCGAAGTGATGGCCAACGTGCGCAAGGCGCACCTCGGCCTGCTCGCTCTGTCCGCTGTCGCGGCGACGTTCATCTTTCCGCTGCGTGCACGCCGCTGGCGCCCCATCCTGGACCCAATCGCGCCAAATCTGTCCTTCGGCATCTTGTGGCCACCTGTGGCCATCGGGATGATGATCAACAATGTCGCGCCGGCGCGCGCGGGTGAGCCCGCCCGTGCCTTCGCCCTGTCGAGGTCCACACCAAAAGTGCCATTCCCGGCGGCGTTCGCGTCGCTCGTCGTGGACCGGTTGTTCGACATGGTGGTGCTGTTGCTGTTGATGTTCGGTGCCATGTTCGACCCCGCATTTCCCGTGGGGGCAAAGGTGTTTGGTGTCACCATGGCGAGTCTCGCCATCAAGGGCATCGCGTTCGTCGTCATCATCATTGGTGTGATGTACGCCATGGTGTTGTTCCCCGAGCGCATTCTCGCGCTGTACGACGCCTTTGCCCGGGGCTTCGGGGCGTTTACGCAGAAGCTGTTCGGATGGCGCGTATCGACGAGTGTGGAGTCCAGGGGACGCTCGGCGCTGGAGTCCCTCACGCACGGCATGAGCGTGTTGCGCACGCCGAGCCGGTTTGCCGAAGTGTTTGGATGGACGCTGCTGCACTGGCTGCTCAACGCGTTCGCCTTCTGGCTCGCGTTTCGTGCGGTGGGCATCACGGCGCCGTACAGCGCTGCGCTGTTCCTGCAGGGGGTCATTGCCGTGGGCGTTGCGGCGCCTCAGGCGCCCGGATTCTTCGGAATTTTCGAGCTGTGCGGAAAGGAGGGGCTGTCGCTTTACGGCGTCGATGCGGGAACCGCCGTGACATGGGCAATCGGGTTCCATTTCCTTTCTTACATCCCCATAACGGTCATCGGCTCGTACTACTTCCTGCGAGCGGGTCTCTCCATGGACCAGATCGAGCATGCGGGCGACACCACTGAACCGGCGGCAGCCAACCGGTGAGTGCCGTGGCGCGCGGTGCACGCGTCGTCGAAGTCGCGGCCCAGGCGAAGATCAATCTTCGCTTGCGTGTGCTCGCGCGCGAGGCTGGCGGATATCATCAGATCGAGACACTGTTCCTCCGCATCGATCTTGCCGACACAGTCCGCGTTGCGCGCACCAACGGCGCCCGCTCTGTCGACGTCAGCGGAAATGTGGATCTCGGCACTATCGGTCCGGCGGAAAAGAATCTCGCGTGGCGTGCCGCCGTGGCCTATCTCGCAGCAACAGGTCAGGACGGCGGGTTTGCCATCGAGATCGACAAGCACATTCCGCTCGGTAGCGGGCTTGGTGGAGGCTCCGCCAATGCCGGTGCGGTGCTCCGCGCGCTCGACGCGATGTCCGCCACGCCGCTGGGTGAGGCCGCGCTGTGTTCCATCGCGGCGCAGATCGGCTCGGACGTGCCCTTCCTGACGTGCGAGAGTCCCTTCGCGTTCGGATGGGGTCGCGGAGAGCGGCTCATGCCGCTGGCGTCACTTGCGGCGCGGCCGGTGGCGCTCGTTGTACCCAGCTTCGCCGTGAATACCGCCGACGCATACGGATGGCTTGCCGAATCCCGAGCCGAGCAGGTGCAGGCATTTGTGCTGCAGCGCGACATGGTGTCCGACTGGTGGCAGCTTCCCGCCATTGCGATCAACGACTTCGAGCCGGTAGTGGGCTCCCGCCATCCGGCAGTTCATCGATATGTGCAGGGGTTGAAATCAGCCGGATGCGAGATCGCGATGATGAGCGGGTCGGGCTCCACCGTGTTCGGGATTGGCCCGGACAGCGGCGCCGATGCCATCCTGAGGCCCGGAGACCGGCTGATTCGGACGCGGACGTCGGAGCGAGTTGAGCGTGTCTCGCCAATCGAGTAGCTTTGAGGGCTGACAGGCAGAACTGCCCTATCGTCCAACGGCAGGACAGCGGCCTTTGGAGCCGCGAATCTTGGTTCGAATCCAAGTGGGGCAATGCAGCGAACGACGAAGGGGCGATTCATCCAGGATCGCCCCTTCGTGCAATCACGAATGCTTATCTTGATCGCATGCTCAACGACATGTCACTCGCCGGTTTTGCGCCCCTGGTGGGCCAGGTATTTCGTGCGCGGTTCGGCGATGCGCTCATCGACCTCACGCTGGTCGAGGCCAGCGCCCTCGTCGGCGATGACGATCCGCGGCGGCAGCGCACGCCGTTTCGGCTGATGTTCGACACGCCCTCCGGGCCCATTGCCGCGCAAGCCACCTATCAGCTCCGGCATGAAACAATGGGCGAGGTCGCGATCTTCCTCGTCCCCATCAGCGGCGGCGTCGCCGGCATCCAGTACGAGGCGGTATTTACCTGACGGGATGAGCGCTGCGCCTCAGGACGACAGCGTGCAGGGCCCGTTACACGGCAATGGGCCCGGGTGCGCGCGGGGCACGCTCCATCAACAGGTACACGCCCTTGTCCTCGATGCCGACGAACCCCATGCGTGCATACAGCCGTCGCGCGGGATTCATCATCTCGACATGAATACGCACGGACCGGCTCTCGCCCTCGGCTTCGGCGATGACTGCTTCGAGCAGATGCGTGCCCAGACCACGGCCACGAAACCGTGGCAGCAGCGCGATGTCGACAATGGCGTGGACTGCGGGCGTTCGGTGGACGTACAGACGGCCCGCCCGCTCACCCTCTACCTCGATGACGTCGAACGTTGCACCCACGTAGTTCTCCGTCCACCATGACGTCTGCGCATTGAACTGGTGAAGCAGGAACCCGGTCTTCTGCTCCTCTGTCCACGGTACGGGAGCGAGCTCCTCGGCGCGGGTGGACGCGTAGAGACCAAACAGGAAATCGCGATCGTCGTCACGGACTGGCCGAAGCGCGACCGGTGGGATGGAATGGGACATTCAGGTGGAAAGCGAAGTGTGCGGCCGGCGTGAGGCCGGCCGCACACCGGCGCACGTTACGGGCGGGGCGGGAAAATGCCCTGGAGTGCGATGCAGAAGCTGAGCGTGAGATACGGTTGCAGGTTGTTGTGCGCCAGGCCCCCACCCGCGAGGGCGAGTGTCTGGAACGCCATCGCGCTCAGATTTGCCGTTGTATTGGCCTGGTAGGCGTTCGCGTTCGCCGACCGGGCCACCACGCGATTGGGAGCGCCCACCTGGAACGTGCCCGGATCGGACATCGTGTTCACCGTGTGGGTGTGGAGCGGAATCTCCGAGTCCAGCAGGGTGATGGTCTCCACGCCGGACGTCTCGCCAAGGTCGCGGAGCGAGAGGCCCTGCCCCTGGCCCGGCTGCATTGGAAGGCTGCCCTGGAGATCGGGCAGTGCAAAGGTGGACTTTCCATCGCCCCCGTAGACGGTGCCGAGCAGCGAAAAGAGCGCGGTGTTCTGGGAGATCGGCATGAGCTGTCCATCACAGAACGCCCATCCCGTGGGCGGAAAGTTGAATGGAAAGATGCGGATTTCCGCGACAAACGGATCTGACATGTCGCTCGACTCCTCAGGTTGGGCTCGGGAAGATCCCGAACAGAGAGATGATGAAGTTGATGCACAGGAAGGGTTGCACGTTCTCGTGCGGCTGGCTGCCTCCCACCGGGGTCACCGCACCTGCTGCGAGCGTGCCGTCAGCCTGGTCCTCGATGTACAGGTCCGCGACGGTCGATTGTGCCAGCATGGCATTGGAGGGCGGCTGCAGCGATCCCGCGGCCGTCGACACGATCATGGTGTGCGTGTGGAGGGGGGTCGTCTGGCTGGTGAGCGTCTCCTGCTCCGTTCCCGCCGCCTCGCCAATCTGGTACGTGCTCCCACCTGGCACCGTACCCATGTGCAACGGTACGCGGCTCGCGAGGTTGGGCAGGTTGAACGTTTGCTCTCCATCGCCACCGTACGTGGTGCCGATGAGCTGGAACAGGACGTCATTTTCCGAGATGGGCAGCGGCTGGCCCTCGCAGAAAGCCCAGCCGGCGGGCGCGAAGTTGCCCGCGAACATCCGAATTTCGCCTACATATGGCATTGGCTGGTCTCCGGTTAGTTACGGGAAGGAAAGATGCCTTGCAGCGCGATGATGAAATTGAGCGTCAGGTACGGCATCATGTTGTTGTGTGGCTGGCTGCCGCCGTACGACGATACGCCGGCAGGGTTGAGCGCCGTGAAGCTCACTGGTGGGGCGTAAATCAGCGCAGGGGTCTGGGCGAGCACCGTGTTGGTTGCCACGGGTGTGTCACCGAGTGTGCTCGATGCCTGGAGGAAATGCGTGTGCGTGGGAAGCTGCTGGATATTGAGCGTCACGCTGGTGGAACCTGCCTTTTCACCCAGTATGTGCCCGTTGCCCACGTGCATGGGGGCACAACCCCGCAGATTGGGGAGCGCAAAGGTCGTCTGCCCGTTGCCCCCGTACGTGGTACCAAGCAGCGAGAAGAGCGCCTGGTTCTGGTTGATGGGCAGGAACTGCCCGTCGCAAAGCGCCCATCCCTTTGGTGGGAAGTTGAACGACACCACCTTGATCTCCGATAGAAACGGCTCCGACATGATCTCCTCGTTTACGAGTGGAGGGAGTGCTGCGGATCGACAGCGCGTACTGCACCTACCGGATTACCATGGTGGCCATCGGCCACCATGGTAATCCTTGCCTGCTGCAGATTGGAGAGGGAGCGGGTGGGGTGTGCTCCCTTACGGCGTGGTGCAAGTGCCAGCGGTGGTCGTGGCGCCGGTGCCGCCATTCGCGAATGAGGCATTGGCGAGTGTACCGGTGGCTCCGGGATTCCTGCTCGCAAAGTAGGTGGCTCCCGTACCGTCGTACGAAGGCAGGGTGAGCGTCGTGACCGCCGGGGGTGAGCCGGAACTGCGGATCCGGACACCGTTCTGCGGCATCGCTCCCACCGTGGTGTTGCTCGCGATATCCAGGCACATCACCACATGGTCCGTGTTCGATGCGCCAAGGGTCGCGAAGACGCCACTAAGCGCCACGGCATCTGACGTCCCGATGCTGTTCGACTGGATCCTGGCGTGGAGCGTATGACCGGTGGTCGCGTCACGCGCGGCCACCGAGATACCCTCCTGGCCGATTTCCCGGATGGTATTGCTGGTGATCGTGACGCGGGTGGTACCGCCATTACCGTTGGTCTTCACCGTGATGCCATCGCCTGCATCAGAGCCCGAGTTGAGCACGCCCTGGGTGCCGATGGTGTTGGTCGATATCGTGCCGCTGAAGAGCCCGAAATTCGTGAAGCTGGGATCCGCCAGACGGTTGATGTTGATGGCCTGCGAGCTGCCGGTGGTCGCCTGCAGGTCGTTGTTCGTCACGTTGAATGTGCTCGTACCACTCGACCCATGGTCGATGTCCATCGACACGAAGTTGTTCCGGAACTTCGACTGGTTGACCGTGATGTTCATCGTCGACGCGGTCGTTGTCGTCGTGGCGGCCTGGATGCCGCGCGCAGAATGGTTGGCGAGACTGTCGTTCTGGAAGTTCACCGTCACGTTGGAGGAGCCGGCCGGGTAGATGCCGAATCCGACGCCGTTGGTGGCTCCGCCGAACGACGAGTTGGTGACACTGAGGTTCAGCGTTCCGGTGGCGTTGGCGACGTTCGTCACGAACCCATACGAGGTCTGGAGCAGGCTGTTCGTGATCGACGAAGTCCCGGTCACGTCGTTCAACGCAAGATTGTA
>JAQBPY010000395.1 GCA_028287285.1 Gemmatimonadota bacterium
GGCCTTCTTTTGCCAGACGCACATCATCTGTGCCGCCTTTTCCTCCAGTGTCATCCTGGAGAGGAGGTCCTCGGCCCGCTGTTCCGCCGACAGCTCTTTCCGTTGGTAAGGCAGCATCACCGCGCCCCAGAGTGCACGTGATAAGATGAGTACTTGCGAAAAAAGAGCGACCTCCGACTGCGGTGCGTTGCAGCCGGAGGTCACTTTGCGGTACGGGACCATCATCCCCGTACCGCCAACGATCCTGGCTTAGTACCCGAGGTTCTGCGGGTACTTCGGACCCACCACCACACCGTCAATCTGCGACTGCGGAATGGGCCGGAGAATGTGAGTGGCCTTCACATTCGGCGCCGCGCGCTTGTTGTACTTGGCCACGTGATCGACGAAGAACTGCGGGCCGGGCCGCGTCATGTCGTACCAGCGTGTGCACTCGCCTGCCAACTCCCGCTCGCGTTCCTCCATGAGGAAATCAAGACCGGGCTTGCTGCCGGCCGTGAGGTTCGGGAACCCGACCAGCTGTGCTTCCGTGATGTTGTTGTCGGCCTTGTGCGCCGGGCTTGCCGCACGCGTACGAATGACATTGATCATCTGCGTCGCTTCTGCCGTGTTGCCGAGCTGAATGTCTGCTTCCGCGGCAACCAGGTAGATCTCGGCGAGGCGAATCACTGCCTGGACCTTGCCGCCGTTCTGATCGGAGACCGTGAGGCGAAGATTGTCCTGGAACTTCTTGAGCGACGGATACCAATCCCAGTGATAGTAGCCGTCGTTCGTGCCGGTGACGTCGGCATTCGGGCAGGCGACGGACGGGTCGGCCTGGGCCGCCGGACAGATCGTGCGGGTCTTGTACTTCTTGCTCGCTCGGAACGCGTCGGAAACCGGGTACGGCGGGTAGAAGATCGTTGTGTCACCTGCGTTGACCACCGCGCCACTCGTGCAGTTGGGGCACGTGCCAACCGGGTTGGTGCCGCCGCTTGCCGTCGCAAGCCACACGTTCTGGTAGCTACCTTCGAAGCGCGTGTCGAGCAGGTCGCTCGGGCCCGGCGTGGCCGGGCTGCCGAAGTAGTGATTGAACTGGAAGACCTTGAGGCCGTAGTTGGTCGGCTTGAGGCGGCGGAACGGGCGGCCATTGTTGATATCACGCGCAACGCCGGTGCCTGCGTTCACGTTGTCGTACTGGCTCAGGAAAACGAGGTGGAGATAGTTGTACTCGTTGTCCGCATCGTTGTCCGCGAGCTGCGCGCGAAACTGAACAGTGAAGATGAATTCCTTGCGATTGTTGGCGTAGCCACTGTTCTCGCAGTAGCCGCCCCGGCCTGGATCAACGGCGGGACGTGCGACGCACCACAGGTCCGCATACACCGGCTCCAGTGAATACGCACCCGATGCAATGACAGCCTTTGCATCCGCGAGCGCGGACGTGAAGTCCGCAGCCGCCGTACCGCCCAGGCCCGGCTGCAGGTAACCGCGCGTGAGATACACCTGTGACCGGAGCGACTGCGCCGCACCCTTTGTGGCACGGCCAAAGTCGTTCGTCGCCAGTGGCAGGAAGGTGATGGCTGTGTCGAGATCGGCAATGATCGTCTTGTAGACGGCCGACTGCGGATCACGAACGGCCGTTGCCACAACGCCCTGGTTTTCATGCAGGTTCAACGTCACGTCGCCGAACTGGCGGGTGAGCGTGAAGTATTCCAGCGCGCGAAGGAAGTGCGCTTCGCCGAGCAGGATGTTCTTCGTCGCTTCAGGCACACCCGTTGCCTTTGGTCCACGATCAAGTGCTGCATTCAGCGAGTTGATCATCTGGTACGCGGGGTTCCAGGTATTCGCGAGTTCCGCGGCACTGCTGTTGAGCGTGCTGTTGTACTTGTCGAAATTCTGATTGTTGGAGGCCGATTGGTCGGCAGCCTCCCAGGTGTCCGTTCCCACCTGGTTGATCGAGAGCAGTTGCTCGCGGCCGTAGAAGCCGCGCAGCTGGGCGTAGCTGGCAATGAGTGCCGAGTTGAGCCCGTCTGGCGTCGCGTAGTACGCACTGCTGACACCCGTGACGAGATTTTCGTCGAGGGACACGCAGTTCGCACCACTGACGAGCGCCAGGATCACACCGGAAAGAATTATGCGCTTCATGTTTGGTTTCTCATTCCTCAGGGAGAGTGATCTGGCTACCAGACGATGTTGGTACCGAAGAGGAGCGTGCGAACCGTGGGTGCCGCACCAGCAACTTCGGGATCATTCCCGATATAACTCGAGTGGATGTAGGGGTCCTGGGCCGTACCGTACAGGCGGAGACTTGCTGCGCCGAGGCGGCTCGCCAGACGTGAGCTGGCCGTGTAGCCGAGCGTCAGGTTGCGGATGCGCCAGTGTGATCCATCCGTGTAGAGGCGCGTATCAGCGTAGTTGCGCTTCTGCTCACCAATGAACGGTGCCGGATTGCGATTCGTCGGGTTGGTCGGCGTCCAGTAGTCCATGTCCGCAATGTCGCCGTACCGGCCGCCGTAGCCGCGCGCCGTGCCGTCCACGAACAGGTAGTTCCACTTGATCGTGATCAGGCCGGAGAAGTCGAAGTTGCGATACACCACACGGTTCGAGACGCTGCCCGTCCAACCCGCATAGCTATTCCCGATGATGCCGCGATCATCAGCCGTGATCTTGCCATCGCCGTTGATGTCCGCAACGCGTGGATCGCCGGCCTTGAACGACGAACCCGTCGCATTGAACGCCTTCATGGCAACCGAATCCGCATACTGCCAGATGCCGGCGTACTTGTAGTCAAAGAACACGCGGCGCTGTGGATCGCCAGTCAGGTTGATGGGCTGCCCGACAAACCAGCCGTTCCCGATGTCGCATCCGCCTGCGGAGGCAACGCATGCATTCGCGCCGCTCGTGAGTGCCGTGATCTCGTTGCTGTTGGTGGACCAGTTGAAGTCCGAGTTCCAGCGAACGCCATGCCACCCATCGAGGTTCACCGTGGAGACGCCGATCTCGATACCCTTGTTCCTGGTGGATCCGATATTCTGCAGTGTCGACGTGAAGCCGGAGGTGACCGGCAGGAGGCGGCTCAGCAAGAGGTCATGTGTATTCTGCACGTAGCCGTCGACGCTTCCCGAGATGCGATTGTTGAAGATCGCCCACTCCACGCCCACGTCGGACTGGTCCGTTTTTTCCCAGGTGAGGTCCGGGTTGGCGATGTTGCCCGGACGGTAGCCGCGCACAATGGCTGAGCCGAACGAGTACAGACGTCCCGACAAGGTGCCCTGGGTCTGGTACGGGTTGATGGACGTGTTGCCGGTCGTACCGTAGCTGCCGCGAACCTTGAGGTTGTTCAGGAAGGTAAAGCGCTTCATGAACGCTTCGTCTCCAAGCTGCCAGCCAAGGCCGACAGACGGGAACGTTGCCCACTTGTGCCCCGGCGCCAGGCGGCTCGATCCATCCGAGCGCACGGTCGCGGACACGGTGTAGCGGTCGAGCAGTGTGTAGTTCACGCGGCCCATGTACGACTGCAGCGACCACTCGGCGAGGGAGCTCGTGGGGATGCCGGGCGTACCAGATCCGAGATCATACCAAAGCTGCGTGGTGTACGGCAGCGCGGTCGACGTCTCCGCGTTCGTGTTGGTGCGGTCGTGCTGGATGCCGTAAAGAAGCGTGACGTCGAAGTGCTGCTTGGAGCCCACGTCGCGATTCAGTTGCAGCAGATTGTCGAGGGTGTAGGCGAACTCGGTTTGCGTGCGATCGGCCGCAGCCGGCAATCCACCCTGGTTCTGCGGCGCCACCGTATTGGCGTTGTTGCAGGCGTTGTGCGTCCACGCCGTATTGAAACAGCCGTTGTCGTTGTTCGTGTAGTCCGGACCAAAATTCATGCGGTAGGTCAGGCCCTGCGCCAGCTGCAGCTCGGCGTATGCGGAACCGAACACGCGATTCGTCATGGACTGGCGGATCATCGACCGGTTCTCGAGCAGCGGGTTGATGTTGAGCGGATCATCATCAGGGCGCGGGTCGAGCAGGCCAGCGGAGTCCTTCGTGGTGTAGTTGAACGGCGTACCGAACGGCGTCATGGCGGTCGCAAACCCGAACGCTCCCTGTCCTTCGCCGATGTCCTGCGTGATGCGCGAAAGATTCGCACTCAAGCCAAGGCGGAGCCGGCTCGTCGTGTGATCGACGGATGCCGTGGCTGCGCCACGGTTGTAACCCTGCCCCGGGATGAGACCCGTGTTGCCGAAATAGTTGCCGGACAGCGTGTAGCGCGTGTCGGGGCTGGAACCGGTCAAGCCGCCCTGAAAGCTGCGCTGGCCGCCATCGCGGAGCACGGCGCGCTGCCAATCCGTCTCGATTCCATTCTGGTAGGCGTACAGACGCTTTGGGGTCGTTGTGCCAGGCACAACGCTCGTCGCAATACCCGCCTGTAGGACCTTCGCGAGGCTCGTATCCTGCCCGTTGATGGCTGCCGCGTCGCGCAGGAACTGCACGAACTGCGTCATGTTCATCATCTGGGTGATCTTGACCGCCTGCTGCTGCCCGTAGTAGCTGTCCGCGCTGAACGACGAATGCATCTTGCCGTCCTGTACGCCGCGCTTCGTCGTCACCAGGATGACGCCGTTCGATCCGCGGCTGCCGTAAATGGCGGTTGCGGCGGCGTCCTTGAGGACGTCGATGGATTCGATCGTCGCCGGGTTGAAGTCCTGGATGCCGCCGGCGATCGGAATGCCGTCGACAACATAGAGCGGCTCGTTGCGCGTATCCGACATCGAGCGGACCCCGCGAATACGAACCTGCATCGCCGCGCCTGGCTCATTGCTCGTCGCCACGATTTCGACGCCGGGAATACGACCCTGGATCGCCTTCATGGCGTTCGAGGTCGGGATGTCCTTGATCTGTTCGGCGGTGACGGTGGAAACAGCGCCCGTAATGGTGCGCGTGTCCTGCGTGCCGAAACCAACCGTCTTTACTTCCTGAAGCTGGTATGGGGCGGCCACGAGCTGGAAGTTCAACGTCGCTGCCGTGCCCTGCGCCACCGTGACCGGCATGGTGGCCGACGTGAAGCCGAGTCCCTGAGCCTTGACCTGCCTTGACCCCACTGGCACTTCGTTGATCGCATACCGGCCCGTTGTGTCGGTCAGGCCGCCAAAGCGCGTTCCAACGACGGTCACGGTAATGCCACCCAGGGATCTGCCCCCTTCGATGGCTGTTACGCGTCCGATGATTCGCCCGGTGCCCTGTGCCTGAGCGACCGAAGCCGCCGCGAACAAGGTGAGGACGGCAAGCATGATCCTGCGTCCCATCAGTGTTTCCTCCAAAAAGCGTGAGGTCCAGCGGCGCTCTGCCTAGTGCTCATCTTTTGCATCGTGAGTCGACAAACTGCGGTGGCGAGACGCCGCTCCTGTTCAGGAAGTGTGCGGCGTGGGTGGAGATTCGGACGTGGAACGAAGGGCTGACGGTGGTGGGCCTGAATTCGTTTCCTTGACTAACTAAAGATTCAAAAACTCAGGTGATAAGATGACATTCCTGCCACGATTCTACATTCCGCATTTTGTCTGTCAAGAGAATTATTTCGTAATATCAAAAAATGATGGCGACAGGACCAGGCCACCAAGGATGGTGGCAGCGCTCGGAAGGACCAGATCGAACCATCTCGCGCTAGCCGTTACGACCCACAGCGCCCATGATTGGTCACTTGTGCCAGGTGCCGGCGGCGCTGGCTGTCATCCCGCAGAAAGGGAGCGAAGCGAACGAGTGTCGGGATAACTCCCCAGGGCGGGACGGCAGCTCCCGACAGTCGCTGCGCTCCTGCGCGAGTGAACAGTATTACCACTAGTTGACGAATGGCTTCGGAGTGAACGCACCCGTGGTCCGAAGCTGATCGAGGACTTCCTTCGACCGCGCATTCCACTGGCTCTGCTTCTGCGGTGTGATGTGATTGTGGTCCGAATCGATCATCGGGATCAATTCCTTCGGGCCGCGAATCTGGTTGAACATCGTGATGATCCCCCACGGCGTGGCGGTCGTGTCAATGAACCCCACCGCGATGCACACGGGGGCCGTGATGCGCGGCGCGAAATTCACGGTGTCGAAGTACCGCGCCGTTTCCATCACGTTCGCGTCGCTCCACTGCCAGTTGGGATATCCCGCGGCGCGGCCATGCAGCTCCGCATTCACGTCGGCACCGGATGGTTCGTTGACCACCACCGCGGTAATGCGCGGGTCGAGCGCGGCCGTGACCACGCTCTGCTGGCCACCCATGCTCGTTCCCGTTGCGACCATTACTCGCCCGTCCCAATCCGGACGGGACGCCAGATAATCCACTGCGCGGTGATCGCGCAGGTACATCGCCAGGAAGTACGACGTCTCACGATCGGTGTTGCCCACGTCACGATAATTCTGTGGCACGCCCACGATCGAATCCGGATACACGTCGTGCGAGTCCACATTGAGCACGAGCCAGCCCTCCACGGCGCGGCTCGTGGCCCACTGCGGTTGCAGGGGATAGACGCCGGCATACTGATAGATCAGCAGCGCGGGGAATTTTCCGTCGCGCTTTGGCTTCGCGAGGTATCCCTGCACCATGGAGCCGAGTGATTGGAGCTTCACGGTGTAGAGCTCGATATCCGGGACCTTCGTGGGCACAGGCGTCAGCGCCGCATTGATCGGCACCGCGGCCAGCGCCTTGAGCTTGCCGTCCCAGAAGGCATCGAAGTCGGCCGGACGTGGGACCACGGGCTTGATCTGCGTCAGCCCGATGGCTGCGCCGAGGTTGACGGTGGAGGCCGGGCCTTTTTCGCCTGTGTGCACCTGTACGTACATCATGGCCGGCTCGCTGATGGTCGCCTCGAGCCGCGCCGTCCCGCTCGAAAAATCCAGGACGCCCGTACGAACGGTGTCCTTCCGGTTTTTCGTGATGACGTAGCGGTATCCGCCCGCGGGAATCCTGGCGCTGTCGGGAAGCGTGGCCGTCCAGCCCGCGCGCTCGCCCACGGCATACGTGCCGCTCGCCCTGATGGGCACGAAGACAGGCCACTGGCCGAGGCACAGCGAGGGCGACGAAAAGATCGCGGCGAATGCAGCGAGTACGGCAGGGCACCGAACGAAGCCCCGTGCGCCCGCGTAGACTCGTGGAGAAGGCCACGAGCACATAAGATGACTTGACCTATTCATTGGTCCATGATAAGACATAGCGTTGCATCGCGGAAGAACGCCGCCGCCCGCGCACCAACCGCAACCGTACCGTCAGCGAGACACTGTTCATGACACATCACGTCTTCCGTCAGCAGGTGCGCATTCTCACCGGCGCGGCCATGCTCGTCTTCGGCCAGCATGCGGCCGCTCAGCAGGCGGCCGCTCAGCAAATGGCTGCCGACGGCAAGCCATGGAGCGCCGACGACGACCACCGGAACATGATGGACCAGCTCGGCATCAGAGCCCTGCGCCCCGGTCCGAGCGGCAACGAGAAGGATGCGAACCACGCCAATTACGACGAGGCGACGGCCAATCCGTACCCCAGGCTGCCCGACGTCCTCACCCTGAAGAACGGCAGGAAAGTCACGACGCCGCAGCTGTGGGCGCAACGCCGCACGGAGATCGTCGAGGACTTCGAGCGCGAAGTACTGGGCCGCATTCCCGCGAACGTGCCCAAGGTCACCTGGACCGTGGCCGGCACCGACAGCGGCATCGTGGCCGGGCGCCGCGTCATCGGCAAGCAGCTCATTGGGCACGTCGACAACTCGTCGTATCCCGAGATCACCGTCGACATCGGCGTCACGCTCGTGTTGCCTGCCGACGCCAGGGGACCCGCGCCCGTGATGATGATGTTCGGGGGGCGCCCGCTCGCGCAGGCCGTCGGCCATCCGGCACCACTGCCGCCGGCAGGTGGACGTGGTTTCTCATTTCCCCCGCCGCCCCCGGGCAGCGATGCTCCTGCCACGGACCAGCTCATCGTTGATGGATGGGGCTTCGCGTACATCAACCCCGGCGCCATTCAGGCCGACAACGGCGCGGGGCTGACCAAGGGCATCATTGGTCTCGTCAACAAGGGCCAGCCGCGCAAGCCCGAGGATTGGGGCGCGCTGCGCGCATGGGGATGGGGGGCGGGTCGTGCGCTGGATTACCTCGAGACCGACAAGGCCGTCAACGCACGGCAAGTCGGCATCGAAGGCGTGTCGCGGTACGGCAAGGCCGCACTGGTGACCATGGCCTTCGATCCGCGCTTTGCCGCGGTGCTCATCGGCTCATCGGGAGAAGGTGGTGCAAAGCTGCATCGTCGCAACTGGGGCGAAGCGGTGGAGAGCCTGACGGGCTCCGGCGAATACCACTGGATGGCGGGCAACTTTCTCAAGTATGGCGCGTCGGAGGCGACGTTCGGCAGCAGGACCGCCAATGACCTTCCGGTGGATGCACACGAGCTGCTCGCACTGTGCGCTCCGCGTCTCACCTTCGTGAGCTACGGCGTACCGGAAAAGGGCGATGCGAAGTGGCTCGATCATCAGGGCAGCTTCATGGCCGCCATCGCCGCGCAGCCCGTCTACCGCCTGCTCGGCGCACGCGACCTGGGCCGCTCGGATGATTACACCACGGAGAAGATGCCGGCGGTGAACGTCAGTCTTACGGACGGGCAACTGGCGTGGCGGCAGCACGACGGAGGCCACACCGACGCGCCTAACTGGAAGTATTTCATTCCCTGGGCGGACAAATTCTTCAAGCGCCCGTATACGCCAGCCCCTCCCGTTCCCGCCGCCGCGGTCGTCACCCCTGCTCCGGAGCTTTCACAGCAGCAGCCGTGGCCTGCCGACAAACCGCTCGCCCGTACCGACAATAATTCCAGACTTGCCCATGAGCTGCTGCTCGAGAAGAGAACGAAGGGCAAGATCGACGTCTACTTCGAAGGGAACTCCATCATTCGACGCTGGGGCGCCACCGACTATCCGGATTTTCTCGCGAACTGGACGTCAAACTTCTTCGGCTGGAACGCGGCCGATTTTGGCTGGGGCGCGGACAAGATCGAGAACATGCTGTGGCGTCTCGAGAACGGTGAGCTCGATGGCGTGAACCCCAAGGTCATCGTGATCCTGGCCGGCACGAACAACGTGGGCGCGCGCCCGGGTGATGATGCCAAGGTTGCCGACATCACGCGCGGCATCAGGGCACTCATCGACATCTGCCAGAAGAAGGCGCCGAACGCCGTCATCATCCTCAACGGCATCTTCCCGCGCAACGACAACATTGCCGTGGTGCCCGAGATCAATCGGATCAACGAGAACATCGCGCGCTTTGCCGACGGCAAAAAAATTCGTTACCTCAACATCAATGACAAGCTCGCCGACAAGGACGGCAAGCTGTACGACGGCATGACGGTGGACAAGCTGCATCCTACCGTGAAGGGATATCAGATCTGGGCCGACGCGCTCAAGCCGATTCTCGCGGAGCTCCTCGGCCCGCGGGCGTTAACGGATCAGGCGCCGCCGCCAACGGGCGACCCGAGTGCAAAAAAGCCCGCAAGTTGAGAATGCGCGCGCGATGCCATCATGAGCGTTTACACGGCCGCGCATGCCGTGAGCTATTGGCCTGAGTGTCTCATCGCACGCCGTCATCACCGAGGGTGACGAGAGGGCGGCATTGCGAGTTAGGCAGCGTGATCACCTCCTGCGCCATTCTCGCCACGAGCTTTCATGCGTCGCTTCCTTGCCCTGACTGTCATTGCGTTTGCAGCCCCTGCGCAGGCCGCCTGCACCTCGGCGACCGAGCCTGGCGACCGTACCATGACGCTGCAGGTGTCGGAGTCGCGAAGGGCCTGTACCGGCGAGGGCACATTCCAGTGTCTTCAGGTCCGTGAGCACGCCGACGCGCCATTCACGCTCTTTTACGGCGCGATCGAAGGCTTCGCATACGAGCCCGGCTATCGCTACACCATTCTCGTGTCCGTTCGCGCCATCCCATATCCACCGCTGGATGGTTCGACCCTGGTGTATCGGTTGCTGACCGTGATGAGCAAGACGCCCGTGACCGCGGCGAACTGACTTACGCCACGCCCGCCATGAGGCGTAACAGCGCGGACTGCGTTGCCGCCGCTCGGGCCAGCTCCCCCGCCACTCGTCCTTCGCGCAGCACGATGATGCGGTCGGCAAGGCGCAGCACTTCGGGCAGCTCGCTCGAGATCACCAGCACCGCAGTGCCCTGCGCGGCAAGCTCGCCAATGAGGGCGTGGATTTCCGCCTTGGCACCCACGTCGACACCACGCGTGGGCTCGTCGAGAATGAGCACTTCCGGCTTCGCGGCGAGCCATTTGGCGAGCACCACCTTCTGCTGATTTCCCCCCGACAACCCCGCGACAACCGCGTCGAGGCTCGGCGTGCGCACGCGCAGCCGGTTGAACAACGTGCTCGTCTGCGCACGCTCCTTGGCCATGTTGATCCACGAAAAACGCGACAAGCGGTTAAGTGTTGGCAGCGACGCGTTGTGCAGGGCACTCTGCGACAACACGAGTCCCTGTCGCTTGCGATCTTCCGGCGCGAAGCCGATGCCGAGTCGAATGGCGTCCTGCGGATCGGCGATGCGCTCTGCCTTGCCCTTCACGAAGATCCTGCCAACGCTCTCGGGATCCAGCCCGAAAATCGCGGCGGCGACTTCTGACCGGCCCGCGCCCATGAGGCCCGCGAGTCCAACGACCTCGCCCGCTCGCAGGCTCAACGACACGTCCGTGAACAACCCCGGCGACGTCAGCGCTTCAGCGCGCAACACTTCGTTTCCTGGCGGCCCATCAGAAGCAACGGGCAGATATTCCGCGAGCGGACGTCCGATCATCAGCTCCACGAGCTGCGCCTCGGTGAGCTCCGACGTGGGCCGCGTTGCGACGTGGCCTCCGTCGCGCAGCACACTCACCGTATCGCAGAGCGCGAAGATCTCCGGCATCCGATGCGACACGAAGATGCACGTTACGCCGCGCGTCTTGAGGCGGCCGATCAGCGCATAGAGCCGGTCGGCCTCCGCCTGACTCAGGCTGCTCGTCGGCTCGTCGAACACGATGATGCGTGCGCCGCCGCCCACCGCGGCGGCGATCTGCACCATCTGCCGGTTGCCAATGGAGAGCTCGCCCAGGCGTCCGTCGACGTCGAGCATAGTGCCCGTTTCGGCGAGCTGTGCGCTCGCGCGATTGCGCATCTCCTCGCGGTCGACAAACCCGCCGCGCGTGGGAATGGAGCCCAGACACAGATTCTCGGCGACGGACATGTTCTCGCAGAAGGCGAGCTCCTGGTGCACCATCGCAATGCCGGCGGCGAGTGCATCATGCGGAGAGCTGAACTGTACCTCGCGCCCGAAGACGAACACCTGTCCGCCATCGGGCGCCTGGAGGCCCGCGAGAATCTTGCCGAGTGTGCTCTTGCCTGCGCCGTTCTCACCGCAGAGCGCGTGACACGAGCCTGCGGCAATCTCCAGGGAGACGCCGCTCAACGCCTGCACGCCGGGAAAGCGCTTGCTGACGTGCTCGAGTGTGACGGCGGTCTCCATCATATGATCACATCTTGAGATACTTCTCGTCCACGCCCGGGATGCCCCACGCCTTGAGCTGCCGCGCCCATTCGCCAAGGTTCGCCTTCGTCACGCGCACGAGGTCCATAATCATGATGGGCTGCGCCGGATCTTTCTTGTAATGGATCTTGTCGACGATGGTCTGGACCCCCACTTCGCCCCACTTGAACACGGGCTGCGCCAGCAGCACCGGAACCACGCCCTTGTCCACGTACGCCAACTCTTCGGGCATTGCGTCTACCGATACGATCTTGAGCGTGGCCGTGTGTGCGTCGGTGAGCAGCGCCTGGCTGAAGAGCGGCCATCCCCCGATCATCGCCCACCCCTGGATGTCCGGATACGCATTGTTCGCGCGAATGACTTCGGCCGCGGCGTCCTGCGGCGATTCGATGTGGTTGAACACGCCCACCACCTGCATGCCGTGCTTTGCCGCTTCGTCCTTGGCGCCCTGCGCGCGGTGCTGGAGATTGGGCGCGTTCTGGTTGCCCGCGAGAATCGCGACCTTGCCCTTGCCGCCCATCGCCGTGGCCAGCTCGGCCATCGTCTGCTCGCCGACTTTCGCGTCGTCGGCACCGTAGAACGCGAAGCGCTTGGACTGCGGCGCATCGCTGTCGAACATCATGACCGGCACGCCGCGATCGACCGCGTCATTGATGGCACCCGTGACCTTGCCTGCATCAGACGCCGACATGAGAATTGCGTTGGCACCGTCGTTGACGGCCTGGCGGATGCGCTGTGCCTGCACTTCGCCGTCTTCCTGCGGCGGCGTGAGCCACATGATGGAGATGTCGAGGGTGTCCTTGACCGAGAGGTCCTTAGCCGCTGCCTCCGCGCCGGCGCGGGCCACGAGGAATACGGCGTTGGTGGAGCTCTTGCCAATCATGGCGATGACGAGCTTGTTGCCCGTGGCGCCCCCCGCGGCCGGCTTGCCGCCATCGGTGCCCTTGCTGCAGGCGAGCACGCCAAGGGCGAGTGCGATCGTTGCGGTTCTCGAAGCTTTCATCCTGTCCCCGGTTCTGGTGAAACTGGTGCTCGGTGTGGCAAGTCTGGCAAAACGATCCGTACAGAATCTCCCGACGTCGTTCGCTTCGCTCACGCCGCGGGATGACAGCTAAGGTTGTCATCCCGTAGGTGTGAAGTGCGCCAATCTGTCATCCCGCAGGCGCGGAGCGGCTGTCGGGACATATCGTCCTAACGTGTGGCAAGTCTGGCAAAACAATCCATACAGAATCACAGAATCCCCGACGTCGTTCGCTTCGCTCACGCTGCGGGATGACAGCTAAGGACCTACCCGCATCCTACCTGGCCGCCGCCCGATTGAAACGCCGCGACGCCAGCCGCGTACTCCACTGGTCCACCACCACTGCCACAATGATCGCACACCCAATCACGATCCACTCGTAATTCTGGTCGAAGTGCAACGTACGAATCGACTGCCGGATGAGCACAATGAGCAATGCGCCGAGCATCGCCCCCACCGCACTGCCCTTGCCGCCAATGAGGCTCGCGCCTCCCACAACAGCCGACGCAATCACATACAACTCATACCCCTGCGCATCACCCGACGACGCCGAGCCATAAAAAGTGGCGCCGAGAAACGCCGCGAGACCGGCCGTCAGCCCGGAAATCGCAAACACGCCAATCTGAATCCGGGAGAGCGACAGCCCCGCAAACCGGCTCGCCTCCACATTGCCGCCAAAGGCAAAAATATGACGCCCCATCACCGTGCGCGTGAGATAGATCGCTCCGATCACGGTCACCACAATCATCGACAGCATCGGCACCGGATACAGCCCCCCCGCCATGCCGAGCGACGCCTTCGTCACCTGCGTGAGCGTGGGAGGCACGATGATCGACTCGGCCCTCGTCGTCACGAACGCAATGCCGCGCAGCACCCACATGGAGCCGAGTGTGATGATGAACGGATGTACACGTAACACGACCACGAGCGCACCGTTGAGCACGCCGCATAACAGTCCCACACCCGCGCAAATCAGCAGACCAGAGGCGGACGTCGCGAACGTCCCCATCGGCCCGATGGCCCGCAGCACGAGCGCCATCGTCACACCCGACAACGCATAGATCGACCCCACCGACAAGTCGATGCCGCCCGAGATGATCACCATGGTTGCGCCGACGGCCATGATGGCGAAAAAGCTCGCATCCGTGGCCGTCTGAATCAGCGTGTTGGCGTTCCAGAAATTATTGATGGACACGCCACCGCGGTCCACATGCGACCCAGCAAGCACCGTGAGCGCAATGGTCACCAGCAGCACGACCGCCACCAGCCCCGTTTCCTGGGAGCCGAGGATCTTTCGGAGTGTTGCCTGCATCAGACGTGAGCTCCCGGCGCCAGAGTTTTAACGGTCGGGAGAAAGTAGCTCGGCGCGCGCCGCGGGGAAGCTCTGGCGAAACCGCGCGTACGGCTCGCCGTATGCCTGATGCGCGCCTTCTTCGGGGTGCTCGAGCGGCGCGCGGGTCAGCGTTGCACGAGCGGCAGCGGCGACGTCCGCGAATGCGCCCACTCCCACGGCACCCAGAAGCGCCGCGCCGTATGCCGGTCCTTCCTCACGGTTCACCGTCGTGATGGGCAGGCCGAACACTTCGGACTGAAGCCGCCGCAGGAACGGACTCTTCGCGCCACCACCGGTAAGCAGCAAGTGACTCGGCGAAAGTCCGAGATCCTGGAGAATCGTGAGCGAATCGCGCAGCGCGAAGGTGATGCCCTCGAGTACCGCGCGCGTCGCATGTGCCCGCGTGTGCGCAAGACTCAACCCGAGAAACGCCCCTCGTGCCGCAGCATCGCGATGCGGCGTGCGCTCGCCTTGCAGGTACGGCAGGAACGTGACACCACCGGATCCCGCCCGCACGCTCGCGGCTTCTTCGTCGAGCTTCCTGTCGGCGGTCCTTGAATCCATGCCGCGCGCAAACTGATCACGATACCAGCTGAACGCACCACCGGCGGACAGTACGACTCCCATCATGTACCACGTGCCTGGCACAACATGACAGAATGTATGCGCACGCAGCTTCGGGTCGACGCGCGGCTCCATCATGGGCGCGAGCACCGTGCCCGACGTCCCCCAGCTGGACACCACTTCGCCGGGCGTGACGACGCCGACGCCGGCAGCACCGCACGCGTTGTCCGCGCCCCCGCCCACCACCGGCGTTCCTGCCGGCAGCGTGGTCACCGCCGCCGCTTCCGCGGTGATGCGACCCAGCACGTCGGACGACCCGCCAACATCAGGGACAATGGAGCGCGATACATTGACCGCCTTCAGGATCTCGTCGCTCCAGCGGAGATTCGCCGTGTCGTACATGAGCGTCGCCGACGCATCGGACGGATCCGTGGCGATGGCACCGGTGAGCCGATAGCGAATGTAGTCTTTGGGGAGCATCACCGTGGCCAGGCGCGCGTACGCCTCCGGCTCGTGCTTCCTGAGCCACAGCACTTTAGGCAACGTGAATCCCTCGAGGGCGGGATTACACGCGAGATTCCTAAGACGATCCTCCCCGCCGACCGCCGCGGTGATCTCCGCGCACTCGGCGGTCGTGCGTCCATCGCACCAGAGCAGCGCAGGGCGGATGACGCTGCCGGCCTTGTCCAGGAACACCGACGAATGCATCTGCCCCGAGACGCCCACCGACACGACCGTCGCATCGGGCCTGGCGCGCCGCACGGCATGGATGGACGCCAGCGTCGCATCCCACCATGCGGCCGGATCCTGCTCCGCCCAGCCGGGACGCGGCGTGGAGAGCGACAACGGCGTGGTGGCAGTCGCTGCCACCTCGCCGCTCTGTGAAACGAGAATTGCCTTGACGCCGCTCGTGCCGACGTCGAGCCCCAGAAACAGCGAGTCAGCCACGCTCAACGAACTCCGAACAGGATCTCCATCGTGAGCTGGTCGAGCTGCTCGTACGCATACCCCTTGGCGCGCAGCGCATCGAGATCGAACGTCTCGTTGCGAATGGCCTGCGCGTCCTTTGCATAGCTCACGCGGAGCCCCGGTGCGGCGCCTCTTGCCTGCAGGTCCGAGATCAATCCCTGAATCTCGGCGTCAGCATGCCACGCGGCGACCTTCTCCTTGAGGATGAGATACGTGCGCATGCTGCCCTTCGCGAAGTTCCACACACCTTCTTCGTCTTCCGTGCGATAAGCGTGGCTGTCGAAGTGGAGCATGCCGTCGTACTTCGAGTCCTCGAGAATCTTCACGAGAAAGAACGCCTGCTTCATGTCCTCGCTGCCGAAGCGTTGATCCTGGTCATAACGGCCGGGCTTCTGCGCATTGAGATCGATGTGGAACAGCTTCCCCGCCTCGAGGGTCTGTGCAACGCCGTGCGAGAAGTCGAGTCCGGAAATCGTGTCATGCGCGACTTCGGGATTCAGACCCACCATGTCCGGATGGTCGAGCGTGTAGATGAACGCGAGCGCATGCCCGATGGTCGGGAGAAAAATGTCGCCGCGCGGCTCGTTCGGCTTGGGCTCGAGCGCGAACTTGTAGTCGTACTTCTGCGCGATGTTGTACTCGCACAGAAAGTTCAGCGCATCGCGAAACCACTTGCCCGCCTCGATCACGTCCTTGCCCGCATTGGTCTCCGTGCCCTCGCGTCCGCCCCAGAAGACATACGTCTCGGCATCGAACTCCTTCCCGAGGTCCATCGCGCGCATCGTCTTCTGGATGGCGTGCCGCCGAACGCGGGCGTCGTTGCTCGTGAACGCCCCGTCGCGGAACACCGGGTCGCCGAAGAGGTTGGTCGTCGCCATGGGCACCTTCATGCCGGTGTCG
>JAQBPY010000417.1 GCA_028287285.1 Gemmatimonadota bacterium
GTTTCTCTCCGGAAAACTCTATCGCGATCGCCGGGTTACCACGGGTACGATCTCGCGGGAGAATCTCGCCATTCCCGTGCCGGTGTTCACGGAAACGAGCGTGGGCGGAACGCAGCGTCCGCTGTCGGGCGGTGGAACGCTGCGCTCGGAGTACCGCCTGAACGACGCCGACGCCTTCTCCTTCGACGGGTTCTTCTACGGCGGCCGCAACGGCAGCTCCGTGGCAAATCACTACACGGACCTCGACCGCACGCGGCAGGTGATCGGCCTGTTCAACCAGTTCAACGAGCAGCGGTCAAAGAACTTTTCGCAGGACTATTCCTTCGCGTTCCGCCGGCAGGGCAAGCCCAACACCACGCAGTTCTCGGGCGAGGTGGAATATTCGAACAACTACAACAACAACAACATCGATCTGTCGGGTGCACTGCTCATGGCGGACGCATCCACGCCGGTGGCCATTCCCACCGAGAACGATTACACGATTGGCCATTATCCCACGTGGAATCTGAAGGCAGACTATTCCAGGCCATTTGCCAACCACTCGAAGCTCGAGGCGGGCTTCAAGGGCATCGATCGCCGCACCGAGAACGATTTCACGCCGTCCCTGCTGGATGCGAGCACGGGCTCGTACGTCGTCAACGCGGCGCGGGCAACGGCCTTCAACTATCACGAGGACATCGGTGCCGCGTACGCCGTGTTCTCGCAACAGATACAGAAGGTGCAGGCACAGGCAGGCTTGCGGCTGGAGGAGGCCCACACCGAGCTCGCGCTCCCAAAGAACAACCTCGACTTCAGCAACCAGTATAGGAGTGCGTTTCCCAGCGCCATTCTTTCCTACAACCTGACTGACCTGCGCCAGGTGAAGGTGAGCTACTCGCGGCGCGTGAGCCGTCCGTATCCACAGCAGCTGAGTCCCGTCGAGTTTCGCCAGGACACACGCAATGTCTTCCGCGGCAATCCGGACCTTCGCCCCGAGTACACGGATGCAATGGAGCTCGGGCTGCAGGAAGCGCGCTCATGGGGCTCGATCCAGCTCAATCCGTACCTGCGCCGCACGTCGAATGCGGTGCGGAACATTCAGTTCGTGGATTCGACGGGCGTTTCCGTGAGCACGTTCGCGAACGTGGCGAGCACCCTCACCATCGGGTCTGACCTAAACATGACCGTTCGTCATGGCCCGCTCATGCTGTTTGGTGGGGGAACGGCATATCACTACAAGAGCGACGCGTCCAACCTCGCCGGCAATCTGTCCGCAAGCACCATCGTGTATGCGCTGCGGGCGAATGGCACGTGGAAGTTCAACCAGCTCTTCGACACCCAGCTGTTTGCGAACTATCGTGGGCCGTATGGCACCGAAGGCGGCTCACAGCTGGCGCAGGTGAACATCAATGCCGCGCTGCGCTACAAAGTGTGGGGAGAGCAGGGCAACGTGGCCATTCGGGTGGCCGATCCGTTCAACATGACGAAGTTCGGCTACAGGACGGCCAACGGCACGGTGATCGAGACGGCCGAACGTTACTTCGGGCTGCGTGGTGTGTACATCTCCGTCACGAGGAACTTTGGCCAGGCGGTCAAGCTTCGGCCCAAGCAGCCTGAAGGTGACCAGTCGTCTGGTGGTCCGCCAAGTCCGTAAGGTCTTTTTTGAGGTAAGAAAAGCAGGTCCTTCGCCGCGCTCAGGACCTGCTTTTCGGCTACCCCTGTTAGTGCTGCACGATCACCAGATAACGAGACGGCGCCCAGAAGCGGCCGGCGTCCGCAATGGTCAGGTCACCCTTGAACGAATCCTTCTCACGCTCAACGACTGTTGCATTGTCCAGGCTCTGACGAGACACGATGCGATACCGATGCGTGCTGTCCGGCATCGTGATGGTCTGCACGGTGCGAGCATCAATGGGCGTAAAAGCCGCCGGGTCGGGCATGCGGGCAATCTGCAGCGTCCGTCCCGGATGTGCGAAGCCAAGGTTCGTGCCGCCCTCGCGCACGACAACCCCCTTCTTCACGAGATCGTCCTCCTTGCCCACCACGTAGTACATCGTGTTGCGCTCGGTCTCCACGGCCTGGAGATTGGACTGCGTCGACGACAATTCCGTCTTCGTCGATGCCAGCGTGGACGCGAGCTGCATGGTGGAGCCCTTGAGACTGTCCACGCTGAGCGACAGTGCATTGATGGCGGCCGTCTGACGCTTGATCGTCGTACTGAGATCGGTGATCATGGCGGAATCACTCGCCAGCTGCGCACGCAGCTCCGTGTTGGCGCCATTCGACTTTGCGAGCTGTGCCGAGGTGGCGCGGGCGCGCTGCACCAGCGCGTCTACGCGCGCCATGAGCAGCTTGCGATTGCCGATCTGCCGTGCGAGCGGATCGAGCTGCTGGTTGGACTTCTTTTCCTTGGGGAGACCCTTCACCTTCGACATGCTGCTGTCGATGTGCGTGATGAACTCGTCAGCCTCGAGCACCACACGCGTAAGGGAATCTTTCTGTGCCGCGAGCTGCGTGCTCAACTGAAGCCGCTGCGTGGACACGACGGCCGCCGTACTGTCGCTCTGCTTGTGCTCGGCATTGGGTCCGCAGGCGGCAAGAACGAGCGCTGCGGGTGCGAGAAGCGCGAATCGGAGTATAGGCATGATGTCAGTGGGAAAGCGTGAATTGAACGCGCACGCACGGTGGGCGCACGGGCCAACGGCCACGGGTGAAGATATAGCTACCCGGTGCCGCACGCGAAGTTCGAAACAGGCGTTTGTAATCGAGCTCTGCTACATGCCGGTAGGATACGTTTCCGGTAATTCGTTGATGCGCGAGACAGGCATGTGGAGAGGATCCACGGCGCGTGTCTCATCGATGTGCAGGAACGCGTCATACCGCCTGGGAACAACGGTGGGCACGTAGTTTCCCCACCGCTCGGCATGCGAATGGTAGACGACGCCAATGGCCCGATGGTCGACAGGCTGATCGAGATCGCGGATGCCGCCGTCGCCGGTACCGTCGAATAACAGCAGCGCATTCGCGCCGATCTCGCGATGCAGCAGGTCTTCCCACGATCCGTCACGCGCGCGAGGAACTTCCATTGTGCGCATCGGTGCGCCCCATTCGGACGCGGCGATGACCGTGCCGCGATGCGTGCCGAATCCCACGAGCGTCACGTCGGGTGCGTCGTGATTTTCCCGCACGACCTGCCCAACGTTCACCATGCCGTGGTTCGCCATGTCGGTGAATCGGGCATCACCCACGTGCGTATTGTGCTCCCACACGATGGCCTTCGCGAGCGGACCATGATGCATCATCAGCCGCTCGAGCGTTTCCACCATGTGGTAGTCGCGCACGTTCCACGAGGTGGGGCCACCGCGAATCATCGTGCGGTAATACCGCTCCGCATTGCGCGCGACGAGCGCATTCTGCTCGGCGTTGAAGCGTGCGTCGTGGCCGTCGCGCGGATATTCGGCCGCTTTCGCCCGGAGCGCATTGAGCATGCTGACGGTCTCACGCTCGCATGACGTGGGTACGAGCGCGGTCGCACGGGCGTATTCCTGTGCGTCCTCGTGGTATGGATCGAAGCAGCTGTATGCGCGCCGTGCCGCGGTCGCGGCCTCCGGGTCGGACCGCTCGAGGTACTCCACCACCGCGGCCATGGACTCCCAGAGCGAGTACACGTCGAGCCCGTAAAAGCCGGCCTGGCGCCCGCTGGCGATTCGGCGGTTGTGCTCCCGCAGCCACTCGGCCAGGGCAATGACTTCGCGGTTTGCCCACATCCACGTGGGCCACCGCTCGAAGGCGTGGAGGACGTCCTCCGCCGATCGCCCGGAGTCCGGCAGGTGCTTGACGTAACGATTCACGCGGTAGCAGTCGGGCCAGTCACCCTCCACGGCGATGAACGAAAAGCCCTTTTCCGTAATGAGCCGCCGAGAGATGTCCGCACGCCATGTGTAGAACTCGGATGTGCCATGCGATGCTTCGCCCAGCAGCACGTAGCGTGCATCGCCGATGGCGTCGAGCAGCGGGTCGAGATCGGCCGGCGTACGCAGCGGCCGGGCGGCGGTGCGGAGGTCAGCAAGCATGCGACCTGCGTGCGCATCATTCGGGCCATTGATGCTGTCCGGCGGCGGACGCCCATTGACGCGTGCAACGATGATACCTAGACTGCTATGTACCAAGACAACTGGGTATCACGCATGCTTGCCAACAATCGCGACCGCCTCCGCGGCACGCTCGACGTGCTCGTGCTCAGGACCCTCTCGTGGGGCCCGCGCCACGGCTACGCCATTGCCCGATGGCTGGCGGACGAATCGGCCGATACCGTGCATGTGGAGGAAGGGTCGCTGTATCCCGCCCTCTATCGCATGGAGGAACGCGGCCTGATCGCCAGCGAGTGGAAAGCCTCCGAGCTCGGGCGGCAGGCGAAGTTCTACAAGCTCACGGCCGCCGGCAGGAAACATCTCCGCACCGAAACGGCATCGTGGATGGAGTTCGCGCATGCCGTTACCCGCATCCTGCAGCCTCAGCCATGAGTACCAATCGCGAGTCCGGCAACGCCGGCCGCTCCATCGTACCGCGCTCGGTAAAGCGGGAGGTGGACGACAAGCTGGCATTCCATCTCGCGATGCGCGCGCACGACCTGACCGCCCGTGGCCATGCGGGCGATGCGGAACAGATCGCGGCCTCGGAGTTTGGTGATCTGGCACGAGTTCGCGACGAGTGCCGGACCATTGCCGGCCGGCGTGATCACCAGCAGCGGCGCACCCGCTTTCTCGGTGAGCTCGCTCGCGATGTGTACTTCGCGCTGCGCCTGCTGCGCCGGCGACGCGCTTTCGCCACCATCGCGGTACTGACCATCGCACTCGGCATCGGTGCAGCAACGGGAATTTTCTCCGTGGTCGACGGCGTGCTGCTGCGCGCGTTGCCGTTCACGGAGCCAGGCCGTCTCGTGGCCATCTGGATCACGCAGCCGCGTCTGGCCACCGATCCGGTACTCGCGCGGTACGCGCGCTCCACGGTGCTGGGATCAGAAGACTATTTCGCGCTGCGCGACTACAACACCAGCTTTCGCGACGTCGCGGTATGGCAGCGCGGTTCCGCGATGCTCGTGGAGCAAACCGGCACCAGTGAAGTGCGCACGGTCGACATCAGTGCATCGCTCCTGCCAACGCTTGGTGAGCGTCCGGTGCTTGGCCGCGGATTTCTGCCAACCGAAAGTGCTCTCAACGGCCCCAAGGTAGCCCTGGTGGGCTACGAAACGTGGCAGGCGCGCTTCGCTGGTGATTCGGCCGTACTGGGCCGTCGCGTCATGCTCGATACCACGTCCTATGAAATTGTTGGCGTGGTGCCAAAAGGACTGCGGCTCGATCGCTCAAAGGAACCGCCGGCGTTCTGGCTTCCAGCCTTGCAGTCGGATTACGACCAACCCTCGCATCACAACAGGTCGTTCATGGCAGTCGGCCGCCTCAAGCCGAATGTCAGCATGGAGGCGGCGCAGCGCGAAGCGGGCCGGCTCATGCGGGGCGGGGCATCTGATTCATCGCTGGGCGCGCGCGTCGAGGACTGGCAGCATGACCAGACCAGTGATGCGCGCCTTCCCCTGCTGATCATGCTTGCGTCATCCGGATTGCTGTTACTCATCGCCTGTGTCAACGTGGCGATGCTCACACTTGGCGAGGCCGCAGCGCGTGAGCGCGAATTTGCCTCGCGCATTGCCCTCGGAGCAAGCGCGGGCCGCGTCATCAGGCAGCTGTTGGCGGAAAGCCTTACCATTGCACTGGCCGGCGCCCTGCTGGGCACCGGACTCGCATGGGCGCTCATCCATACACTGGTCGCACTGGCACCCTCGCAGCTTCCAGGCATCGACACGGTCGGCATCGACCTGCGCGCGCTGGCCTTTGCCATCGCCTGCGCAACGTGCGCTGGCGTGGTGTTCGGGCTCACACCGGCATTCTCGTTGTTGAGCTCCGGCAATGGAACGTCGATCAGGATAGGAGCCGGCCAGTCGTCGCGCACGGCGCGCCGCACGCAGCGTGGCCTCGTGGCTGCGGAAATCGCGCTGTCGCTCGTTCTGCTCCTGGGTGCGTCACTGCTCACACGGAGTCTATTCACGCTGAGCACCGTGGACCCCGGATTCAAGCCGGCCAATGTGGTCGCGGTGCGTCTGCGGATGTCGCAGACCTTTCCGAGCGACGATGCGTTGCGCGTGGCGTTCTATACCGCAATGAACGCGCGCCTCGGCGAGCTCTATGGGCCTGCGGCGGTGAGCGCCGGAGAGTACGTGCCCTTTTCGGGCACGGCCAGCAGCGCACCCACACAGGTGGAGAGCCGTGTCTACGATGCGTTTCACCCTCCTCCCTCTACGGAACAGCGCGGGGTGTTTCCGGGTTACTTCGACATCCTGGGCATTCCGCTGCACGCGGGACGTTCGTTCACGCCGGCCGATGCGATGGGAATGGAGCTGGTCGCCATTCTCAGCGAGGCCGCGGCGCGGCGGGACTTTCCCGGCGAATCGGCCATCGGCAAGCAGGTGAAATACCAGGGCAAGTGGCGACGGATCGTCGGGGTGGTGGGCGACGTTCGCCCCTCACACCTGGAGCGCGACGGCACGCCGGCCATCTATGTGCCGCTCGCGCAATATCCCATGCGAGGCGTAGCGTTCATCATTCGCACCACGCATCCACCGGCCGTGCTGCGGCCTGCCATCACCAACGTCCTTCGCGGAATCACCGGCGACGTCACGCTGCAATCGGTGGACGCGTTCCCGTCGCTCGTGTCGCGCTCGTATGCGGAACAGCGCTATCGCACGATCATCGTAGGCGTGTTCGCGCTGCTCGCAGCCTTGCTTGCAACCGTGGGATTGTATGGCGTGACCGTGCGAGCTGTTGCACGACGAACCCGCGAGGTTGGCATTCGCGTAGCCCTTGGCGCCACGCCGGGTATGGTGACACGATTGATGATGAACGATACGCTCGCCGGTGCGCTCATGGGCGTAGTGGTCGGTCTGCCGTTAGCCTTGCTGTTAGTCCGACGTATATCGGCTGATCTCTTCGGCGTAACACCGCAGGATCCGGTTGCGGTCATTGGTGCGTTGATGCTCCTGTCATGCGTTGCTGTTGTGTCATCGGCACTGCCTGCACGCCGAGCCGGCAAGGCAAATCCAGCTGCTGTACTGGCTGGCGAATAGTCGGCCGGAAACGATTGAACCGCAGGGGCGCGGAGGAATCACAGAACAGCTTCTCTGTGCTCCACGTCGCCCCTGCGGTTCAAATCCGTTGCGGTTTGAACCTCAACTCTTAAACAGCATCACTGGCGCTGGTAAAGTTGAAGTCCCGCGCCTTCACGGCCGGCATGATAATGCCGCCACCAGGGCTGCCGTCCTCACTGGCGCTGACACGCTCGGCGCGGCCGAGCATCTCCAGGTTGTTCAGCATGAAGATGGGCGATTCGTTCCAGCGAAGATTCTTTACCGGATGGGTGATCTTCCCCTTCTCGATGAGAAACGTGCCGTCGCGGGTGAGGCCGGTGTAGAGAATGGTGCGTTGATCCACCGGACGGATGTACCAGAAGCGCGTGCACAGGATGCCGCGCTCCGTGCTGGCGATCATCTCCTCGAGCGTGGCATCGCCGCCGAGCATGCGGAGACTTCCGCCGGCGCCTCCTCCGCCACCGCCGCCGCGGCCACCACCGCCGCCTGCGTTGGGTGGCACCCCCATCTTCTTCGCCCAATAGCGATCGTAGTTCAATGATCGCAGTACGCCATTCTCGATCCAGGTGCGCCTGGTCACCGGAAATCCGTCGCCGCCAAACGGCGCACCCGGCGCGTCCGGATCAAGCGGATCGGAGAGAATCGTGACACGCTCGTCCAGCACCTTCATGCCGATTTTCGTGCCGCCGCCGGGCTTCGAGAAAAAGCTGCGGCCCTCGTCGGCGCTGCGTGCGTCGAATGCACCGGCAATGAGCTGCACGAGGTTGCCCACGGCCGTGGGCTCGAGCACCACCGTGTAACGGCCCGGCTCGATCGCCACGGCATTCACCGAGCGCTTTGCCTTGTCCGCCGCGCGGCGCGCTAGTGCGGCAGGGTCGATCTTGCTCACGTCGTTGGTTGACGCGCCTGCCCAACCGCTCCCCTTTCCGTCGGCGGTGCGGACGGTGGTGGTGAGGGCGGCGCCAGTCTGACGCCGATAGGCGAACAACCCCTTGCTGTTGGCGACGGCGAATGCGCCGGCGGTGGTGACCATGAATCCGGTGGAGACCAGGCCAGCCGCCTTGGCAACGGAGGTGACCGCGTTGACGGCAGCCGCGCGGCCAGCCGCTTCCATCGACGCCGTCGCCTCGGACCACCCCGGAGAATCCGCACCGTACTGCTGCGGTCCCAACTCCGGCATCGCTTCGGGATCTTCAGGTGCGAGCTTGGCGAGCGCTTCGGCGCGTGACACGGCAGCCCGGAGCGATGCGTCGTCCCTGGAGTTCGTGGTGGAGCTCGCGGACCTGGTGCCGAAAACGCTCCGCACCGAAATGACGTTGTCGTAGTTGTCGCCCGATGTCGATGCCTGGTTGACGGCGAAGCGCATGTTGCCCTGCGTCGTGCTGCTGATGGTCACGCGCGTTTCGTCTGCCGTCGCAAAGGACAACACCTTCTTTGCGATGGCGTCACAGTCTTCCCGGCTCAACAGCGTGACCGGAGCGGGGAAGAGCGAACGCGGCGCGCCTGGTTCGTGTGGCATGCTCACGCGGTCCTCCCCGTGTTGATGACATTGATCTGCTTGAAGCGCGACGGAACGCATCCGTGCGACACGGCGTTGCTCTGGCTTGGCTGGCCCTTACCGTCGTTATTGGCGCCGCCAAGAAAGTAGCTGCGCTTGCCGCCGATCATGTCCAGGCTGCTCCAGAATTCCGGCGTGCGCATCTGGTACGCGACGTCCTTCAGCATGCCCACGATCTTGCCGCCCTTGATCTCGTAGAACACCTGGCCTCCGAACTGCGCGTTGTACCGCTGCTGGTCGATGGAAAAGGAGCCATCGCCCATGATGGCAATGCCCTTGTCGGTCGCGGCAATGAGATCATCCCACACATGGTCCTTCTCGCCGGGCAGCAGGTTCACGTTCGGCATGCGCTGGAACTGCACGTCGCTCCACGACTGCGAGTACGAGTTGCCGTGCGAGCGCACCGGCTTACCCTGTTTCCTGTACCACCAGTCGAGATACGGTGCCTGCTCGCGCGTTGTCTGGTAATCCACGAACACGCCATTCCTGATGATGTCGAACGACTCGGGCACCACACCCTCGTCGTCCCAGCCGCACGCCGACAGCGAGCCCACCTGGTTCCGGTCGGCGCGAATGTTCATGAGCTTCGATCCGAACTTGAGCTGTCCGAGCATTTTCTCGGGCGGCGAGACGAAGCTCGTGCCGGCATAGTTCGCCTCGAAGCCCAGCGCACGATCGAGCTCGGTGGGGTGCGCGACGGACTCGTGAATCGTGAGCCAGAGGTGACTCGGATGCAGCACGAGGTCATAGCGGCCCACGTCGACGGGCTTGGCCGACAGCTTCTGCACGGCCTCTTCTGCCCAGCGGGTGGCATTCCTGATCATGTCCGCGTCCACAACGTGCTCGTAGCCGAGACCGCGCGGTGCGATCTCGTTGCCGGAGCGCGTCTGGAAATCCGTGTTGTCGGCCGACACGGCGGTGATGTTCATCTGCGGCGAGCAGCGGTAGAGCGTCTGAGTCGTGTAAGAGCCCTCCGTATTCGCAAAGGTCTTTTCCTCGCGCAGGAAGCTCATGCCGGACGTGGCGAAGCGCACGCCCTTCACCTTCAACGCGGCGTCGTTCGCCGCGAGCAGCAGCGCCACCTTGTCGGCTACCGGAATGGAGAACGGATCTGTCTTGATGGGTGACTTCCAATCGCCCGTTTGCGCCTTGCCATAGGGCGCGAGCGTAATGGGTTTGGTGAGCGCCGCGCGGTTGGCCTTTGCCTGCGCGGCCGATTTTCTCGCCGTGGCAACGACCGCGTCCACGGAGAGGTCGGCAGTGGCGGCGAATCCCCATGCGCCGTTGACCATGGTGCGAATGCCGATGCCTGCCGTTTCCGTGTCGGCGAGGCCCTGCACGCGGCGCTCACGGGTCTGCACGAACTGCGACCGGTATTGCGCGATGCGGACGTCGGCGTAATCGGCTCCGGCGCCTTTCGCGGCATCGATGGCCTTCATCGCGAGGTCTTTATACTCGGCAGCGCGGGTGACGTAGGTAGGTACGAAAATGGACGGCGCCACCGACAGTGCGTCGGCTCGGCTGCCGATGGCGGACAGCGCGGCGGCCGCTGATGCGGTCCGCACGAAGTCGCGGCGGGAAATGGACATGTGGGGCGGGTCGAGGTGAAGACAGGCTGCTCACCTCAAGTATGCCAAGTGCGAGTGGACCTCGGCAATGGCATTCGGGCCGTGCAATTGAAACAGCGTTGACCACCGCCCGCCGTTTGCGCGGCGAGCGGTGGTCAGCGCTGCGGCCGGTCAGGAACCGAGCTTGGTGCGGATATCCTGTGCTGCCGTCAAATGAGCCTGCACTTTTGCAATGGCGCCCGTGAGCGCGGTGCTGATGTCCGCGTCAGTCGTTCCCTTTGCGGCGTTCTGCAGGTGGTCGAGCACATCCTTGTGATCCGAAACGGCCTTGTCCATGTAGTTCTTGTCCCAATCCGCGCCGGCAGCCTTGGCGGTGAGGTCGGTGAGCTCGTCATGGCCATGCTTCATGAGGTCGGCGACGTCGGCGATGGTACTGTCCGTCATCGTGTTGGTCTTTTTGGCCAGGGCCTTCGTCTCGTTCATCATGGCCGTATGGTCCGTGACCATCATCTTCGCAAAGCCCTTCACGTCGGCGCTCGTCGCCTTCTTCTCGGCGAGCTTGCCGAGCATGATTTCACCGTTATTGGCGGCGTGTGCGTAGCTGATCGTGGCGGCATTGCTCCAGGCCGGTGCCGCAACGGGTGTCGCAGCCTTGTCGGCGGACGCCATCGCGTTCTTTGTCGCGGCGGAGTCTGCGACGGCGCTGGCGGCGGCGCCCTCGTCCTTGCTCTTGCAGGCTGTAATGACACCGGCGAGCAGTAGCGCGGCGCCGAGTGCCGGCATGGTGCGAGTCGAGAAAACTGACATGATGCGATCTCCTAAGATGTGGGCGAACGGTTGGGGCCGCATGTCCGAGCTCGTCGGAAGGGGCGCAGGCCGGCCTTGCAAGAGTTGTTCTTCACGGTGGCGGCGTCCTTGACTGCGCTGCGAGTTGATATCATACTGATATCACTCTTTCGGAGTTGACCACGGTATGCTGCGCGAAATCGAGCTCAAGGCGTCGGCGGGGCTTCCCACTCTTCTGCTCTTCTTCATCCTGCTCATCCTGGCGCTGGGCGGCATGGGCTACGGCGGGCGGCACCAGATGCCCCTCGTGGGAGCGGCCTCGCTGCTGGCGGTGGTCGTCATCTTCGTGAGCTTTGCCGGGTTCTTCGTGGTCAACCCTGGCGAAGCCAAGGCCGTGCAGCTGTTCGGCCAGTACAAGGGCACCGTGCGCACGCAGGGGTTCTGGTGGGCGAACCCGTTCTTCTCCAAGAAGCTGATCTCGCTCCGCATCCGGAATTTCGAGACGCAGAAGCTCAAGGTGAACGACAGCCGCGCGAATCCCATCGAGATCGCGGCCATCGTGGTCTGGAAGGTCGTGGACACCGCCGAAGCACTGTTCGAGGTGGACAGTTTCGCCACGTACGTGGCGGTGCAGAGCGAGTCCGCGGTGCGTGCCGTGGCGCAGTCATATCCCTATGACTCGCACGGCGAGAACGAAGAAGCGCTGTCGACGCACACGGCGGAGGTGTCGATGTCGCTCCAGAAGGCCGTTCAGGATCGTCTTGCCAGGGCGGGCGTCGACGTCGTGGAAGCGCGCATCTCGCATCTGGCGTACTCGCCGGAAATCGCGCAGGCCATGCTTCAGCGGCAGCAGGCGGGTGCCATCATCGCGGCGCGCTCCAGGATCGTGGAAGGCGCGGTGGGCATGGTGGAGCATGCGCTCGAGATGCTGTCGCAAAAGGGCATCGTGGTGCTCGACGAAGAGCGCAAGGCGCAGATGGTGAGCAACCTGCTCGTGGTGCTCTGCTCCGAGCGGGCGGCGTCGCCCGTGGTCAATGCCGGCTCCATTTTTGGCTGACCGGTGGCGGAGCGAAAAGCGTTTCTGCTGCGGATCGACCAGCGGTTGCTCGAGGGAATGCAACGCTGGGCCAATGACGACCTGCGCTCCCTCAACGCGCAGATCGAGATGTTGCTGCGCGACGCGCTGAAACGGTCGGGCCGCCTTCCCAGGGAGGAGCGCGGCACCGGCGACGGAAGCTGACGTGCGCGTTTGTCGCGTGGATGTCGCATCGGTATCTTCGTTCACTGCCATGAAGACGACGTCCATGCAGACACCCGCCCCTCACCACCGATAGCGCATAGCATGAAGGTCTCTCCGCAGTGGCGTCGTCTCCAGAGAGTCCTGCTCGTGGTGGTGACGGCGCTCGTGCCGTTGCGCGTGTCGGCACAGATCAAGCTCGAGAAGGCAGACCCGGGCGACGGCGTGAAGCAGGCCACGGCGCCCACCGCGATTCGCTTCTGGTTCTCCGAAGCGCCGGCGGGCAAGTACACCAGGGTGAAGCTCACGGATTCGATGGGCTATATGGTGTATCTGTCGCCGCCCAGGAACTTCGACAACGACGAGCGCGCCATCGCCTATCCCATCGCAGGGCGGCTGCTCCCCGGGCTCTACCACGTGTCGTGGACGTCCGAAGGTGCGGACTCCACGCTCCGGTCGGGAAAATTCTCGTTTCATGTGCTGCCCGTGGATTCATCCGCGGCACAGATGTCCGATACGGGGAACGCCAAGCCGCTGCCCGTGCGGCCGGACGACGACAACGGAAGCGCGGCGACGACGGCCTACTCCATCGCACGCGCGCTGTCCTATGCCATGCTGGTGATCATCATTGGCGCGTCGGTGTTTCGCTCGGTGATCGTGACTCGCACCCGCACGCGCGGCGGTGTCTCGACGGACCCGGACATCGAGGCGGCCATGGCGTGGCGTGCGGCCGCGGCGTGCGCCGTCTTTCTGTTCATCGCCCTCATCCGCCTGTTCCTGCAGCATCGCATCATGGTCAGCGGCCTGCAGGGCAATACCGTGGGCTTGCATCTTGGCTTCATGGGTCTGGCTACACGCTGGGGCACGGTGTGGCTCGTGCAATGCGGACTCGTGGTGTTTGCGCTGGCAAGTTTTCTCCTGGCGCATTGGCGCATTGCGGGAGCGTGGATTTTCGCGGGGCTTGCCAGTGGCGCCCTGGTGCTCGTGAGCCCCATGGGTGCGCACGCGGGTGCGACGCAGCAGAACATGGTGCAGTCGGTGATCTTCGAGGCCCTGCATCTCGCGGGGGTCGCGGGTTGGCTCGGCTCGCTCTTCTGGCTTGCCGTGGCGGGCCTGCCGGTGCTGCGAAATTCCGGCGAAGCGCGTGCGCGTCGAGTGGCCGATCTCGTTCACGCATTCTCACCAGTTGCCCTGGGTTCGGCGGCGCTCCTCACCATGAGCGGCGGGGTGTCGGCCTGGCTGCGCCTCGGCTCGGGAGTGGCGCTGTGGACCACCTCCTACGGCATCGCACTGATCGTGAAGGTCGTGACGGTGCTGATCATCGCCGGCGTGTCGGACTACAACTGGCAGCGGGCCAGGCCCGCGCTCGGCCGCCGAGGAGCGTCGGCGCAGCTGGCCGGTACCGTGAAGGTGGAGCTGATGGTCAGCGTGCTGGTGATCCTCGCCACCGCGGTGCTTGCGGGGCTGCCGTCGCCATCCCGCTGACCGGGCACGGTCACGAATTAGATTTCTGGGGTGACTACAGATCCAGCCATCCTCGACGCAATCCGCACGCGGCGCACCTTCGCGATCATCAGTCATCCTGATGCCGGCAAGACGACGCTCACCGAAAAGCTGCTGCTGTACGGCGGCGCCATCCACCTGGCCGGCACGGTCAAGGCGCGCCGCCAGCAGCGGCATGCCACGTCGGACTGGATGCAGATGGAGCAGGAGCGCGGCATCTCGGTGACCTCGAGCGTGATGCAGTTCGAGTACGACGGCTACCAGATCAACCTGCTCGACACGCCGGGCCACGAGGACTTCTCGGAGGACACGTACCGCGTGCTCA
>JAQBPY010000435.1 GCA_028287285.1 Gemmatimonadota bacterium
ATGAGCCGCATCCGCTCGTCACGCTGGAGCTCGGACAGCACGCGATCGGGCGACACGTTGGCACTCGCGATCAGTGCGGCCGCGAGACGATCCGGCAACTCGGCACGCAGCGCGCCCATCACCGTTCGTGCGCCGCGCGGCTTGAGTCGCTCCGACCATTCGTCGTCGCCAAGTGTCGTCCACTGCACGGTCACGCGAGCCGGCGGCACCTCGCCTTCCGCACGCGACCGCACCACCACATGCGAGACGTCGAGCACCGACGGCCCACTGTACCCGATGTGCGTAAAGAGAAATCCTCCAGTCGCGGTCGCGGCGCGTGAAGCGCTCGTCGCTGTCAACGACACGGACAACGACACGCCCGACAAGCTCGCATACGGCGGTGGCGATGCGACCATCGGGGTCAGCGCTGCGTACGTCGTGTGCATCGTGTGGCCGAGCCGCTCCAGCACACGCAGGCCGGTGCCGTCGCTCCCGGTCATCGGCACAGAGAGTCCACCTGTCGCGATGATCACGGCGTCAGCATCAAACGTTGGCGCGCCGGCACATGTGACGCTCCAACCCGTTTCGCGCGGGACCACATCAATGACTTGCGTGTCGAAACAAATCGTCGCACCGCGGCGTCGCGCGAGTGCGAGCAGGCCGTCGCGCACGTCGCGCGCCTTGTGCGACGCGGGGAACATCTTTCGCGACTCTGATTCCTCGACGAGCGGAATGCCCACTTCCTGCTCGAAGAATGTCTTCTGCTCGGCGAGTGGCCAACTGCGGATCATCTTGCGCAGCGTGTTCGGTGACGAGTCGGTGACGAAGCGCGATTCGTCGAGCTCTGACGGGAGAACGTTGCATCGCCCGCCGCCGCTGATGAGAATCTTGCGGCCGCCGTCGCGGGTGCGCTCGAGGAGCATGGTCTCCGCGCCGGCGGTGGCGGCGAAGATCGCCGCCATGGTTCCTGCCGCCCCTGCCCCGATCACTACGACGCGTCGCATCGGCGAAATATGACCGCTGTCGCGACGGCGCGGATTGGCTGAGGCACGGATTCGGTGAGGGCTCTCCCCACTCGGGCATATCAGGCGACCTGACACGGCCACACACTCCTTTGCGAGCTACGAGGAGAGCGAGTAACTTCCGCCCCAATGCCTCGCGCGCGATCACACCTCTCTCGCCTCGTTGCCCTCTGCACCGCCTTCATCACGGTGTGGTGCCTGGGCTGCTCGGCGTTCGATGCAATTGCCTCAGGGTTTGGCGTCGGCATGGTGTGCGCGTCACAGGGCGAGATGGGATCGATGCGTCAGGAAGCGTCAGCAAGCGGCAACGCTGACTCCGGCGCGCCATCGATCCAGGCCGTTCCCGCAAGTGCAGGCACTGAGATCGCGTGCGGCTGCCAATCCTGCACCGCCGCTTCGCCCACCGCGCCGGTGGCGACAGTGTCGGCCGCATTCGTGCCGGCCGCGCCGATCGCGTCGCCCGCAGCGCATTCGCGCGTGGCGGCCGAGCCGCTCATTCCACCGCCCCAGCTCGCCTCATAGGGCGTAGTGCGCCCTGTCGGCTCGACAGCCGGCAGCGTGGAGTGGAAGTCTCGTGGCGTCCCCAGAATCTCGATTGATCGCACCCGCGGCGCGCTCGGCTGTCCGAGCGCCCGCGCAGCAGTCGCACTCAGGCAACCGCCGGTTGCCATGCGAATGCTGTCATCTCAGGACTCTCATGCACCTCATTTCGGCATTCGTCATCGCCTGTGCAGCGCTTGCCTCATTCTCTCGCGCCGATGCGCAGGGGAACGGCCCACCGTCCGACTCCAACGCCGTGACGTTGAGCGACGTGCTCGCGCGCGTTCGTAACGGACACCCCCTTTCGCAGGCCGCGACAGCCCGCATCGACGCCGCACACGGAAGTCGTGAAACCGCCGGCGCGTTCACCAACCCGATGGTGCAGTACATGGTGGACGACACGCCACTCCCGGGACGCGGCCCCATTCCAATGGACCGCGAGGCGATGACCTCGGCAATGATTCCGCTGGAACCCCTGTATCAACGCGGACCGCGAATCGCACGCGCCGATGCCGATGTCCGCGCCGCACGCGCTGATGCGCGCACGCAGGCCATCGAGCTCGCGCTCGATGCGGCACACGCGTACTACCGCGTGGCCATCGCACAGGTGAGCGTGGGTGCCATGCGCGATCTGTCCGCGTGGCTGGACTCGGTCGTCACCTACAATCGAGCGCGCGTCAAGGAGGGCATCGCTGCCGAGGCGGATCTCATCCGCGCACAGCTCGAGCAGGATCGCGCGGCAGTCGAACTCTCGATGCAGGAAGCGGATCTCGCGCGCGAGCGCGCGACGCTGGCGAGCTACCTCGGGTCACCCTCGGCAAGCACGCCGCTCATCGTAGCAGTCGGCGACCGGCCGTTGCCATGGCATTTCGCGGAGTTGGCCGTCGAGCTGTCGCATGACCGCGGCAACTCGACGGCGCTCCTCGATCGCACTCCACGGATTCAGGCGGCGCGCGAGCGCGTCGGGAGCGCAACGGCCGGCGTCAGCGTCGAGCGACGCACCGTAATACGAGATTTCTCCGCCACGCTCGGCACCAAACAAAGCGCCGGGTTCACATCATTGATTGCAGGATTGACAGTTCCTCTTCCTCTCTTCACGCAGAACCGCGGCGAGATCGCTCGCGCCACCGCTGAACAACACGTCGCCGAATTCGAGCTGCTGTCGGCCCACCGCACCGCGTCGGCTGAGTTGGTCGGAGCGTACGACGCCGCGAAGATCCTGCTGGACCGAGCGACACTTCTCACGGCGCGACAGCCTGGCTCTCCTGCGAGCGCGCCAGCGATGCTAGCACGAGCGGACGAATCAAGACGCATCGCACTCGGTGCATATCGCGAAGGGGCGGTGCCGCTGCTGAGCGTACTCGACGCCGCGCGAGCAGGAGGCGAGGTGCGCATCGCTTTCTATCGCGCGCTGTTCGCGCAGCACGAAAGCGTGTTGGCGTTAGCCGCGGCCCTGGGACTCGATCCCGAGCAGGTCCTCCTGTCTCCCTCCCCCGTACTTCAGGTGCCGCGATGACGCGCCTCTGCTATTTGCTGCCACTCGCGCTGCTGGTCTCTTGCTCGCGCAGCGACTCGAAGGCGACTGACACCGCACACGCGGCCGACATGCCCGGCATGCCGATGGAATCCCGGAAAGGGACGAAGGACGGAGAGACCTCTGCACCAGCCAGCGTTCTCCTCACAGCCGCGCAGGTGAAGCACGGCCAGGTGGGCTGGGAAGCAGCCACGCTCGGCACCTCCGCATCGGTCGCAACTGTCCCCGGCCAGCTTGTTCCGAATGAGGATCGGACGGCGCGCCTCGGCGCCCCGGCACGCGGCAGAGTGCTGGCCGTCACGATCCAACCGGGTGATCGCGTGGCCCAGGGCCAGGTGCTCGTCAGGCTCCAGAGCCCCGATGCCGGCATGGCGCAGTCCGATGTGTCAAAAGCCGCGGCGGAAGTGTCGTCGCGGCGAGCGGCCGCGGTGTACGCGCGAAGCGCGCGCGACCGTGCCGAGCGTCTGCTCGCGATCAAGGCGATCCCGCGCCAGGACTACGAGCACGCCATCGCCGACGATGAAGCGGCACGGGCCGCGCTCGGGCAAGCTGAAGCCGAGAGTCGTCGCGCGCAGAGCACTGCTCGTCAACTCGGAGCAGACGGTTCGTCGCCTAGCGGCGAAGTGGCACTCCGCTCACCACTCTCGGGCGTGGTGCTGCAGCGTCTCGCAACGCAGGGCACCGTGGTGGAGGCGGGCGCGCCCCTCATCGTCGTGACGGATCCGTCGAGTCTGTGGCTCCAGGTGAATTCACCGGAGAAGTTCGCCGCGATGTTCCACAATGGAACACAGCTGCGCTTCACCGTTCCCGCATACTCGGGCGAGCTCTTCACCGCTCGCGTGACGAGCGTGGGCGCGGGACTCGATCCCGATACGCGGACGCTTGGTATACGAGCCACCGTTCCGAGTGCTGGCAAGTTGAAATCGCAAATGCTCGCCTCCGTGTTGGTGGAGGGATCGGATCACGTTGCGGAGGTTGTGATTCCGGAGGATGCCGTACAACTCGTCGACGGAACGCCCACAGTGTTTCTTGCGATCCCCGACGCCAAGGGCGGCGCGCGCTTCGATGCGCGAATCGTCGAAGTCGGCCCTCGAGCGAACGGACGCGTAACCATCACCAAGGGCCTCGCGAAGGGCGACATCGTCGTGACGCGCGGTGCCGTCGCGATTCGCGCGCAGATGAAGAAAGGTTCCGCGCCCATGGAGATGTGATCATGGGTGCATTCATCGATCGAATCATCGCCGCATCGCTCCGGCATCGACTCGTCGTGATCGCGGCGACCCTGGTGCTCGCCGCGGCTGGCACGTGGGCCTTTGCGACGCTGAACACCGACGCCTTTCCCGACCTGACACCCAATTCGGTGCTGGTCATGACGGAGTCGCCGGGACTGTCCCCCGTGGAGATCGAGCAGCAGGTGACGTACCCGATGGAAATCGCCATGCTCGGCCTTCCACGCACCATAGGCGTGCGGAGCATCTCGAAGGTGGGGTTGTCCGTCGTGACGGTGACCTTCGAGGACGACGTCGACTTCTATTTCGCGCGCTCACAGGTACAGCAGCGGATGGCCGACGCCAAGGCGCAACTCCCTGCCGGTGCGGAGCCGATGATGGGCCCTCCCGGTACGGCGATGGGCGAGGCCTTTCAGTATCTCGTCGAGTCGACGAGCACCCACACGGCGCGCGCCGGTGCGTTGACCGACAGCCTCCGCCTCATCGAGCTCACGAACATTCAGGAATACACGATCAAGCCGCTGCTTCGGACGGTCGATGGTGTCGCGTCGGTGAATTCGTGGGGTGGCATGCTCGAGCAGTTTCAGGTCAACGTCGAT
Source organism: Gemmatimonadota bacterium (assembly GCA_028287285.1). GTDB lineage: Bacteria > Gemmatimonadota > Gemmatimonadetes > Gemmatimonadales > Gemmatimonadaceae > AG11. Next base: position 4,904 of record JAQBPY010000435.1, read on the forward strand.
CCCTCCAGGCTCTCCGGATATGGCCTGACGCTCGATGACCTCCAGCGCGCCCTCGAGCGCGGCAACGCAAACTTCGGCGCTGGGTACGTCGAGGATCGAGGAACCCGCCTGACCATTCGCGGCCTCGGACGGGTGAACGACACAACCGACATCGCCAACGTCGTTGTCGCCACGCGTGGCGGTACTCCGATATCAGTGCGCGACGTTGGCACGGTCACCATCGAGCCACAACCGCGCTTCGGAGCGGTGTCGCGCGACGGGCGCGGCGAAGCGGTGAGTGCGATGGTTCTGTTGCTCAAGGGCGCCAATGGCCGAGAGGTCGTCGGGCGACTGGAGGAACGGATCAAGGAGATCGAGCCACTGTTGCCGAAGGGCGTTCGCATCCGCCCGTTCTACAATCAGGGCGAGGTGGTGGCGCGCACGACGCACACTGTCTTTCGGAATCTCATCGAGGGCGCGCTGCTGGTCATCGCGATCCTCCTAATGTTCCTGCGCAACGTGAAAGCGTCGCTGCTCACAGCGTCGGTGATTCCATTGTCGCTCCTTGTCGCCTTCGTCGCCATGAAGGAGTTTGGCGTCACCGCGAACCTGATGAGCCTCGGCGCGCTCGACTTCGGGCTCATCGTGGACGCGTCCGTGGTGATGGTGGAGAACTTCGTGCGACGACTCGGCGCGCATCGAGGAGCGAGCGTCGAGGAACAGGGCGCGCTCATCCGCGCCGCGGCGTTCGAGGTCGGCCGGCCCATCGTCTTCGGCATCGGCATCATCGTGGCGGTCTACATCCCCATCTTCACCCTCGAGGGCCTCGAGGGGCGCATGTTCCGGCCCATGGCGTTCACAGTCTGCGCAGCGGTGCTCGGCTCGCTCGTGCTCGCGCTCACCTACATCCCGGCGGTGTCGTCCCTGCTGCTTACGCGGTCATCGTCAGCCGAAGCGGGCGGAAGTCCGGTCGTGGGTGTGGCACATTTTCACGACGCTCACGAGGACGCGGGTTGGTTCGTGGCGACGCGGCAACGGTATGAGTCATTGCTTGTCTGGGCGCTCGGACATCGCCGTCAAGTCGTCGGCATCGCGCTGGCGATGCTCGTCATCGCACTCGGATCGGTGCCGTTCCTTGGCACGGAGTTCATGCCGAAGCTCGACGAAGGCACCTTCCTCATCGAGACACGGCGTGATCCGAGCGTCTCGCTCGGCCAGGGCGTGAACGTCTCGCATGACGTGGAGCAGACATTGAAACACTTCCCGGAAGTCGCAAACGTCGTAACGAACCTCGGGCGCCCGCACGAAGCTACGGAGACCATGGCGTTGAATCAGGCCGACGTCTACGTCACGTTCAAGCCGAGAAGTGCGTGGAAGGCGAAGTCGGTCGATGCGCTGATCACAACGTTCGACTCTGCGCTCTCTGACATCCCTGGCCTCGAATACGAGTTCAGTGCACCGATGCGGATGCGCCTCGACGAGGTCGTCTCCGGTGTGAAGACGGATCTTGGCGTCAAGCTCTACGGAGACAGCTTGCCGCTGCTCCAGTCCAAGGCGGACGAGATCAAGGCACTCGTCGAGCGGATTCCGGGCGCCGCCGACGTGTTCGTCGGCGCGAACAACGGAGCACTGCAACTCGAGTTGGAGATCGACCGGCCAGGGCTCGCGCGATACGGTCTCACCGTGTCCGACGTGCGCGACGCGCTGGAGATGGGCGTCGGCGGTATGCAGGTGACCGAAGTGATCAATGGTCGCCGCCGCATTCCGGTCGTCATACGGCTGTCCCCCGCATTTCGCTCCACACCCGAGGCGGTGGGCCAGACGCTCATTCGTACGCCGGCCGGCGGCACCGTGACGCTCTCGCAGGTTGCCCGCGTTGCGCCGGTGGAAGCGCCGGAAGTAATTGATCACGATGGTGGCCAGCGGTACATCGTAGTGCAGAGCAACGTGCGCGGTCGTGACCTCGGCAGTTTCGTTGCCGGCGTGCGGCGGGCGATCGCCACGAAGGTCGTGTTGCCGGAAGGCTACTACGTCACCTATGGCGGGCAATTCGAGAATCAGGCGCGGGCGATGCGCCGGTTGAGCATCATCGTTCCCATCGTGCTGTTGATCATTGGCGCGCTGCTCTACGGCAACTTTGGCACGCTGCGCCACGTGGCGCTGGTGATGCTGAACATTCCGTTCTCGCTGATTGGCGGGATCGCGGCGCTGTGGTTGCGGCAGATGAATCTCAATCTGAGCGGTGCGGTGGGGTTCATCGCGGTGTTCGGTGTAGCCGTGCTCAACGGGTTGGTGCTTGTGTCGTTCATCAACCAACTCCGGCACGAGGGGGCGGCGCTCGCCGACGCGGTCCGCGAGGGCGCACTCGTGCGATTGCGCCCGGTGCTCATGACGGCGCTCGTGGCGAGCTTTGGATTCATTCCAATGGCGATCTCGACGAGCGCAGGGGCGGAAGTACAGCGGCCACTCGCGACCATCGTCATTGGTGGGCTCCTCTCGTCGACGTTTCTGACGCTGCTCGTGCTTCCTACCATTTACACGTGGATCGAGGAGTGGGCGATGCGACGCGGCGCGCGGCGACCTGCCTCGGGGACTCCTGACGGCCGACGGCTTGAATCGGCCGTGGAGGCAGTCACCTCATGATCTCTCGCCTTCTCTCGATGCGTGCATTCGTGGCGTTAGGGGCCGCCATGTTGGCATTGACGATGGCCGCGTGCTCATCGGCGCTCTTTTCTTCAGGCCCACGGCCGTCCGCGTTGGCCGGTGAATGGATCGATCTCAGGAAGACGACTTCGACGGACAGCTCGCTCTGGATTCTCGCCCCGAATGGCGATGACGAGAGCCGTCGCGTCTCGGTCGGCTCGGATGGCAACAGGCACGTCTCGACTCGGCACTACGGTTTCTGGTATCTCTCGGGGTCGCTGGTCGATAGTTCACGGCGCATCTGCTTCAAGAAGAGTCCGCGCTTTGGCGGAACCTGCGTGCCGTTCGAGTTGGACTCTGCGCAAGGTCGCCGTCGCTTGACGGTTCACGGGTATCAGGGCGCTCACTCCACCTCGGATCGCGTGCTCATCGCGGTGCTACGATGACAGCCGGCGCGACAGGGACAGCTGGGCGACTGACAGCGGCGGAGCGGCTTGCCGTCGCTCGGCGCGGCGAGTTGCTGTCTCGGCTCACTCTGGCGTACAACACGTGCGAGGGCATCGCGGCGATTGTGGCGGGTATTCTCGCCGGCAGCATCGCGCTCGTCGGTTTTGGCATCGACAGCGCAATCGAAGTCATTTCAAGCGTTGCTTCACTGTGGCGCCTCCACCACGATGCGAATCTCACGCACAGGGCGCGATCCGAGCGTATCGCGCTTCGGATCGTCGGTTCCTGCTTTCTCGCACTCGCCGTTTACATCGCATGCGATTCGGGGCGCGCGCTCCTGGTTCACGAGGTGCCGCAGCGCACGCTCCTTGGTGTCGTCATTACGATGATGTCGGTCGTGATCATGCCCCTTCTCGCGCGGGGTAAGCGACGCGTCGCTGTCTCCCTTGGGAGCCGCGCACTCGCAGCGGATGCGACGCAGACGAGTCTGTGTGCCTACCTCTCCCTGATCGTTCTCACCGGGCTCCTGCTCAACGTGGTGCTAGGCTGGTGGTGGGCGGACCCCGTGGCGGCGCTCGCCATGGTTCCGATTATTGCAAAGGAAGGCATCGAGGGTGTGCGCGGAGAGACGTCGTGCGACGACTGCTCTTGACTCGATGATTGCAGCGGAATCCTACACACTGTGCCAGGTGTTCCGCAGCACACGCTGCCCCGCTCCCGAATGATGCAATCCTGCCACGACCCATACGGGTCATCGTCACGCTGCCGGCGGCCATGCACAGATCACTCGCACGCCCCGACCAGGCTCAACCGCGCCTTTGCGGTCGGCGTAGGGCTGAACGTCGTGTTCGGCGCCACCGAAGTGGTGTATGGATTCTCGGCGCACTCGCTCGCGCTGATCTCGGACGCAGCGCACAACCTGAGCGACGTGCTCGGTTTGATCCAATCGGCGTGGGGATCCGATTCGTCGACACGCGGGCGAAGAGTCGACGCCCGACGCTCGACACGCCGCAGTCACACCATCATGAGCGCGGCCAGTACATGATGACGCAGACGCCAAACACGCACAGCAGCGCACCGATCGCATCCGGTGTGTCGGGCCGAGTGCCGTCCGCCCACCATCCCCACAGCAGCGACGCGACGACAAAGACACCCCCATACGCCGCATATGTTCGCCCGAATGTCGAGGGCTGGAGCGTGGGAATGACGCCGTAGACCACCAGCAGCGCGCCACCCGCAACACCGACGAACACACTGCGACCGTCGCGCAGCCATCGCCACATCAGGTACCCGCCTCCGATCTCGGCAATCGCGGCCAGCACGAAGAGCGCGACAGATCTCGACAGTGCGGCCATCAGCGCCAGACCATCCGGCGTTCACGGACCCCGGTTGCCATCATCATTCGAACCGCTACTGCCCGCTCAGCGGCACTGTGCACGCTTGCGGCATCCGCGCGTTCCACACCGTAGCGACCAGCAGCAGCACAGCGCCCACACCGATGAATACCTTGGCGATGACGCCATGCAGAAACACCACTCCGCCAACGAGTGCAATGGACCCCACCACGCAAATCGCGAGGGGGATCGACGAACCGTGCACCCGCCGGCTACGCCAGAAACCCCACAGCGCCACCAGCAGCGCGACCGCGATTACCGGCAGCAGGATTGCGTCGCTGCGCAAGAAGCTCAGGCCCGTCGCCGCCAACACCGATACGATGATCGGTGCGCCCGCGCAGCACAGTGCCGCGCACGTCGCCGCCACCACCCCGAAACCGCCGGCGAGGCGGCCGACATCCCGTTGCATTGCCATCACGATGTCGCGTCGGCAACGGACGGCGAGTCAGACGCCGGACCACAGCACCGGCCCCCGCCATCCTGCATCGGCGGGCAGACCACGCTCCCGTACGAGCAGAAGACGCAACAGTCGCCGGACTTCGGCCGCAAGATGACGTGACATGCAGAACACTCGTGAAAGAACAGACATGCGTCGGTCGGCATGGTGAGCTCCTCCGCATGTCCGCACTGAGGGCATGTCATCACGGACCCGAGTTGCATTCGATTACTCCCCATCTGGCGGGCGCCACACTTGCACCTCGATTCCGACGTCAGTCGAACGTAGCTTCGGCTACGACAGTGCTCGCAGTGTCACCTTCAAAGGTACGATGTCAGTCATGATTCCGCTCACCTGTTCTCCCCGCGCCCTCCGTGCGACGACACGTGCCGAGCGTTTCGATACGGAGTTCCGGTGAGTCGCGAGGCTCGGCTACAGCGGGTCGCCGGTTGGGCGATAGTGTTGATCGCGTTCATACACCTCGCGGTCACGTTCATTGACTACGATACGCCCTCGTTGCGCGCACTGTGGTTCGTTGGCTCCGGCTTTGCGCTCTTGCTGATCGGCGGCCTGAACCTCGTGTCCGCACAGTTGAATGACGATGCACTTCGTGACGTCCGTGGCGTGCGCGTGCTGACGCTCGTTGCCGACGGGTGCGGCATCGTCCTCGGCCTCGGATACGTGTGGCTGACCGGAGGAACGCAGCCGCAGGGCCCGGTTCTGGTGGCGCTTTTCTTCGCCGCCGCCGGCGCCCAGCTCGCACGGCGCGTGCGGTGACGAGGTCGAAGCTTGCCACCGGTATGCCACAGGCACTGTTCGCGGCGCTGCTTTTCGGCGTCAGTACGCCCCTCGCGAAGGGCCTGCTCGCGGGCCAGACGCCTCAGGTCCTCGCGGGTTTGCTCTATCTCGGATCGGGGATCGGCCTCGGAACACTGTGGCTGTGGCGTCGAGCGAACGGAACGAACCCTGAGGCACCGCTCCGACGCCGCGATGCCGGCTGGCTCGCTGGCGCCATCCTCTTCGGTGGCGTGCTTGCGCCACTCGGCCTCATGCTCGGATTGTCGCGCACGCCCTCGTCCGCAAGCTCCCTGCTCCTGAATCTCGAAGGCGTGTTCACTGCGCTTATTGCGTGGATCGCCTTCGCCGAGAACGTGGATCGGCGAATTGCCTTCGGAATGTTCGTCATTATCGCCGGTGGCGCTTTGCTCTCTTGGCAAGGGCATCTTGCCTGGGGCGGCGCCTTGGGGCCGCTACTCATCGTGGCCGCGAGCGCTGGCTGGGCCATCGACAACAATCTCACCCAGCAAGTGTCGGCCAGCGATCCCGTGCAGATCGCGGCCATCAAGGGTGCTGTCGCCGGCGTAGTGAACCTCGGCATCGGTCTGTGGCTGGGAGGCACCGTCCCCGCGCCGGCGCGCATTGCCGAAACACTCACGTTGGGCTTCTTCAGTTACGGAGTCAGCCTCGTGCTCTATGTGCTCGCCATGCGTTCACTCGGCACGGCGCGGACCGGCGCGTACTTCTCGCTCGCACCGTTCGTCGGCGCGGCTGGCGGATTGCTCCTGTGGAAAGAGCCCACGTCGCCGATGTTCTTCATCGCGGCGTGTTTGATGGCAGTCGGACTCTGGCTGCACCTGACCGAGCGCCATGAGCATGTCCATTCACACCAGCCGCTCACGCACAGTCATCGTCACGTGCATGACGCGCATCATCGACATGCGCACTCGGTTGGAGATCCGGCGAGTGAGCCACATACGCACGAACACACCCACGAACCGCTGACCCACAGCCATCCGCACTTTCCGGATATTCATCACCGGCACGGGCACGAGCACCACGACGTCGCGCATGACCCGAGTGGTATACATCAACCGTCCGTCCCTGCGCGCAGCGAGGAACCTGCTTCATCTTGAGACAGCAGTTCCTTCGCCACGTTCCTTCCCACTGCGCGCAGGGCAGATAGGACGACGGACTCAAATCCCCAGATTCACCCGCAACTGCACACTGCGCGGACGCCCGACCGACGCCCCGCTGAAGAACGTGCCTTTGAGCAGATAGTGCCGATCGAACACGTTATCCACGTAGATCTGCGGACGAATCACCGTCTGTCCCGCCAGGAACGTGTATCCCGCGCTGACGTTCACGATCGTGCTC
>JAQBPY010000014.1 GCA_028287285.1 Gemmatimonadota bacterium
AGCCCCGAGATCTGATCGGAGAGAATGTCACCAAACAGATTGGTGGTCACGATGACGTCGAACCGCTCCGGATGCAGCACGAGATTCATTGCCATGGCGTCGACGATCACCTCCTGGAACTCGATGCCGGCGTACTCGCGTGCAATCATGCGGCCGACGTCGAGGAAAAGCCCCTGCGAGCACTTGAGGATGTTCGCCTTGTGGGCGAGCGTCACCTTCCTGCGCCCATGTTTCACCGCGTACTCGAACGCATAGCGAATGATGCGCTCGGAGCCGAAGCGCGTGATCAGTGCCGTGGATTCCGCGGCTGCCCGCGGATCATTCCCGATCTTGATGTAGTGCTCGATACCGATGTACAGACCTTCGGTATTCTCACGCACCAGCACGAGATCGATGTCCTCGTAGCGCCCACCCTTTCTGATCGTGTGGGCAGGCCGGACGTTCGCGTACAGGTCAAATGTCTTGCGGAGGGATACGTTGATGGACCGAAAGCCTTCGCCAACCGGCGTCTCGAGCGGACCCTTGAGCGCGATCCGCGTGCGCTTGATGGAGTCGAGCGTCTGGTCGGGAATGGGATCACCGTACCGCGTGACCCCGGCCATGCCCGCGTACTGCGTATCCCACTCGATATCCGCGCCAGCCGCCTCGAGAATGCGAACGGTGGCGCTGGAGATGGACGGGCCAATGCCGTCGCCGGAAATCAGGGTGACTGGAATGCTCATGACATATCTCGTGCTCGGCTCAGGGAGCCGTGATCAGGTCGGCAAAATGCGCGGCGAGACTCGTGAGCACCACGCGGGAAAGTGAATCGGCAGGATCGCTGCGAACGACGCCTACCCAGCGGACGTCGCCAAGGCGGCCGTCCAGCAGCGCAATGCGGAGTGCGGCAACGCCCTTGCCCGTGGGCAATTTTTCAAAGCGCAGCTCCACGGGAACGAGTACGGCACGTGCCCCTTCCTGCAGCGCGATCATGGTACGCATCTGCGTCACCAGCGGGTCGCCCAGCTGCGAGCCGGAGGCAATGGCATTGCTGCGCAGCACATTGACGCCAAGGGCGTACGGATCGACCGCATATGTGGGATTGTTCTTCGAGGCGCGGACGAGATCCGGCGGGTAGATCCACTGCGACTTGAGGCCACGCTCGCCGAACGCCGTGGCGATCTCGTCGTCCAGCGTTTTCAGGTAGTCGCGTGGCTTTGGAATCTGCGCACTCCAGCCGAGCGCATCTCCCGGCAGCACGCTGAAGGCGGGCGTGACGATGACATGCTGCGATGCGAGCTGGGCCAGCGGCCGCACCGGCACCTCGTAGGCCGGGGCCTCGGCCGGCGGCTGGCTGGCGTGGCAGGCGGCGACGAGGACTACGAGACTCAGAAGTTGACGCGACGGTCGAATCACGCGGGCTCGGTACGGGGATCACACAAAGTTAACCCCCTGGCCGGTGGCGAGGAGTCCCGCACATTGACCGAGGGGATCCCGCGCGGCACTTTGGCGTCCATGCCAGACAACTCCCCCAGCGTACTCCGCCGCGCCGGTACCGTACTCACCTGGTCCGTCGTCGCCCTTGGCGGTGCCGGCGCACTCGCCTACCTCGCGCTCACGCGCGGTGAGAATGTGAGCGCCGCGTGGCTCCTTGTAGCGGCGGTGTGCACCTACGCTGTCGCGTACCGGTTCTACAGCGCATTCATCGCCGCCAAGGTTTTTGCGCTCGACGCCAACCGCCAGACGCCGGCCGAGCGCCTCGCGGATGGCCGCGACTACGTGCCCACCAATAGATGGATCGTCTTCGGGCATCATTTCGCGGCGATTGCCGGCCCGGGTCCGCTGGTGGGTCCCACGCTCGCCGCACAATTCGGCTATCTGCCCGGTGTGTTGTGGATCATCGTCGGCGTCGTGGTCGGCGGCGCAGTGCAGGACTTCGTGATTCTCTGCTCCTCCATCCGGCGCGACGGCAAATCACTGGGCCAGATGGCGAAGGAGGAGATTGGTCCTGTCGCCGGGTATACCGGTCTGGTCGCCGTGCTTGGTATTATGATCGTGCTGATCGCCGTGCTCGCGCTGGTATTCGTGAACGCACTCAAGTCGAGCCCGTGGGGCGTGGTGACCATCGCGCTCACGATTCCCATTGCCATGCTCATGGGCGGCTACATGCGCTGGCTTCGGCCGCACGCCGTGCTCGAGGCAACGGCCATCGGGCTGGTCATGCTCATCGGCGCGCTGTTCGCCGGCCGGTGGGTCGCCGATCAACCCGACCTCGCTGTCCTCTTCACACTCAGCGGCCGCTCGCTCGCGTTGCTCGTGATGGCGTACGGATTCCTCGCGTCGGTGCTGCCGGTGTGGTTGCTGCTGGCCCCACGTGACTATCTCTCCGCCTTCGTGAAGATCGGCGTCGTGCTCGCACTCGCGGTGGGCATCCTGATGGTGCTGCCGCCACTCCAGATGCCGCCGCTCACCCGGTTCATCGACGGCACAGGGCCCGTATTTGCGGGCGCCCTCTTTCCCTTTGCGTTCATCACCATTGCCTGTGGCGCGATCAGTGGCTTTCACGCCCTCATCGCATCGGGGACGACGCCAAAGCTCATCGAGCGTGAGACCGACGCGCGGCTGATCGGTTACGGCGCAATGATCATGGAGTCGTTCGTCGCCGTCCTCGCGCTCATCGCGGCGTGCTCGCTGAGCCCCGGCGTGTACTTCGCGATCAATGCTCCGGTGGCCGCACTGGGCACGACAACGGCCAGCGCTGCGGCGGCCGTGGCGCAATGGGGATTCGTGGTGACCCCCGCGGAGCTCGACGCGCTGGCGAAGCAGGTCGGTGAGGTGTCCCTTCTGTCTCGCACGGGGGGAGCACCCAGCCTGGCGGTGGGCATGGCACACCTGTTCTCCAATGCACTTGGAGGGCCCACGACGATGGCGCTGTGGTATCACTTTGCCATCATGTTCGAGGCGCTGTTCATTCTCACGACGCTGGACGCCGG
>JAQBPY010000019.1 GCA_028287285.1 Gemmatimonadota bacterium
TTAGAGCGCCTGCCTTACACGCAGGATGTCGGGGGTTCGAGTCCCTCTTCGCTCATGTAGGAAATCCCGCCATTCCATCGGCGGAAGCGGACCCGCGCGGCCTGCTTCGGTGTACGATGGTCTAACGTCTTGGAGGTTACGACTGTGAAGGCTCCGCATCGTTCCACGCTCTTCGTTGGTGGATTTGCCGTTGCCCTGGCCGCGTCGGCCGTACCAATCGTTGCAAGCGCCCAGCGCAATGTGACGCGTGGTCCCGACACCAAGATGCTGCTCGTCAGCGCGTTCCGTGGGGACGCCGAGGGCGGCGTCCGGGCCGCTGACGAGATCCGCAATCGCGTCCAGGGAGAGTTCAGTCCCAAGGTTGTCATGCCGGTCAACAAGAAGGACATCGACAACAATCTGGTCAATTCAGGCTACCGTCCGGATTCCGCACTCAGTCCCAACGATGTCAAGGAGCTCGCGAAGATCGTTCGCGGCGACGAGATCATCGATGGCACCGTGCAGAAGAACGGTACGAACTATACGGTCACGGCGCGGCTTTTCCTGCCGCGTGACGCGACCGCCACGCAGCCCCTTGGCACGTTCTCATCGGCCAATCTTGGCGACGTCGCGCGCCAGGTGGTGGACGAGTACGACAAGGCCCGGAAGCAGTTCCCCAAGGTGCAGGAGTGCGAGAACGGCCTGCGGGCGAACACCATTCCCGTTGCCATCGCCGCTGCACGGGCCGCCATCAAGGAATATCCAAAGGCCACCATCGCGCGGCTGTGCCTGGCCACGGCGTATCAGGCCATGAAAACCACGGCCGACTCGACCGGCCCGTGGAAGGACTCCGTCATTGCCATCGCCGGCCAGGTGCTCGCGATCGACAAGACCAACAAGATCGCGCTCACGCAGCAGTATGATGCGTACATGGCCAAGGCCGACACCACGAACGGCCTCACGTCGCTCATCGGCCTCATGAATGCCGATCCGACCAATTCCACGTTGCGCGAGCAGGTCATCGCGTCGCTGGTGAATTCCGGCAAGCCGCAGATCGCCATCCCGATCACCAAGCAGCTCATGGCGGACAACCCGGGCGATCCGGAATACGCCAAGACCTATTGGTCGGTGCTGCGCGTGGCCAAGAATTACAAGGAGTCCGTGCCTGCCGGAATCGCGTACGTCACCATGGACACGTCCAAGGCGGACACGACGTACTTCTTCAAGCAGATCCAGGATCTCGTGGCCGACAGCTCGTTTGCGAAGGCAGCCGAGATGGCGGCAACGGCGTCCGCGAAGTTCCCGATGAACACCGACTTCCTCGTGTCGAAGGCGCAGTACGAGCGTCGCGCCGGGCAACTGCCTGCGGCGAAAGCGTCGCTCGAACGTGCGCTGTCCATCAATCCCAAGGTCAAGGGCGCCAACTACATCCTCTCGCAGATTTCCAGCGAGATGGGCAATGTGGACGATGCCATCAAGTACGCAAAGGCAGACGCTGCCGCCGATCCGGGGAACAAGACTCGGGCCGCGCAGTTGCTCCTGGCGGCCGGCAACGCTGTTTACAGGGCGGCAGAAGCGGCAAAGAGTGCAGAGCAGTACAAGAAGGCGATTCCAATTCTTCAGGCGTCCGACGAGATGTCAGCGAGTCCGCAGGCTGCATTTCTCATTGCGGTGTCTGCGTACCAGGCCATGGCGGGCAATCTCGAGGCCCTGAAGGTTTCCAAGAGCTGTGATGACTTCAAGGCGGCCAACGAGCTGCTGACCCTGGTAAGCATCAACATGCCCCGCGGAGCACAGGCAAGCCCGGAATCAGCAAAGCAGATCATGGGCGGTGCCATGCAGTTCCAGCCGTTCATCGACGGCTCGATGAAGAGATTCTGCAAGTAGTCAGTCGCACAGGAAAACGGCGGTCGCTCTCACGCGACCGCCCGTTTCTTTTTGCTGTTGCCCCCCTACCCGGGCTACTCTTCGCCAGGTAGATGATGTACGTGGACCAGCAGGTCACCGCGACGCGCTCTGTAATCGCAGGTCTGCGATTCCACGCCCTCTCCGTCCAGGTTCACCGTGAGGGGCTCCGTGCTGGTCACCTTGAGCCATGGCAGCTGCACATAGTGCACGCCCGGCAGCCCGCGGTGCTCTCCCCGCTTCACGCTCAGCGAGAGCATCGCGAAATCGCGCCGCGACATCGCTTCAATGACGCAGACGTCGAGCAGCCCATCCGTGACGCTCGCATCAGGGGTCATCATGGTGCCGCCCCCCGTCTCCCTGCCGCTTCCCACCGCAAACGCCAGGAAATCGACGTCGAGCTCGTAACCGGCACTCTGAAAGGTGGCATGCCTGTTCTGGTTGCCGGCAAGCATGCGGACGGCCGTGATCGCATAGGCAAGCGGACCGAACGTCGCCTTGGCGTCCGCCGGCGTTTGCTGCGTGGCTTCTGCCCCGACGCCCCCTGTGGACACATTCAGGAAACGCCGGCCATTCATGGACGCCGTGTCGATGCACACGGGCTTGCGGCGCAGGATAACATCCATGGCATGATCTGCTTCCTCCGGAATTCCCGTCTGCCGCGCAAAATCGTTGGCCGTCCCCAGCGGGATGACACCCAAGGGAGTGTTTCGGCCGTCGAGGCCGTTCACGACCTCGTTGAGGGTGCCGTCGCCTCCGCACGCCACCACCACATCCGTCCCCTGATCGGCCGCGTCGGCCGCGAGCGCCTCGGCGTCACCGGCATTCCAGGTAATGCGAACGTCTACCGCATGCCCACGCTCGCGGACCCAGCTCACCGTCTGCCTGAGATCCTGCCGGTCGGCGCGGGCGCCGTGAACGATGAAGGTGAGATGTTTGCGAACGGCCATGATACCCTGGAAGAAGTCTCCCCCAAAGCTAGGCAGATGGCAGCGTGACGCTACACGTGGCGTGGGACAGCGAGTATCATGCCCCAGCCCTGGTGGGCCAGGTGCTTGCGTTGCTCGGGGAACAGACGCTCGTCCTGGACGGGACGCTGGGCGGCGGTGGCCACAGCGCCGCGTTCCTGGATGCGGGCGTCGCGCGGGTGACCGGCATCGATCGGGACGATGATGCGCTGCGTGCGGCGTCTTCCCGGTTGGCGCATTTTGGAACGGACCGTTTCGCGGCCTACAGGGGCAACTACGCGGACGTCGGCAGAATCCCGGAACTGGACGGACTTCGCTTCACAGGCATCTTGCTCGACCTCGGAATTTCCTCCCACCAGATCAATGACGCGGGGCGCGGCTTCTCCTTTCGGGAAGGTGCGCCCCTCGACATGCGCATGGGGACTGACGCGGTGCGTTCGGCGGCGGAGCTGCTCAATGGCGCCGCCGTGGAGGAGCTGACGTCTGTCTTCCGCGAATTCGGCGATGAGCCCCGGGGCGGCAAGCTCGCTCGCGAAATTGTTCGCCGGCGCGAAACGCGTCCGTTCGAGACGAGCGACGATTTCGTCGGAGCCATTCGCGCCGTGTTCGGGTCACGGTCGGGTGCGCCCGAGTTCGCCCGTCTTTTCCAGGCCGTTCGCATCGCCGTGAATGAGGAATTATCCGGCGTGGAGCGCGCACTGCCCGACCTGCGCGGCCGGCTCGCGCCCGGCGGCATCCTCGCCGTCATCGCCTATCATTCCGGCGAAGACCGCCTGGTCAAGCATGCGTTCCGGGCATGGAGCGAGGACTGCATCTGTCCGCCAAAACATCCCATGTGCACCTGTGGACGCGGGCATTCCCTGGGAACGGTGTTGACGCGGCGCGCCTTGACCGCAGATGCGGAGGAGATCACGCACAACCCGCGCTCCCGCAGCGCACGGCTTCGCGCATGGCAACGCGCAAAGTAGGCGGCGGAGGCGGACGTCTCCGGCTCGCGCTGTTCCTGCTCTGTTTCCTGGTGATCAGCGGCGGCGTCATTCTCCGCCGCTCCTTCGGAATATCCGCGTCCACCGAGCTTCGCGATCTCGAGGCAAAGCGGTCCGCACTCATCGCGGAGCGGCTGCATGTAGAGGCGGAGATTCGGTCGGCGTCGAGCCGCGCACGCATTCAGCCCATCGCGGAGCAGAAGCTGAACATGCATGTGGCCGTCGACAGCCAGCTCGTGATTTTGTCCAGGATCGCGCCATGAAAATGCCGAGTCGCGTGGGCATCATTCATCTTGGACTGGCCGCGTTCGTGGCGGCGCTGCTCGCAAAGTCCGCCAGGGTGCAGTTGTTCGAGGGACACAAGCTGGCGGCGAGCGCGGTGCATCAGCAGAGCACGTCCAGTGCGATTCCCGCGCCGCGTGGAGAGATCCTCGATTCGCGGGGTGAGACGCTCGCACAGAGTCGCGAAACGGTGAAGCTCGACGTCGCTCCGGGGGAAGTGCGGGATCTCGCGAAGCTCGAGACGGCATTGCAGCGGGTGAAGATCCCAGCCGACTGGATTGTCCGGGCCATCGATACCTCACGCAAATGGGTCTCACTGCCGGGCCGCTATCTGGCGATCGACGTTGCCGCCATTACCGCGATGCGCGGCATCTATTCCACGCCGATCATCGAGCGCGCCTATGCGTTCACCGACGGGACGCGCCGCATCGTGGGCCGCGTGGACGACGATGGCAAGGCCGTTGACGGCATCGAGCTCGCACTCGATTCGCTGCTCAAGGGCGTACCAGGCCACGTGACGGTGATGAAGGATGCGCACGGCCGGCGCTTCGAATCGCCGGGCACGCCGTCCACGCCGCCGGTCACGGGCAACAGCGTGGTGTTGACGATCAATCAAGCGCTCCAGGAAATTGCGGAGCGCGAGTTGGCGGATGCCGTGTCGCGCATGAGCGCGGAAGGGGGCGACGTCGTCGTCGTCGACCCGATGAACGGAGAAGTGCTGGCGATGGCGAGCCACCGCTCGGATCCTCGTGCGACCGCGAGTACCGCGCTCACGGAACCGTACGAGCCGGGATCCACGCTCAAGCCTTTCATCGCGGCGGTGCTGCTCGAGCAGAAAAAGGCCGTGGAGAGCGACGTCGTGCAGACCTACGGCGGACAGTTCACCATCAACGGCCGCACGATCTACGACGAGCACAAGGCGGATGCGTACACCCTCACCGACGTGATCCGCCAGTCGAGCAACGTGGGCATCGTGCAGTTCGCCCTGCGGCTGAACCCACGCGAGGAATACGAAGCGTTGCGCGACTTCGGGTTTGGCACTCCCACCGGGGTCACGTACCCGGTCGAGGCTGCTGGAACGCTCCACGCGCCGAAGTCATGGTCGAAGCAATCGGCCAATTCGCTGGCGATGGGCTATGAGCTGGCCGTGACGCCACTGCAGCTCGCGGCCGCCTACGTTGCCATTGCCAACGGCGGTGAATTACTCGAGCCCACGCTGGTGCGCGAAGTCCGTGCTCCCGATGGACGCGTGCTCTACAAGCACGAGCGTCGCGTAGTGCGACGCGTGATTTCCGAAGACGTGGCCCGCCGCATGCGTGATATCCTCCTCAGCGTTGTTGAAGCCGGTGGCACGGCAAAGCGCGCGGACCTCGGCTCATTCGCCCTGGCGGGAAAAACAGGCACCGCTCGGCGCACGGTCAGGGGGCGGTACGCCGCAGGTGAGCACATTCCGACCTTTGTTGGACTCTTTCCCGCGGACAAGCCGCAATTCGTCATCCTCGTGAAAATCGACAATCCCAAAGGGGCGTACCTCGGCGGCCTTACCGCGGCGCCCGTCACCAAGGCCGTGCTGCAGGCAGCGGTGGCGTCGCGGAACGCGTCGCTGGACCGGCGGTCTCTCGCGGCGAGCAGGAGGGAAAAGCCG
>JAQBPY010000030.1 GCA_028287285.1 Gemmatimonadota bacterium
ATCCATGCTGATGCGGATCCCGTGATCCAGGAGCCGTCCGGTAAACGCCGTGCTGGAACACTGCTCGCCCTGATCGGTGTTGAAGATCGCCGGGCAGCCGTACTTGGCCAAGGCCTCTTCCACGGCGGCGATACAGAACGCACTGTCGAGCGTGATCGAGACACGCCAGCTCAGCACGCGCCGGGTCGCCCAACGGTGGCGGCGCCGCTCAGCGGCTGGTCTTTCCACGCGGTGATCTGCGCGGGGTGGACGTCGAACCGCTTCGCCAGTTCGGCGAGGGTGCCTTCGTTCCGCACGGCGGCCAGGGCGACCTTGGCTTTGAAGGCGGCGGCGTGATGGCGACGGGCACGTCTCGGCATGGTGCAGCTCCTTGATGCTGGCGAACAATGTCGCCGGTGGAGCTCACGTGTCTAGTTATCCGACCTGTTCAGAATCGTGGTACCACTTCTTTCGCCGAACATGTTGCCACTCGCGCCATAACGTCCAGGTGCGAGGGCAATGTGCCAACTCATGAATGTGGGTCCGGTCTGGAAACGGGGGAGAAGCAGGGCGCGTTGACGGATTGGACTGTATCCACTCGCGGGAGATAGCTCGTGTTCCGCCGATTCGTCGTCCGACGTGCGTAGCGTGGCCAAGTGCGCATCCGGCCAGCGCCGGAATGTCGTCGGCGGGCCCGTACGCGTGTCTCATGAAATCCAGTCGACAATCGACACATCGAGATGAGCGTGTGCTCTCTGGCGTACGTTAGATTGCTCCCACGTTGAACTCAGTCTTGGCCATGATTTGCCGCAATGAGCTCGTATGCCTCGAGGGCCGGAACGCGAGCGTGATCAGGGCGGGCGCGGTGCTCGACAAGTTCCAGCGATGAGTATCTCGTGAAGGGATCAGGGCGGGCGCCCGGTTGCACCGGCCCGGGCGGATAGACGTCAACGACGAGGAGGCTCGCCGCGTATTTGTGTCGTGATTGTGCGCCTTCCCTTCCACCACTCTCCGCCGCCTTGCTCCACGAGCCGGCCTGCCTCCGGAGCACATTCGTCATGATGACCTCTCGTCCGATAATCGCTTTCACCATTGTCTGCGTGCTGGCCGGCGCCTCGTCGCGCGCTTTCGCGCAGGGTGGAATGGCGGGCATGGATCACAGCACGCACCGCATGGGCCCGGAGATCGTCGTCCCGAAGGGCGCGCACTATACGAAGGCGGATGTCGAGTTCATGCAGGGGATGATCGCCCACCACGCCCAGGCCATCGTGATGTCGCGGATGGCGGAGGCGAATGGCGCCAATCCGCAGGTGCTCAAGCTCTCGCGGAAGATCGACCAGTCGCAGGTGCCCGAGATCATCATCATGCAGCAGTGGCTCCGCCGAAACGGGCAGTTCGCCCCGGACACGGCCTCCTGGCACGACGTGCGGATGGATGGTATGCTCACCGACGACGAGCTCAAGGCGATGAGCGACGCGAAGGGATTTGCCTTTGACCGGCTCTTTCTCACCGGTATGATCAAGCACCACGCTGGCGCGCTCAAGATGGTGGACGATCTCTTCAAGTCCCCTGGCGCCGGCCAGGAAGTGGATACCAATGTCTTCGCCAACGATGTCGTCACGGCCCAGACCGCCGAGATCGGCATCATGCGGCGCTTGCTGTCGCAGCTCCCCCCAAAGTGAAACGCAACTCGTCCCCACCCTCGGAGTGTACTCGATGCGAATGATGCGTGGCTTCATCCTGCTGGCGACGACCGTCGTGCCGACCATGGTGTCGGCGCAGACGTATCCGACCAGCAAGGATCCCCGAAGCAATCTCACGCCCGGCCGTTACGATGCGGGTATTGCGATCAGCAACATGAAGCAGGTGTCGTTTGTAAAAAAGCCGGCGGCATTCGACACGGCGAGCGGCTTGAAATTCATCAACTCCGACCTGGCGTTCGGCACCCATTTCGTCTATCAGGCCAACTTTGCCGGCTTCACGATCTGGGACATCACCGACCCCGCCAAACCGGTGATGGCGTCGGCCACGCGGTGCATCACATCGCAGGGTGATCCGACCATCGTCGGCAACCTGCTCTTCCTGTCCGCCGAGGGCGCGGGCAACCGCAATGATTGCGGCGACGGTGGCGTGCAGGATCCGAAGGACCACATGGCCGGCGTGCGAATCTTCGATGTGTCCAACCCGAAGGCGCCGAAGCTCGTCAAGAACGTGCAGACCTGCAAAGGCTCGCACACGCACACCCTGGTGCCCAGCCCGAAAGATCCACGGACCGTTTATCTCTACGTGTCGGGACAGCAGGCCGCGCGACCGGAAACGGAGTTGGCGGGGTGCAAGAACGGCACGGACCCGGCCGACCCAACCAACTCGCTCTTCCAGCTCGACATCATCAGGGTACCGCTCGATCACCCCGAGCGGGCCGAAGTGATCCCGGGGGCGCGCATCTTCACCGGCCTCGATGGCCGCGAGGACTGCAAGCGGTTCTGCGCCCCGGTAGACCCGCGCCGGCAGACGGCGGCCGCTGGCCGTGGCGGCCGTCCGGCCCCGGATCCGGCGATGCCAACCGGTCCGCGCAATTGCCACGACGTGACGGCGTATCCGGCCATGAACCTGCTCGCGGCCTCCTGCTCCACGCACTCCATCGTCGTCGACATCTCGAACCCCGAGAAGCCGTTCCGCCTCGATGCGCTCACCGATACGAACAACTTCCAGGGCCGGCATACGGCGGCGTTCAGCAACGACGGGAAGAAGCTCATCCAGACCGACGAGTGGGGCGGCGGCACGGGCCCGATGTGCCAGGCGTCGAGCATGAAGGAGCTCGGCGGCAACACGGTGATCACGCTCGACGAGAAGAAAAAGCAGACGCAGCGCGGCTACTTCAAGCTGCCGTCGGCGCAGGCGGCCGAGGAGAACTGCGTGTCGCACAACGGCGGCATCATCCCGGTGCCGGGTCGCGACCTGTACGTGCAGGGGTGGTATCAGGGCGGCGTGGACATCATGGACTTCACCAACCCTGACAGCGCCATCGAGATCGGCTATTTCGATCGCGGCTCCATCAATCCGCCGAAGTTGATCGACGGGCCGCAGCCACCCCCGGGCACACCCGAGGTTCGCGGTGGAGGCAACGTCATCGGTGGCTCGTGGGGCGCGTATTACTGGAACGGCCTCATCTTCTCGTCGGAGCTCGATCGCGGCATGGACATCCTGGAGTTGACGCCGAGCGCACAGCTATCGGCGAACGAGATTGCCGCGGCGAAGCTGGTGCGATTCGATGACTACAACCCGCAGAGCCAGCCGAAGATGACGTGGCCTCCGGCGTTCGTCGTCGTGCGGTCGTATCTCGACCAGCTGGTGCGGAACGGCGGGCTCGCGTCGGAGCAAACGGCAGCAATCTCCTCCGCTCTCGACATGGCGGAGATGAAGACTGGCGCTGCCCGTGCAACGGCGCTGAACGCAGTCGCGCAGCAGGCAGACAAGGATGTCGCCGGTGCGAAAGACGCGGCTCGCGTGCGTACAATGGCCAGCGAAATTCGGCGTCTCGCGGCGGCGTCGCGGTAAGTCGGCGACCGGCTCATGAACGACAGGGGGCGCTCCGATGCGGGGCGCCCCTTGTCAGTTACGGCCCCTTCTCGGCATGGTGCCTTGTAAACGGGTCAGGATGCCGATCGCACAAGGGGACGCACGGCACTCACCAAGGCGCAGCGGCAGGCACATTCTGGAAGCGCTGTTAGACGCTCGATGTTGTGAGCGGACAGCTCAAGCGTAGCGGTGCGTATTTCAATTGCTGCCAGGGCCGCTGCCCGCTATTGCGGACTAGCGCCTTGGCGCGACGCCCCGAACTGAGAAGAAGGCGTCAACGCTCTTGCGCGTACTGAAGCGCACCTGACGGGTGCAGCGCACGTTATGGAGCCTGCGCAACTACGTCAAAACGGCGATAAGAGCCATGCCGAGGACGAGCAACGGCACCGCGCTCCAGAGGAGCCAGCGGCGGCGGAAAATGATCGCGGTGAGTAGAGTGGCGAGAAAGGCACAGAAGACGGCGGAGCCTGCGCGCGCACTGGTGTCGCGCGATTGCCAGAGATCCTGGACGCCGAAACCAAGGAGCGTAGTGACGGCGAGCCCCGCCATGAGGCGGACGCCGCTCACGATGCGAGCACTCGCACCACTAAGTGGCGCGGTGCCGTCGGGATTGTTAAAGCCGCCCGCGAGATCATCCTCGATCGTTGCCACGAGCCCATTGAAGAAGGCCGCGACCGTGATGAGAGCGACAACGCCGCCTGCGGTGAGCAATAGACGAGTCATGGTCGGCGAGTGAGGCTAGTCAGGTTATGCCTCCGCTCGCCGACGCTGACGCCGTCGCTCGGCCTGCACGCGATCGGTAAGGTAGACCTTGAGCAGACTCTGATACGGCACATCACGTTCATTGGCGAGCAGCTTGAGCTCCGTGAGGAGCGTATCCGGGAGGCGAACCGAAATGGCCGTCGAGGATGGCCGGAGATTCGGAAACTGCATCACCGTGGCCGCCGACCAATCGACATACTCCGTACTGTCGGCCTTCGCCCAGAACTCACGTTCGTCCGCTTCGGACTTGAACGCCGGGATCGGCTTACGTGCGCGGGGCGCTTTCGGCATAGTAACGCTTCTCCTTCCGATTCATGTCGCGGGCGGCCAGTACGTGAATCAACGGTCCTCTGAGCGTGAAGACGAGGAGCAAGCGGCGGCCGGCTGCGGTCTGCCCCAAAGCCTGCCACCGATGCTCGCGCCCGGAATGGGCGGCATCATAGCTGATGATGAACGGCACCTGAAAGAATGCCTGCTCGCACTCTCCCGGCTCAACGCCATGGCGCCCGACAACCTTGGGGGCATTCCCGTCGTCCCAGTCAAAGCCGGTCGCCAGCGCGAGGAGTCCAGCGACATCTTCGGCCATGGTGGAGTATATACTGGGTATATACCCAATGGTAGCCCCTCACAGATGCCGGTGGAGGCATAACGCCCCAGCTCACCTGCAGGGCATCAAATAAATAGCGCGCGGAGTGCGCCTTCCGTAGCGCCCTGACTGGTGCAGCGCACGTTATACCGCGGCGGGTACAGACCGGGTACATGGGTGACACATTAGTCCAAGTACATAGGTGACACTCCACATAAACTGCACCGCCTCTCCCTTACGCGCGAGGTGTGCGGTGCCCTGGTTGGAGACCTCTCCTATGGACGAACTGCAGTGCATTCAGGATGCCCAGAGTGACCGGATTACGATGGCGGAACTCTGTGCGCGGTACGGGATCAGCCGGCGGATCGGCTACAAGTGGGTGAGCCGCTTCGAGGAGGAGGGGCAGCGCGGCTTGGCCAACCGCAGCCGCGCCCCGCATACGTGTCCGCACAAGATCCGTCCCCTTCTCGCGGAGCTGCTGTGCGACTTCCGCCGTGCGCATCCCAACTGGGGCGCGCGGAAATTGTTGAAAGTGCTCCGCGGGCGACACCCGCCAATCGAGGACTGGCCGGCGGCGAGCACGACGGCCGACCTGCTGGCCCGCCGTGGGCTGGTGCAGAAGTGGCGCCGGCGCCGTACCTCGCAGCACCCTGGCGTCGTCCCGTGTGAGGCGAGTGCGCCCAACGATCTGTGGACAGCGGACGTTCCGCACCGCGAACGGGGGGTATTGCTTTCCACTCACGATTGCCGATCAGTGCAGCCGGTTTCTCCTCACGTGTCACGGCCTCCTCTCCACGGAGACGGTGACGGCCACGCCCATCTTCGAGCGGGCGTTCCGGGAGGACGGATTGCCGCTGGCGATTCGCACCGACAATGGGGGGCCCTTTGCCACGCAGGCGCTGCACGGGCTGTCGTATCTCAACGTGTGGTGGATGCGGCTCGGCATCGTCCATCAGCGCATTCATCCTGGGCAGCCGCAGGAGAATGGCGCGCACGAGCGCATGCATCGCAGCATGAAACGGCGCGCGATCAAGCCGGTGCAGCGCACCTGTGCCGCGCAGCAGAAGACCTTCGATGCGTTTCGGGCGGAGTACAACACCGAGCGGCCGCATGAAGCGTTGGCGATGGAGACGCCCGCGTCGCGTTACCGCGAGTCCCCGCGCGCCTACCCGACGCGGCTCCCGCGGCTCGAGTACCCGCTGCACTTCCAGGTGAAGAAGGTGACGGACGCGGGCACGGTGCGGTTCCAGCGAAAGCTGCGGTATCTCGCCAACTCACTCGTTGAGCAAGAGGTCGGGTTTGAAGAGACCGACGACGGCATCTGGGCGATCTACTTCCACCGCGTGCTGCTTGCGACCATGGACGAACGGGACTACATCATCCGCGGGTGAACACCCAAAGTGTTACCCATGTCCTTGGACAATAGTGTTACCTATGTCCCCGGCCGTTCACGGCGGACTGAACCCCACGTGAGTTCGTCTTGGCGTACGTGGCGACACGCGAGCACCACGATCTCGTCTGGAGTCACGTGCTCGTAGACGACGGAGTACGGGAATCGATGCAGGAGTGCACGGCGGACCTGTCCATCGTCGGTCAGCGCTGCGTACATCAGCGGATGCAGTCGGAGAAGCTCGATGGTTGCTTCGAGCTCGGCAATGAAGGCACGCCCGAGACCCCACACCTGGGTGTTATACCAGACGCGAGCCTCACGAATTTCGGTCCGGGCTTGGGGCCGAAACGAAACGCGTGGCATACCTAGCCGCGCGGGGAAGCCGTGTTCTGTCGATCATCCGCGTCCTGATCGCTGTGGAGTTCGGCTCGTACCGTGTCCCAGGCGACCGCGGAGCCGGGATCGGCACGATGTTCTGTCCGGCGAGCTTCGATCAGGGCGCGTTCCGTGTCATTCAGGGCCAGATCGCCGGCGTCGCGCCGCAGCGAGTCCCAGACCTGCTCGATGAGTCCCAGTCGCTCCCCCACCGTCAGGCGGGCAATATCGATGGCCGGATATACCATGATCAGAATCTGGAGTTGGTAGCGTCGGAAAACAACTCTCCAAATAGAGGGCGCTGGGGTGACCTATAACGCTTCAGCTCACAAACAAAATGCGCGCGGAGCGCGCTTCCGCAGCGCCCTGACTGGTGCAGCGCACCTCTGAAAGTCAATCGCAATTCGGCGCAGCGATATTGGATGGCTGTTCGCGCAGCCATGTGCACTGCTGGTGTGCGACCCAGCAACTGTTAACGGGCAGCTCCTTCTTCCCAGTGCCTCATC
>JAQBPY010000033.1 GCA_028287285.1 Gemmatimonadota bacterium
CGGGGTGGACGGTGGCGAACCCGATTCCGCCGAAGCGATTGCGATACGATCCTCGCGGATCTCGAGGCGCAGGCGACCGAAGAGACTCATGTAGACGTTCGCGATCCAGACGAGCGCGAAGCCGCCAATGAGGTAGCCGCGCCAATCGTCGAACAGCAGCGTGAAGCGCGTGATGAACAGGAAGAAGAGCGTGACGTAGTGGCTGAGGCAGTACTCGCAGGTAAACAGGTAGAAGAACTTGCGCGCCACGGGGCCGCGGCACGTCCTGCTCCGCGCAGCGCACCATTCGCGCGGCTCCCGAAACAGGTCTTCGTGCGTCACGGTCCACGCAATGCACGCGATGGGAAGCGCAAGCAGAAAGAGCTCGGCGACCTGCTCGCGCAATGTCATGGACGACCGGCGGTAAACTGCGAATATCCCATGCTCACGGAGATGCCTCCTCGGCGGTTGCGTCGCTGGCGGCGCGCGTCCATCGTCGTACCGCGACGACAATGAGCAGGCAGCCGCCGAGGACTACCATGACCGGGAGGGCGTACGCGAGGATGTTGAAGCCGTGGGCGGCCGGTGCAAGGAGAATCCACTCACCGTACTTCGACACGAAGTAGGCTTTCACGTCGTCCGGAGTTCGCCCCGCTGCGAGCTGCTCGCGCACTACGGCGCGCATGGACTGCGAGAGCTCCGAAGGCGAGTCCTGGATGGAAAGGCCCTGGCAGACAGGGCAACGCAGTTGTCGCGCGACATCGGACGTGCGTGCCTCGAGCGCGGAATCGCGCGCAGGCGAGGCGCCGCGAGGAGCTGCACTGTCCTGCGCGACGGCGCGACCCGCACCGCACAACATGACGGCGAACGCGAGAAACACGCAAACAAAGCGCCTCACTTCGTGCCGCCCCTGGCAGCCGGCGCCGACGCAAGCAGCGAGTCGACAATCTTCGTCACTACCGCAGCCTCGGCGGGACCCGTGATCTTGCGCGCGATGCGCCCGTCGGCCGCGAGGATGAATGTCTCCGGCACACCATAGAGTCCGTAGTCGATCGCGGTGCGCGCCTGTGGATCTTCCACCGACGGATAGCTCTGCCCGCCCAGTTCAGCGATCCATTCCGTGCCGGCGCTGGGGCGATCCTGATAGAGTGAGCCGACGAAGCGAACCGCCTTGCCTGTATACCCCCGCGCCACCTCCGACAGCACTGCGTGCTCGTCGCGACACGAAAGGCACCAGGATGCCCAGAAGTTCAACACCACAACCTGTCCGCGCATGTCAGCGAGGCGAATCGTATCGCCGATGGGGCGGCCGAGCGGCGCCTGACCAGGCGCAAAGACCTGGAGGGCAAACGAGGGTGCGATCGTTCCCGGGAGCGGCGACGGAATGTCCTTGGGATCGTGCCGCATGCCGAACACGAAAAGGCCGATAATCGGTATCGCGAAGGCCGCGGCGATGGCACTGCGTTTCCAGTTCATGCGGCACTGTCCTGCGGGACCGGCAACGTCACCGCCGCTTCCGAAACACGACGTCGCTTCGCGCCAGTGGGCCACGCGCCGATGATCGCGCCGACGATGATCACGCCTCCACCAACCCAGATCCACGGAACCAAGGGCTCGAAGATGGCTTTCACAGTCGCGCTGCTGCCGTCGGGACGCACCGCCATGAGGTTGAGATAGAGGTCGCCCAGGGGCCCGCTCTTCACGTCAGGGGTCGGCACGGGCTGTTGAGACAGCGGATAGAAGTTCATACGAGGCTCCATCGTGCCCACGACGCGATCCCCGGAGAGCACTTCCATCGTGGCGCCGATCACGGAGCGCTGTTTCTCCTCGCGTCCCCACACTTGCTTGAGCCGCACGGTGCGGCCGGAGACCGTGAGCGTCTCGCCCGGTTTCAATGTGCCTTCAGTCTCCGTCCTCAAGGAGGACGAGGCCGTGATACCCAGCGCGACGAAGAAGATGCCAAGGTGTGCGATGTAGCCGCCGTGACGTCGACGGTTCCCGAGGACCAGCCGCACGAAAGCAACGAGCCATCCTTCGCTGTGTGCGGCGCGCCGCGCGCGCGTGCCGATCCAGAACTCGCGCACATTGGCGGTCGAGGAGTATCCGACGAAGGCGAACGCAAGTATGCCAAACAGCGAGTGGATGCCCATCAGTATCGCGACGACGGCCAGTGCCGCCGCGCTCGCAAACGGAGGAAGCAGCTTTGCGCGGAGCTCCGCACGCGACGCGCTCTTCCATGGCAACGCAGGTCCCACGCCCATGAGAAAGAGCAATGCCACGATCATCGGAAGCGACATGCGATTGAAGAACGGCGCACCCACACTGACCTTCACACCGCGCACCGCCTCCGCCACGAGGGGGTACAGCGTACCGACGAGCACCGTGAACATGAATGCCGTCAGGAACAGATTGTTGAGAAGGAACACAGTCTCGCGTGACGCGGCCGAGTCGAGATGGCCGGTTGTGCGCAGCTTGTCGGACGTGCCGGCAACGAGTACCAGCGTGCCAACCAGCACGACCGCGATGAAGGCGAGGAAGTAATAGCCGATCGTCCCCGTGGTGAACGCGTGCACCGACGAGATGATGCCGGA
>JAQBPY010000090.1 GCA_028287285.1 Gemmatimonadota bacterium
CGCCTTCGACGTCTTGCCCTCGCGCTTCATCTGCTGGAAGAGGGGCTATTCAT
Source organism: Gemmatimonadota bacterium (assembly GCA_028287285.1). Classification (GTDB taxonomy): domain Bacteria; phylum Gemmatimonadota; class Gemmatimonadetes; order Gemmatimonadales; family Gemmatimonadaceae; genus AG11. Next base: position 54 of record JAQBPY010000090.1, read on the forward strand.
TGAGCTTGAGACGAATCCATACGGAGACGCCGAGCAGCACGAGTGATACGAGGAATGGAATTCTCCATCCCCACGCCTCGAACGCCTCGGTACCGAGTGCGGTACGACATCCCAGGATCACGAGCAGCGAAAGGAACAGGCCCAGCGTTGCCGTGGTCTGGATCCACGACGTATACGCGCCGCGCTTTCCCTTTGGCGCATGCTCGGCGACATAGGTCGCGGCGCCCCCATACTCGCCGCCGAGTGCGAGGCCCTGGAGCAGGCGCATGACGATGAGGAGCACCGGGGCGGCCACGCCGATCTTCGCATAGCCCGGGAGCAACCCGACGACCGACGTCGAGATGCCCATGATGAGAATGGTGATCAGGAAGGTGTACTTGCGGCCGACGAGATCGCCGAGACGGCCGAAGACCAATGCGCCAAACGGTCGCACGGCGAAGCCGGCAGCGAAGGCGAGCAGCGCAAAGATGAACGCGGTGTTCGGATTGCTCACGCCGGCGAAGAACTGCTTGATGATGATCGCGGCGAGCGAGCCGTACAGGTAGAAATCGTACCACTCGAACACGGTGCCCAGCGAGGACGCGAAGATCACCCGCCGGACGTCGCTGGCGGAGAGTGGGGCGGCTGCGTGGGCTGAATCAGACATCGGGACACTCCGGGTTCGCGTCGAGGTCGCATAGCCTATGTCGCTCGCGCGCTTCGTCAAGTTCCACGCGGATAACGCAGGTCGTTCGCAGCGCTCACAACGACAATGCATCAATGGGTTGATTCCCGGGCGCCAGCAGGGCAGAATCACTGGATACCGCTTCCATCGAGCCCACGAGACATGTCCGACGATATCGACGTCCTCCTTCAGGAACATCGCAAGTTCGCGCCGGACGAGGCCTTTCGCGCGGCGGCGGTCATTTCGTCGCCGGACATCTACGCGAAGGCAGACGCCGACTACGAGGGCTACTGGGCCGAGCAGGCCGCGACCCTCGAGTGGATGACACCGTGGACGCAGGTGCTCGACTGGAAGCCGCCGCACGCGCAGTGGTTCCTTGGCGGAACGCTCAACGTCTCCGTCAGCTGCCTCGACCGGCACATCAGGACCCCTCGGCGCAACAAGGCCGCGTTCATCTTCGAGGGCGAGCCGGGCGACCGGCGCACGCTGACGTACTGGGACATGTACGTCGCCGTCAATCAGTTCGCCAACGTCCTCAAGTCACTCGGCGTCAGGAAAGGCGATCGGGTGGCCATCTACATGCCGCTCATTCCCGAGGTCGCGATCGCGATGCTCGCCTGCGCGCGCATTGGCGCGATTCACTCGGTGATCTTTGGCGGGTTCTCGTCGGAATCCATTCGTGACCGCATCAACGATTCGCAGTGCAAGGTGCTGATCACGGCCGACGGCGGCTATCGTCGCGGGTCGGTGGTGCCGCTCAAGCGAAACGCCGACAAGGCGCTCGAGGAGACGCCGTCCATCGAGCACGTGGTGGTGGTACAGCGACGTCAGGGGGCGGTGAGCGGTGAAGCCGGCGCGGAGATGACCGAGGGGCGCGACAAGTGGTGGCATCGCCTCATGCGCAATGCGCCGATGTGGTGCGAGCCCGAGCCGATGGACGCCGAAGATCCGCTTTTCATTCTCTATACGTCGGGCACGACGGGCAAGCCGAAAGGCATCGTGCATTCGACGGGCGGCTATCTCGTGGGCGCCGCGTCATCGTCGAAGATCGTGTTCGACCTCAGGGATGACGACGTCTACTGGTGCACGGCGGACGTGGGCTGGATCACGGGGCACAGCTACGTGGTGTACGGGCCCACGGCCAATGGTGCGACGTGCCTGCTGTACGAAGGTGCACCGGACTGGCCGGAGAAGGACCGTTTCTGAGAGCTGTGCGAGAGGTATGGCGTGACCATTCTGTACACGGCGCCGACGGCGATTCGTGCGTTCATGAAGTGGGGTGACCAGTGGCCGGCGAAACACGATCTCTCGCGTCTCCGGCTGCTTGGCTCCGTAGGCGAGCCGATCAATCCGGAAGCGTGGATGTGGTATCGCGAGCACATTGGGGGAAACCGGTGTCCCATCGTGGATACGTGGTGGCAGACGGAAACAGGCGCCATTGCCATTTCGCCGCTGCCGGGCATCACGTCGACGACGCCGGGCAGCGCGACGCAGGCGATGCCGGGGTTCAGCGTGACGCTGCTCGATACGAATGCGAACGAGATCACGGTGGGCGGAGGGCTGCTGGCGATCACGAAGCCGTGGCCGTCGATGCTGCGCACCATCTGGGGCGATGACGCCCGGTATGTGGAGACGTATTTCTCGAAATGGCCCGGCCGCCCGGACATCTATTTTCCCGGCGACGGCGCCAAGCGTGACGAGAACGGCAACTTCTGGATCCTGGGCCGGGTGGACGACGTGCTCAATGTCGCCGGACACCGCATCGGTACGATGGAAGTGGAGAGTGCGCTCGTGGAGCATCCCGCCGTGGCAGAGGCGGCAGTCGTGGGAAAAGCACACGAGCTGAAAGGCCAGGCCATCGCGGCGTTCGTCACGCTGCGCGAGGGATTCACGCAGTCGTCGGCCATGCGCGACGAGCTGCGCGAGTTCGTGGCGCAGAAAATCGGCGCGATCGCGCGACCGGACGATATCTTGTTCAGTGCGGACCTTCCCAAGACTCGCTCGGGCAAGATCATGCGCCGGCTGCTGCGCGACATCGCGGAGGGTCGAGCGCTCGGCGACACCACGACGCTTGCGGATCCGAACGTGGTCAGCGCACTGAAGGAAATGTACGAAGCTCAGGAGAGTTGATGAAATACCCGTTACTACTGGCGGCGTTGTCGGTTCTCGCGTGTCATCGCTCCGCGGTCAACGAGCCGCCCGACACGACCCTTCGTGCAACCGCGGAGTTGCGTGATGCCACGGGCAAGCCGGTGGGAATCGTGCACCTGTCGGAGGCCGATGGCATCAAGGGGGTCACGCTGTCGGTGGAGTTCGAGGGCATGACGCCGGGGCAGCACGGTATTCACATCCACACGGTTGGCCAGTGTGACGGTGCGGGCGCTTTTGTCAGCGCGGGCGGGCACTTCAACCCGGCGGGCACCAAACATGGACTGGGTGCCCC
>JAQBPY010000113.1 GCA_028287285.1 Gemmatimonadota bacterium
TGCAAACTTAGTCCGCGTCGACGTAGGGCTGTTGTAAAGTAGAGAAGCGCGCGCTTGGTTTCAGCGCGATCCGCACAGAAGATTCTGGTGTCATCCACATATCTTGCGTGACTGAACCCGGCATCGAACAGCCCTCTGTCGACGACGTTAAGATAGATCTTCGCGAGAAGGTGTGATGGGTTGCAGCTTTGGGGAATTCCTCTGCCATTGATGGCCGCCCATCGACCCAAACAAGTTCCGATCAGGCCCACGATCGCCTCGTTGACGTTTATGCCTCGGAGGTCAGATAGGAGATGTTCATGGGCGATATGCTCGTAGAATGCCGTAATGTCGGCGGATACCATCAACTGCGCCCCCGCATCGAGCGCAGAAGTACTTTCGCGTCGGAATTCTTTCCAGCAGACGTATGAGTACGTGATCCAATCGCGCTGCTTCGGATCACGAATTCTATAGGCGAAATCGCGCGGGGGTTTTGCCCAAGATGTTGCAGCTACAATTGCTGATGCTGCCTTACCCACGCAGGCCGTATAGACGACTTGGTCTTCAAGCGTTAGAAGCATTCCTGGTCGTACGGCAGCGTATGACTTCGGTACATCAACGATTTGCGACGGTGATGGCGAGTACTGACCTTCGTTGACTGCTGCGCCGAGCCTCTCGATCCAACGGGATCTGCATTCCCGGATGAGGGCTAGCTGCGGGGCGCTCGTTACGAAGACGGAATTGCGCGTGTGTTCGTTCAAAACGCGATCCAGTGCCATCTCTAGGTCTTCTGGCGTAAATAGGTTCGCGCCCATCCTGTCCACCAATGGTCGTAGGGTCTATATTGTAGTAGAAACTAAGACGGGGTCCGGCGCTATGCACCGGACCCCGTCATCTTATGACTCTTCCTCTATCTCAACCGCATTCACTAAACCCGCAAACATGACACTTCACACATCCCTCAGCATACTCGAGCTGCGACCCACAATCCGGGCACGTCCCCATGAACGTCTCGCCACCATTGTACGCCTCAAAGCTCATCTGCTGCTGCTCCGCCCCTGACTGCCCAGTGGTCCGGGCCACGACAAGAGCCTCAGGGGGCACAGGCGTCCCAAACACCGGCGTCTCGAGCCCAAGGAGATTCTGCTGAATCCCCTGCTTGTCCTTCCACCACTGCTCCAGCGCGATGCCGATGGCATCCGGCACGGAGAGGACTTTGTTCGCGCCAAGACCAACCGCACGATCCGACGAAATACCACGGAGCTGCTTGTGCACCACGGTAATCGGAATGCCAGACCGCAGCGCCAATGAGATCAGACGTCCCAGGGCCTCGGCGTCAGCCATCGCAGATCCGCCGGCCTTGCCGAGTGTAATAAAGACTTCGAACGGCTGCCCCTTATCGTCTTCCGTGATGTTGACGAACATGGTGCCGAGCGGGGTCTCGAGGCGGTGGGTGGTTCCGCGCAGCTTGTCGGGACGCGAACGCTTCGCACGACGCTGGAGGTTCTCGGCCTCCACATCGAACAACGCCTTCTTCAACCGCTCGATCTCCGCATCCTTCTCGGCGATCGTGCCATGGAGCTCACCCATCTCACGCCGGTCAGCGGCAGCTGCCTTCGTACCGTCGCGAGACTCAGCAGCCTTCGCCGTCGCGCCGGTGGACAGGACCTGCGCATCACGCGAGCCATCGCGATACACGGTGACGCCCTTGCACTTCATGTCATACGCCATCTCATAGATGGCGCGGACGTCTTCCACCGTGGCAGCGTGGGAGAAGTTGGTGGTCTTGGAGATGGCGGAGTCGCAGTTCTCCTGGAAGGCGGCCTGCATCTTCACATGCCATTCCGGGGCGATGGCGTTCGCAGTGACGAACACCTTCTGCCACTTGGCCGGCACTTCGGGGAAGTTGACGTGGCCTTCCTTCGCGATGCGCTCGATCAATTCGGCCGAGTACCAGCCTTCGCGCTTGGCGATGGCGACGAACTCTTCGTTGACGTCGGGCATCATGACGCCGGCCTGGTTGCGCATGAACGCCACGGCAAACAGCGGCTCCAGCCCTGATGAACACCCTGCAATAATGGAAATCGTCCCGGTAGGGGCCACGGTGGTGACGTTGCAGTTCCTGAGGAGCTGCATGGGACGGATACGATTGCCATTCACATCGCGAGCGCAGGTCTCATCCGGGCCCCAAATGGACTTCGCCCACTCGGGGAATGGCCCACGCTCGTTTGCCAGCCGCTCGCTTTCCTTCTTGGACTCGACGTCGAGGAAGCGCATGACTTCACGGCCAAAGCTGACGCCTTCGTCGGTATCATAGGCAATACCGAGCTTGATCAATGCATCCGCAAAGCCCATGACGCCGAGTCCGATCCTGCGAATGCGTTTGGACAGTGCGTCGATCTCGACGAGGGGATACTTGTTCGCATCGATGATGTTGTCGAGCAGGTGGGTGCTGAGCTGGATGTCGTACCGGAAGGCATCCCAGTTCATCACGCCATCCTTCACATACAACCCCACGTTGATGCTGCCGAGGTTGGAGACGTCGTACGGGAGGAGCGGCTGCTCGCCGCAGGGGTTGGTGGCTTCGTAGGCCCCAAGGTGCGGCACGGGGTTGTACTTGTTGGCTTCATCAATGAAGAAGCATCCGGGCTCGCCGGTCTTCCAGGCGCCCTGGATCATCTTGTCCCACACCATGTTGGCGTCGAGCTGGCCGACGACGTTGCCGCTGCTGGGGTCGATCAAATCGTAGGACGTCTTGGCCTTCACCGCGTCCATGAACCTGGTGGTGACGGCGACGGAGATGTTGAAGTTGGTGATCTGCGTGAGGTCTTCCTTGCACGCGATGAAGTCCATGACGTCGGGATGATCGACGCGCAAAATGCCCATGTTGGCGCCACGACGGGTGCCGCCCTGCTTCACGGCGTCGGTGCTGGCGTCATAGAGCTTCATGAAGCTGATGGGGCCACTGGCGACGCCCGTGGTACTCCGGACCATCGAGCCCTTGCCGCGGAGCTTGGAGAAGCCGAAGCCGGTGCCGCCGCCGCTCTGGTGGATGACGGCCATGGACTTGAGGGTGTCGTAGATGCCGTTGCGGCCATTGGCCAGGGCATCCTCGACGGGCAACACGAAGCACGCGCTCAGCTGGCCAAGGGGGCGGCCGGCGTTCATGAGCGTGGGGGAGTTGGGCTCGAACCGGCGCTGGGTCATGAGCGCATAGAACTCGCCGGCGGTGGCATGCACCGCATCATCGGCCGCGCCATACCGGGCATCGGCTTCGGCAACGACGGTGGCAACCCGCCAGAAGAGATCCTCGGGACTCTCCGTTGCCTTGCCCGTCTTGTCCTTGATGAGGTACCGCTTTTCGAGAACGGTGCGAGCGTTCTGGGAAAGGGTGACGGGACCGGAGGGCGGGGTGGCGGAGTGGGGCATGTTCGTTACTTCTCCCGGAATTTTTATGTCCATCATGCACGGCGCGCGCGGCCGTGGTGCAGGGGGCGCATTCTATGCCCGGCTCACCGTACGCGCCAGTGCTGGGTAACTCCATGAAATATAACGGGTTGTGTTGTGTGCATCACTTACCTGAAAGGCGTTGAAAAGTTGTGCACAGTGGCTGTTTGTGAGGCCATTCTCATGCCTGATCCACCTAAACTCATAAGACCTATGGGCTTATAGAAGCGAGGCGAGAATGTGGACGAAGTCCTCCCTCGTCTGGTCGTCCTGTTCGGGATATGTGAACAGAAAACGGATCGGGGAGGGTGCACAGGACACCGCGAAAAATGGCCACCGAAATGCGACGAGACAGCGAGCCCAGCTGCCGAGGCAGTTGGCACTCCGCGCCAGACCGCGTACTCTCCTAGCAGCCCCATGACGCACGCATGGGAACGACCGCGACCCTGACGCCTAAGCCGGCGTTCATGGCACACCCGTGATAATGACTCCGTGGGGCTGACAATGATAATCGCACGAACGTTGCGCCGAGTGATCGGTGTGGGCGCACTCATGGGCAGTGCGGTGCCGCTGTCAGCCCAGGGCGTCATCACCGTTCGAGCGGGCGCGGGCACGCCCGTCATTTTCACGCCGGGTACGAGCGTCGCCGTTCCCATCGTGCTCGACATGAGCGCCGCGGCTGGCGCGAACGTCGCATCGCTCAGCAGCATCGTGCAGTGGTCGCCCACGCGCCTGACCCTTGATTCCGTCAAAGCCGGGAGTTTTGGCAGCGTCGTCTCCAACACGACCAATAGCGCTGCGGGCGAGATGAGCTTCTCGCTTTTCAACAGCACCGGCACGACGAGCACCATCACCGCGCTCACGCTGTATTTCAGCACCACGAGCGGTTCCACCAGCATCCTTGTCAAGCCAACCGCGGCGGGCGATGAGCTGGGCGCGAACATTTTCGCCATGGTCCGGGCGCGCTGGCAGGATGTGTGTGTGTCACCCGGCGGGCTCTGGGGCGATGCGAATGCCGACGGCAACGTCAATATCATCGATGCGCAGCAGCTGGCGCGGTTCACCGTGGGACTCGCCGTCGCGAATGCCGCAGCGGTCGCGACGCATGGAGACGTCACCAGCGACAACGTCGTCAACATCATCGACGCCCAGCAGCTTGCCCGCTATTCCGTGGGCCTCTCGGCCAGCGCGCGCGTCAACACCTCCCTGTTCACACCCGCGACGGTCACGTCGATTACGGTGCCCACGGTGTACGAAGCACTGGGTGGCTCGCTCAACTATCAGGTGCAGCCAGGGCCGGCCGGGGTTGGGGTCGGCGGCCAGGCGCAACTGCGTCCCATGGGGCTCGATGCTGGCAACACCGACGTGACGTCCTGCGGGTCCATCACGTACGCGTCCAGCGCCCCATCCATCGCCACGATCTCCACTGATGGCCTGCTCCAGGGCGTGTCCCCGGGGAGTGTGACCATCACGGTTGCGTCAGGTGGCGCGAGCACGACGCGAACGTTCACGATCGCCGGAACATTTTCCATCGCCGCTTCGGAGAGTCCGATATCGACGGGCACGATTGCCGGTGCGGGCACGTACGCCACGGGCGATGCCGTGACGCTCACGGCCACCGCGGCCTCCGGCTACACGTTCAGCAACTGGACGGAGAGCGGTGTGGTGGTCGCCACGAGCGCGACGTACACCTTCAGCGCGGTCACGGCGCGCACGCTCGTGGCCAATTTCGTCGTAACACCAACGACGTCTGGTATTTCGCTCTCCCGCGAGCCGTTTGCCGGTGGGAGTGTGTCGGGTGCGGGGTCCTTTGCGACCGGGAGCGTGGTCACGGTCATCGCCACGGCGAACAACGGGTACAATTTCGTGAACTGGACGGAGGCGGGCGTCGTCGTCTCCACCAGCGCCCACTACAGCTTCACCCTGACGGCCGACAGGACGCTGGTCGCCACTTATGCGCAGGCGCCGGTGGGGATCGGCATCACGGCGCCCACGGGGCAATTCGTGGGTGATGCGCCTGTCGCGAGTGCCACGGTGACGACCGCATTGTATGCCCTGGCGTCGGTCAACGCGGTCATTGGCGGACGCACCTTCGCGCTCACCAAGGTGGGTAACGAGTGGACGGGCACCCTCAATCTTGCTGGCCTGCCGAGGGACACGATGACGCTGAGCATCGTGGGGACGGATGCGAATGGCGGCGTCGGCACGGGCACCCAGCTCGTGACCCACGATCGCCCGCCCACGGTGACCATGACGCGGCCCGGCGTGCTCGAGGCGACGCAGGGCTCGCTCACGTACGCCGCGACCTGCAGTGACGACGACACGTCGGCACCCACGTGCACCGGCATGATGCTCCTGATCGACGGCGTCGTCGCGCGCTCCACGGCCGCCGGAGATTTCGGCGTGCCGGCGGACGTCCGCAGCCATGACGGCAACGTGATCGACGTCCGCATCATAGGGACTGATTCGCGCGGCCAGATCGCCGGGGTGACGCGGCAGGTGTATGTGACGACAAGTAGCGCGCTCAGCGCGGTCGGCACGTTTCCCGGTCTCGTTGTCGATGCCGCCGGAACGCGGGCGCTGATAAAGCGCGGTAGCCTTAGCAGTCCGACAGCCGCGATGGTGAGCCTCAGTACCGGCGTGGAGGATTCCATCCCCCTGCCAGCTGGCGCACCGCTCCTTGGTGGGTACGTCACGCCGCTTGGCGCCATGGTCTGGGCTGGACACTCGACATCCGACACGTACGTGTATGACTGGCGCAGTGGCGCACTCACGTTGTTTCCGGGTCTCATGACGTACGTCGATGTGCGCGGGAACTACGCGCTCGTCGGGGTCAACCCAACGGGTCCGACCACGCTGGTGCGCCGAGACCTGACGACCGGAACTGATGTCACGATCACGACGAACACGTTCAATTCGGACCAGCACATGGGCACCGATGGGTCGGTGGCGTACTCGGGCCGCACCGATTCCGACATCTATCTGTACAAGGCCGGCACGACCACACGCATCACGAACAACAATGGTGCGGACTGGGCGAACCTCTCGCCGGTCTCCGACGGAACCAACGTCGTGTTTCGCAGGCAAAGCATCTGCTGTTCGCCGGGGTCGACCACCCATCAGCTGATGTTGCATGATGGAACGACGACGACGCTCCTGGCCACGAGAGCCGACAGATTCGATCAGAGCACGAGTTATGACGTCAACGCCGGGTGGACGGCATTCACGACGGAGGATGGCTCGCAGATCCTGCAGCTGTGGACGCGCTCGCCCGCCGGTGTGGTGCGGAAGGTTTCATCGTTCGCAACGAACGTGGTCTTCGAGGCGCTGCGCGCGGACGGCACCGTGATCTTTCGGACGAGCACGCGACGATACCTGGCAACGGCAGCTGGGGCGCCCCAGGATGTAGGGGCGGCGCTTGGCGCCGCGGTGCTGCGGAACGGCGAGTTCCTCGTGGTGTTGGGGTCAACGGTCCTGAAAATCAATCCGTGAGTCGCCGTGACCGCTTTGGCGGGCTCTGCTTTTACTTAGGAGATATTGGAAACGGTTGGCGCGTAAGGGGCGGACGCCCTACACTATCTTTGATAGTGTGACGACGTCGTCCCTTAACAGCATGCCAGAATGACGCCTCTCTCAGCGCTGATGCGCCGCCTTGCGATAGCCAGTGTGATCGCTGCCGCCGCCGCGATTCCCATGTCGGCCCAGAAGGTCATCACCGTTCGCGCCGATACGGGTGGACTTGCCACCGTGGCGCCGGGCGTGGTCTTCGCCGTGCCCATCGTGATCGACATGAGCGCCGCGGGGGGGACGAACATCGCGTCGCTCACGGCGACGGTCGCCTGGGGACCGACCCGTCTCGCCTTCGACTCGCTCAAGGTGGGCACCTTCGGCACCGTCACGGCGAATACGTCCAACGCCGCCGCGGGCACGCTGGTCTTCTCGGTCGTGGATCCATCGGGCACCACCGCGACGGTGACCGTTGGCACGCTCTACTTCACGACGGCAAGCGGTTCGACGTCAGTCACCGTCACGCCGACGGCCGCCGGCAACGCGCTGGGCACGAGCATCTTTCCCCTCGTGCGCGCGCGGTGGCTCAACACCTGTGTGGCGCCGAACGCGAACCGGTGGGGCGACGCGAGCGGTGACGGTACTGTCAATATCATCGATGCCCAGCAGCTGGCGCGAGCGAGCGTGGGCCTGAGCGTGGCAAATGCCAGCGCCATCGCTGCCTATGGTGATGTCAACAACGATGCGGTCGTCAACGTGATCGACGCGCAGCAGGTGGCGCGCTACACGGTGGGGCTCGGCGCCGTGCCGCGGGTGAACACGCTCCAGGTCGCACCGGCAGCGGTCACTTCGATCACGGTGCCGCACATCTATGCGGCCCTGGGTGGATCGCTCGACCCAAGTACGGAAGTGGATCCGGGCACGCTGGCCCTGAACGGGCAGGCGCAACTGCGTCCCGTGGCGCTCGATGCGGGCAACACAGACGTGACGGCATGTGCGGCACTCACCTACAGCTCGAACCACCCCGGGGTCGTGACCGTGGCGCCGACAGGTCTGCTGACGAGGGTGGCCGCGGGCAGTGCGACCATCACCATCGCGGCAGGCGCCGGAGGCGCGAGCACGACCCTTCCGCTCTCGCAGCAATACACGATTACGGCCACCGTGAGCCCTGCCGGCGCGGGTACCGTCACGGGTACCGGCACATTCCCATCTGGTACGGACTTGTTCCTCACCGAACATCGGAGCCCGAACTTTGCCTTCGTTGGCTGGGTGGAAGACGGCCGGATCGTCTCGACTGCACCCACACGGGAGTACTACCTCGAACGCGACTATACGGTCGTCGCCCGCTATCAGCCCGCTGATTCTGCCTCTGCCGCCGTGTCGGCGAGTCCCGCCGCCGGCGGGTCAGTATACATATATGGTGATTCGATGCGGAAACTCGGCGACAACGTCACCGTGTGGGCGTCGCCGACGCCCGGGTACAACTTCACCAACTGGACGGAGTCGGGCGTTGTCGTGTCCACGACTGCCATTTATTCGTACGGGACCACCGGGGACCGTGTGCTGGTGGCGCATTTCGTTCCGAGCGTGGTGGGCGTGCAGATTCTTTCCCCATCCAGCGGCTCGCCGATTTATACCGTGAGCGGCGACACATTGAGCGTGTCCGTCCGCGCCACGTCGCTATATGCGGTGGCAAGTGCGACGGCGGCGGTGATGGGGCGTACCGTCGCCCTCGCGCCGACCACGGTGAACGGCAATATCGTATACGCGGGCACCCTCAATCTATCCGGCCTGCCTGTTGATACGCTCGCGATGACCGCCAGTGTAACAGATGCGAATGGCGCCGTGGGCTTGGCGTCGGCGGCCTTCATCCACGACGCGGCGCCGGTCGTCACCGTGAGCGCGCCAGCAGACCTGACCGTGGCGAGGCCGTTCATCGCCTATGCCGCGACCTGTGCGGACGACAATGCAGCCGGCTGCACGAGCTTCACGCTGTCGGTCGTGACAGATTACACGAGCACGGTGGTCGCCTCCGGCACGGGAACCCTCAGTAACAGCTTCACCCTTGGCGCCTACGAGGGACAGAAGGTCAAGCTGGAGTTCAGGGGAACGGATTCTCGCGGCCAGACGACGAGCGTCATCCGCTCGGTCTACGTGGAGTCAAGCACGCACCTGTCTGCCGTTGGCACGGCAGGGGGCAAGGTGCTCGATGCAGACGGGACCAAGGCAGTGTACGAACGGCCGTCCGATGGCGGCTCTCCCGTGGCGCTTCGGACGTTCTCGTCGGGCACGGACGCGACGATCGCCGTGCCGAGCAGCTACAGCGTGGTCAAGGCGTTCGTGACGCCGCTCGGGGCGATCCTCACGGCGGGCCAGTCAGTCAACACGTACCTGTACGACTGGCGAAGCGGTGCGCTGACGGTCTCGCCGCAGACGGTGCAGCTGGCGGCGCTGGATGTGAACGCCAACTATGCAACGTATGTGAGCGGTGGGGTCTCCTCCACATACAGTGTGTACCGGCGCGACCTGACGACGGGCTCGGACATCACGGTGACCACGCTCGCCTCGAACGTCGTGGCCGGTGTGGCAGCGGACGGCTCGGTGGCTTTCACGAATCTGGCGGACCACGACGCGTACTGGTATCACGGCGGAACGATCACGCGTGTCACCAATGACGCTGGCTCGGTCACGGACCTCAACACGAGAACCGATGGAACAAACGTCGTGTTCAATCGCGTGGGGCTCGCCGGTCCGAATCAGGTGGACCTCTTTGACGGGACAACGGAGACGCTGCTCGCCGAGCTGGGGCCGGAAGCACAGACGCCTGGGTACGTGAACGGGGGCTGGACGGCGTTCACCAAGCCCGATGCGTCGCTCGTGATGCAGGTGTGGACGCGCTCACCCGCGGGGGTATTGCGTCAGGTGTCGAACTTTTCGGGCGGCTCCGGGATCGAGGGACTGAATACGGATGGCTCCGTGGTGTTCACCGCTGGTGGGCGACGTTATCGGGCGGGACCATCGAGTGCACCGCAGGACGTGGGTGGTTCACAAGGCAGCGCAGTGTGGCGCAACGGGCAGTTCTATCTTTTACTTGGCCGGACGGTGTGGAGCATTACGCCATGAAGTGGATGAGTCGATACATGCGCCACGATCTTCTCGCTGTGGCCCTCCTGGGGCTCGTTGGGTCCGGTCCGCTCTTGTCCCAGCCGGTGATCACGGTGCGCGCCGGCACCGGAGGATCGACGGTCGCACCTTCGGGTACGTCAATCGCGGTTCCCATGGTGATTGACATGAGCGGAGCTGGCGGAACGGTCCTGGCCTCGTTGAGTGCGACGGTATCGTGGGGCGCCACGCGGCTCACGTTTGACTCCGTGCGTGCAGGGACCTTTGGATCGGTGACGGCGAATACCACGAACGCGGCCGCTGGCAACCTGGTCTTCTCGGTGTTCGATGGTGTGGGCACGACGACGACGGTGACGGTGGCGACGCTCTACTTTCACACGGCGAGCGGATCCACCACGGTGACAGTCACGCCGACTGCCGCCGGCGATGCGCTCGGCGCGAGCATCATGCCCATGGTTCGCGTACGGTGGCTGAACGCATGCATCTCGCCTGGCGGCCTGTGGGGAGATGTAAATGCGGACAACGCGGTCAACATCCTCGACGCGCAGCAACTGGCGCGGTGGTCGGTGGGCCTGACGGTCGCGAACACCGCGGCGCTCGATTCGCATGGCGACGTCACGAACGATGGTGCGGTGAACATCCTGGACGCGCAGCAGATCGCACGATTCACGGTTGGCCTTGCAACGGTCGCACGGGTGAATACGGTGCTTTTGCTGCCGGCGGACGTCGCATTGATCACGATTCCGCACATCTACAAGGCGACCGGGGGGTCCTTTGACCCGACCACCGCAGTGAGCCGCTCGGAGATCGAGGTGACGAACGGACAATCACAGATCCTCGTCGCGGCGTTCGATGGCGGCGGCGTCGATGTGACATCGTGCAGCGTACTCACGTACAGCTCGAGCAATACCGCCCCTGCAACGGTGTCTTCGTCCGGGCTGCTGACGCTCCTCGATACGGGACATACGACGATCACGGTGTCGGACGCCGCAAGCGGTGTCACGGCGGAGATACCGCTCAGGATTGTCCGACAGCTCCACGTAACCGCTACTTCGAGCCCCGCCGCGGGCGGAAACATCCTTGGAGCGGGCGACTACTTTGCGGGCGCGCCTGTAACGCTGTCCGCACGATCAGGAGCCGGCTACCGATTCACGAACTGGACGGAAGCCGGCTCGCCGGTGTCCACGTCGGAAGACTATGCATTCACGATCACGGCCACTCGTACACTCGTCGCAAACTTTGCGGCGTTACCGGCGACGGCGAGCATCACCGTGAATGCAGGATCAGGGACGGGCACCGTGACGGGCGGAGGAAATTACGCAGCCGGCGCAACCGTGGTGGTGCGTGCAACGGCGCAGCCGGGGTTCCAGTTCACGGAGTGGACCGAGAGCGGAGCGACAGTCTCGACGAGCAGCACCTACAGCTTCACCGTTTCCGGCCCGCGAACGCTGGTCGCCAACTTCGTGGCGACGCCGTTGGCGGTGACGATCGTGACTCCAACGACCGATCAGATTCTCGGAAATTCACAAACCGTCGCCGCGTCGGTCACGAGCACGACCTATCCCATCGCTTCGGTTTCGGCAACGATGGGCGGTGTCACGATCGCGCTTGCCAAAACCGGGTCGACATGGAATGGCACGTTCACGCTGACCGGATTTCCGCGTGACACGATGACGCTGGTGGTCACGGCGACTGATACACATGGTGGCACAGGCTCGTCATCACGCCCTGTCGTGCATGATCTGCCCCCGGTTGTGCTCGTGAGCACGCCGGTCAACCTCGACACCGCCAATCCATCCATCGCCTACTCGGCAACGTGCTCCGATGATGATGCCAGTGGCTGTACATCGTTCACCGTGCAGGTGGGAACGAACGTGATTGCGACGGGCACCAGCGCGCTGAGTGGAACGGTGTCGCTCGCTGCCTACGCTGGCCAACATATCCTGTTCTCATTCACGGGGCGAGATTCACGGGGACAGTTCCTGAGCATCAGCCGGGAGCTCTACGTGATGAACAACGCAAGCCTCGTGGTGGCGGGCGCTGTGGACGGTGAGGTCCTGGACACCGATGGATCTCGTGCCGTGTACCGGCGCGTCGCGGATGGCGGACCACCGGCGGCCATTCGAACGTTCTCGTCCGGAACGGATGAGCCAATTGCCTTGCCGCTGGAGACGACCGCGGTGGGGACTGCGCGTGTGACGCCGCTCGGCGCGATCGTGCTGGGTGGGGCGAACTCGACCCTGTACGACTGGCGTAGTGGCTCACTGGCAACCGTACCCCAGATCGCGACGTACAATGTGAGCGGAAACTACGCCATCTATGAGCCGCAGACGCCAAGCTTCCCGCCGCTCTACCGTCGCGATCTGACGACGGGAACGGACATGGCGGTGGTGCCGACGCAAAGCGGCTCCGGCAACTCCCTGGCTGCCGATGGATCCGTGGCGTACGCGGGAAACGACCTGAACATCTACCTCACCCGTGCCGGTGTCACCACGCAGATCACGCACGACGACCGCACGGTGCTCCAGGATGTATACCCGAAGACGGATGGCACGAATGTCGTCTTCGTGCGCATGGGTCCCTGTTGCAACAGTACACGTCCGAGCGACATCGTTCTCTTTGACGGCACCACAGAAACACTCCTCGCACAACTCCCGAGCAACCTGCTGGCGTATGGCGGCTCCCAGTATGACGTGAATGGCGGCTGGGCAGCGTTCTCGAAGCTCGATATTTCGCAGGTGCAGCAGGTATGGACGAGATCTCCAACGGGCGTGCTTCGACAGGTGTCTGAAGCCCTGGACCGCAGCATACCTCTCGCTTTTCGTTCGGACGGCGCGATTGTCTTCGCTTCGGGCGCACATGCATATTCTTCGACGGCGACAGGACCCGTAAAGGATCTCGGGGCATATTTTGGCCGCGTCGTGCTACGGAACGGTGACTTCTACATGCTCGTGGGACGCACGGTATTCAAGATCATTCTGTAGGCGGTGTACCGATTCAGAATGACAGCCCGAACGCCGCGTACACACTCGCGGCGTTCGTTGCGACCAGGCTTCTCCCCGTCACGGGCACAGCCACACCAAACCGGAATGTCTGCGGCACGTCCCAATCGAGCACGCTGCTCGACAGTACCAGCTCACTGCCCACACTCGAGAACAGCTGATCAAGCCGCGAGGCGGGTGCACAGTTGACGGTGTAGCGCACGTTCGCCGCGCAGTGCGCAACGCCGGCGTCGCCAAAGACGCTCACGGACGAACGATCAAAGAAAAACGGCAGCGCACCAATGCCATGTCCACCTAACAGGAGTGGCGCGCGATACTCGAGACTTCCAGCCAGTGCGGAGGTGCCGAAGGTGGTGGACGAAGGAAAGCCACGCAGGCCAAAGGTGCGACGGTCTTCGCCCACGGCATAGCCGGGAACGAGCTCGATGGTGCTGCCGCTCACGCCACCAACCTCGAACGCCGACGATGCCTTGCGGTCTGCCAGGCCGGCCGCAACGCGCGCGGCAACCACGTGATGCGAGAAGCCGGGCAGATCGAGGCTCTTGAGCAACGCCGCGGTGCCGACGACGCTTGCGGACATGGTCTGGCTCGCCGAGTCGGTCCGATAGCGCTCGCGGGCGGTGAGGGCGAGGGAAATGCCGTCTTCGGGCGAGATGCTCAGGCTGGGGCGCTGCGTGTTCGAGAACTGTGCGCCAATGAAAGCGCCGGGAAACAGGTAGGTGTTCGCGTACGTCGACGACAGCTGCTTGAGGAACTCGTCGGGATCGGCGCGCCACTGGCGCCGCTCGAGGTTCGCGCCCAGGGAAAGCGCCGAATAGGTGCGCACGCGCGGCCTGGTGAATGAGGCAGCGAGCGAGACATTCTGGCTGCGACGAAGGAGCGTACCCACCACATTCTGCGTGCCGCCGTTGATGAAGGTGCCGTCGGCGGTATAGTCCTGCGTGGCGAAGGCGTCGATGAACGCGCGACGAAAACCGGCGTAGCGATAGCTCACCTGCGCAATGGGAAACTGGCCGGTGGTGGGCACGGCGACGAGCGCATCATAGCTGTGGCGTCCCATGACGTCATAGCCACTGGTCTGCGCGCCGATGCGCGTGCCGCGGCCGGGCGCCTCTTCCAGAATGGGATACCAGTAGCGTGGAAACGCGCTACGCCAAGCAGCGTATTGGTGATATGCGCCGGACGCGAGGGGCTGGCTGTCGGCACGTGGCGCCTCACGAATGGCGACCTTGTCGATCTCGCCGTTAGTGACCTGACTATCGGAAATTACGATGTGATATCCATCGCCCCTTAGGGCAATGGCGGCAATTCGCTTTCCACTCGGCGAGACGTCCGCACCATAGAGGCCGGATCCGGCGACGTCTTCATTACCGGCGCGGCGGCGGCGGTGAAGGCCCGACCCGTCGGCGAGCGCGGAGGCAAGCTCGGGGACGAAGGTTTCTTCGGTGGTGTACAGCACGGTCCTGCCATCAGGGGTCCATGCAGGAGACGACAGGATATGGCTGCCGCGATCGAGCACGGTGGCGTCGCCGGTGGCGACGTCGATGACTTCGACGGAAAATGTTTCGCCGTGGATGCGATGCACGACGGCGATGCGATCGCCGCTAGGCGACCAGCGCGGCTCGCTCCACGTTTCGTCCGCTGTGGCATCTTTCAGCAAACGCGTGGTCGTGGCCGCGCTGTCGAGGAGCAGCAGACTGGTTCGTGTGGGGGCAAGCTGCACGGCGATGATGACGCCGTCGGCGCGCACGTCCGGCTGCACCAACCGCAGGCCATGGGTGAGCTGGCGCTGTCTTCCATTGCTCTCGACATACAGGTCCGACCGCAGCTCACCGGGCGACGTGGCGTCAATCTGCGAGAAGAGGATGCTGCCGTCGGCACGCGGGACGTTGACGCCAAGATTGTTGCGACGGCCGAGCCGCTTGCGGGTGCCATTGATATCGAGCGTGTACTCGGCGGCGGTGGAGCGGCCGTCGCCGGCGCCGTAGATCAACGTGGAGTCGGTGAGCCAGCGCGGACTCCTGGCGGCATAGCCGTGACTGGTGATCTGCCGCCACCCACTTGGCAGCGGCTGAATGTTGACGACGCTCGTCTCGACGAGGGTGCGCCATTCCTTCCAGCTGTCCTCGAAGCTCACGCCGAAGGCGTTCTTCGACTCGTGATTCATCCAGAGTGGGACGAGTGCCCTGCTCTGCTCATCCACGAGACGGCTGATGGTGCTGTCGCCGCGCGTGCGTGCGAGGTAGTCGAGGAAGAGCGAGCCGAATCCATAAGCGCCTTCACCGCCGGGAAAGCGCGGGGCGCCGAGGCTCAGGTCGAATACGCCGGGCAGCGTGTGGTCGATGGCGGCGGAGCGTGCGAGCATGCGGTGCTCGGAGTCCTTGAGCCGTCCGCCGGGGGTGAGCTTCGACTCGTAGTAGACGGCGAGGCCCTCGGTGAGCCAGCTGGGGCCATAGGCGTTGGGAAACAGGCCGGCGCCGCGGCCGAAGATTTTCTGTGCGAGGTTCCACACGCCGTCGGCCCGGTCGAGGTGGAAGATGTGGGTGAGCTCGTGGGTGATGACGAGGCCGAGCCAGTCGTCATTGAGTCTCAACGCATTCGTTTCCACTGGGGGTGTGGCGAAAACGACGATGCGGTTGCTCGGGAACGGGGTGGCGTAGCCGTTGGAGTAGTCGGCGTCGTCGGTTACGACGAGGTCAATGGTGCCGCGGGGGGATTTGAGCTCCTGACTGAGCTGCGCGTAGGCTTTCTCGGCAACAGCGCCGGCGACGCGGCCTTCGCGTTCGAGACCACTGGGAACGTGGATGTGGAAGTGAGGTGTTTCGAGGGTCTTGTAGTTGTGGTATGGGGCGGGTTGTGCTTTGAGCAGGCTGGCTGCAAAGAATAAAAGCAGGAACGGATTTACCGCGGAAGACGCGGAGAACGCAGAGGGAACGCGGAGCAATGCGTTCCATCGGTGGGGGGATCTTTTTGCGGGTTCGGATTTCATTGGTACGCCGCGGACGGGCCACGTGGTGGGGATGGTATGTCCCGACAGTCGCTTCGCTCCTGCGGGATGACAATTGGTGCGTTACGCTATTGCGGGATGACAATTGGTGCGTTGCACTCCTGCGGGATGACAATGGGTGCGGTGCACTCCTGCGGGATGACAATGGGTGCGACAGGCGCCCACTGTCATCTCGCAGGGAGAGCACGGAAATAGCTTTCCAGACCATTCGCGATGCCTAAGGCATAGCGCTCCTGGAATTCGGGATTCCGCATGGCCGCCTCCTGATCGGGGAGCATGATGAACGCCCCCTCGCACAACACCGCCGGATACCACGTGCCGCGCACGACGGCGAGGTTGTCGTAGTTGATGCCCAGGTCCTCCAGCCCCAACTGCGGGACTAGCATACGCTGGACTTCGCGGGCTAACGGCTCACTGTGGGTGCGGAAGAAATAGGTGCCGGTGCCGGGGTGCAGAAAGGGATTCACGCCATCGGGATACGCGTTGTAATGGATGGACACGAACGCATTCACGTTGGCCTTGCGCGCGATGATGGGGCGATCGCCAAGGGCGACGGCGGCGTCGGTGGTGCGGGTCATTACCACGGTGGCGCCGCGTTCCTCGAGGATGCGCTTGAGGCGCACGCCAACGGGGAGGGTGGCCTGTGGCTCGTACAGGCCGGTGGGGCCCGTGGAGCCGATGGGAGGATGACCGGGGTCGACGGCGATGGTGAGGCCGGCGAGCGGGCGCGAGGCATCGATGGCGGGACGCCCGCGCAGGCGCAGGATGAAGTTGCCGTTCTCCTGCAGCACCAGGTACCCGTATGGCGCGGACCGAAGGTTCACGGTCACGCGGGCGCGCTCGTCGTTCACTTGCATCCACTCGATGGTGCGGATGAGGGAATCGGACGACGCGTAGTTGATGATGTCGGTGTTGCCGCGCACGCCGTACAGCGTGACGACGATGGCGCGATCGTGCTCCTCGACGAAATACGGGGCGCGCGCGCCGATGGGGATGATGACGTCTTCGCCGTAGGCGGTGCCGCGCACACGCGCGTTGGACGCCACACGGGGACGCTGCACGGCGGTCACGTCGTGGACGTCGGCGGAGTCGACGAAGACGTCGAGCCCAGTGTCGAGACGAATGCGCGCGGAGCCGCCGGTGCGGGCCATGAGAGGGACGACGGTGCCCGGCGTGAAGAACCACTTGTAGGTGCCGCCGGCGATGGGCTTGCCGATGACGTAGCCATCGGTGTCGGCGGCAACGGGAGTGCCAAGCTGCACGAGTCCGATGGGCTCGTGCGCCGAACGCAGCGAATCGATGCGGGCGTTCAGCGCGGCGATGGTATCGGCATGCGTCTTGGGAAGCGCGTCGGGCTTGCGCGGCGTGGGGTCGATGATGGAACGAGTCGCAACCGCTGGATAGCGAATGTTCTGCACTGCCCGCGCGGTGTCGGCGCCGCGAACGGCCACGAGGTCGTACCGTGGCAACGACGCCGGCGGATTGGCCATGTACGCCATGAAGGCGCCGTTGGGATACACACGCGCCGGCACGCCGTTGATGGTGAGCGACGCCTTGCCGCTGCCGACGGACCCGAAGATGAAGTTGGAGTCGCGCGACGTGAGCTGCTGGTTGGGCGTGGGATACACGACCTTCACGGCGAGCGGACCGTCCACGTCGGGCACGGGGGGAAGCGTGTTTCGAGCAGCCGGCGCACCGGCGGCGGCGGGATCGGCGGGACGGGGCGGCGCGATGACCGGAACAGGCGCCGCAGGGGCTGGCGTGGATCCGCCACAGGCCAACCCTGCAGCGACGGGGAGCGCCAGCGCGGCGCGTACGAGACGGGGCAGCGGCATACCCGGAAGCTAATCCCGGGAAGACGGGAGGCGCGACCAGCACGCCCACTATATGATTGTCTGCGGATCGATTGACGCCCTTGTTTCGCCCTCCGTATATTCGCGCTTCCATGGCTTTCCTCCTTTCGCTGTGACTCCTGTCGCCTCCTGCGCCTTCTGTGGCCGCGAAAACGAGCCGATGTCGCGCTTCTGCATCGATTGCGGCAAGCCGCTTACGGCCTCCGCCATGCGGGCGGTGTCGCCGTCCACGGCGGGCGCCATGCTGAGCGGCGCGGTCTCGGAGGTCACCTTCCAGAAGGTGCCGATGTCGGCAGCGACGCCCTGCCCCAAGTGCGCGAAGCCGGTGGACCCGGACATGCCGTTCTGCGCCCATTGCGGCTCGCGGGTCACGGAAGCGTTCGCGCCGGGCTCGTGCAACAACTGCGGCGCGCACTACATCGCGGGGGTAGATCTGTTCTGCGCCCGCTGCGGCACGCGCGTGGGCCAGCGGGTGAGCGTGGAGCTCAACCACGCGTTCGACACCCTCGTGGGCGGACGACCGGCCGACGTGGGGCCGCGGCTGTCGCTGCTCAACGAAGTGGGCGAGGTGACGTCGACTTTTTCGCTCGACCGCGGCGAGGCGGTGATCGGGCGGGGCGACGCGGACATCCGCTTCGACGACGTGTTCCTTTCGCCGATGCATGCACGGTTCGAGCAGCGCGACGGCGAGCTCTGGATCCGGGACCTGGGCTCCCGCAATGGCTCGTGGGCGTTCATCGAACAGGCCACGGCGCTCTGCGACTGCGACCTCCTGATGGTCGGATCGCAGCTCATTCGCTTTCGCCGCCTTGGCTACCCGGGACCGCATCCGCCGGAAGCCGATTCCACGCGCCGCATGGGATCCCTGATCCCGTCGGCGGACGTGGCGGTGCTCGAGCAACTTCGCGCTGACGGAAGTGTGCGCGATTCATTCCATTTGTCGCCGGCGCGCACCGTGTTGATCGGCCGCGAATCTGGTGACTGGGTTTTCCCGTATGATCAAACCATGAGCGGCAAACACGCTGAGATTCGAAGCCAGGACTCGGAGTTCTACATCCACGATGCGGGAAGCCGCAACGGCGTGGCGCTTGGCGTGCGCGGCGAGCGGGCTCTCAAGCAGGGGAGCCGAGTGTTGCTGGGCGACCAGATCCTGCGTGTGGAGAGCCTTGGATGAGCGCTGAAAAGATCTGCCCCACGTGCGGCACGGAGTACCCCGCGAACGAGCGTTTCTGTCCGCGTGACGGCACGGCGCTGCGATCCACGGGCGGCGGCAACGACCTGGTGGGATCGGTGATCGCGGAACGCTACCACGTGCTGAAGAAGCTGGGCGAAGGGGGCATGGGCCAGGTGTACCTTGCCGAACACGTGAAGATGGGCCGCAAGAGCGCCGTGAAGGTGATGAACCCGGGCATGGTGCACGACGCGGACGCCATCAGCCGCTTCAACCGCGAAGCCGCTAACGCGAGCCGCATCAATCATCCTAACGTTGCCGGCATCTACGATTTTGGTGAGACGGCCGACGGACTCATCTACCTCGCGATGGAGTTCATCGAGGGCGAGTCGCTGACGTCGGTGGTGGAGAAGGCAGGCGCGCTAACACCGATCCGTGCGGCGGAGATTACGCGCCAGGCGGCGGAGGGGCTGCAGATCGCGCACGACATGGGGATCGTCCATCGCGACCTCAAGCCGGACAACATCATGATCGCCCGCGGGCGAGACGGTGCGGACCTGGTGAAGGTGGTGGACTTTGGCATTGCCAAGGCGGCCGGCAGCGAGAACCAGAAGGTGACGAAGACCGGCCTGGTGGTGGGAACACCCGAGTACATGAGTCCCGAGCAGCTCGCGGGCGACAAGCTGGACGGGCGCAGCGACATCTATTCGCTGGCGCTGGTGGCGTTCAACATGCTCACGGGACGTCTCCCGTTTCAGGCGGAGTCGGCGCAGGAATCGATGATCATGCGGCTCACGGACGAGCCGAAGACGCTGCAGGAGATGAAGCCTGACACGAGCTGGTCGCCCGAGGTGCAGGCGGTGATGCGGAAGGCGCTGCAGCGGCGCCGCGAAGACCGGTACGACAAGGCAGCGCAGTTTGGCCAGGAGCTCTGGACGGCGGTGGACCGTATGCCAAAGAGCGCACCGGCGGACATGGGCACCATGGTGATGGGCGCGGCCACCGCGGTGATCACGGCGCCTCCGGCCACGCGCATCGATGCGTCGGTACCGGCAGCGCCGGCGCCGGTGGCGCATGTACCTGCGGCCGGTATTGCGGCGCCTGCGAAGTCGAAGATGCCGATACTGGCTGGTGGGGGTGCGCTCGTCGTGGTGCTGGCGATTGTGGGCTACATGGTGTCACGTCCGGTGCCGCCGTCTGCGCCCGCCACGGACAAGGCGGCGGTGGCGCAGCCAATTGCGACGCCGGTCACATCGTCACCGGTTGGCGCGGCGCAGAATGTCCCTGCCGCGCCCGCTGGCGGCACTCGTCCCGCGGGTGGAAGCGCGCCAAAGTCCACGGGCACGCCTGTTACCCAACCGGGAGGTGCCGTGGTGGTGTCGTATGCTTCGGAGCTCGAGACCATGGCGAACTCGATCAACAGCGAAGCAGACGGCAAGTCGGCGTTGAAGAAGCTCGAGGATTACGACGGGAAGGTTTCCCTGCCCACCGACAAGGCGAACATGAAGTTCGTGGAAGCGAAGGCGAGCATCTACGCGGTCGGCGCCGACAAGGGGTGCAGGATGATGAAGCTGGTCAATCGCAGCGCGCTGTCTTCCGGACTCCGAACCGATCTCGACGAAGCCCTCAAAGAGTGTCCCTGATCTCGTGACTGCCCCAAACCCCTCGGGATCGAAGCCCGTCATCGTTCACGTCTTCGGACGAACGGATGTCGGCCGTACGCGCGAGCACAACGAGGACGCGTTCGTCGTGGCGGACCTCACGCGCGGCAATGCCACGCTGCAACCGGAAGTGCGCACGCACACCGTGGGCGACCGCGGCTCGCTGTTCATGGTGGCCGACGGCATGGGCGGCGCCGCGGCCGGCGAGATTGCGAGCGCGAAGGCCATTGAAGTGGTGCTGAACGAACTGATGGCGGGACTGGGCGGGGCGGATGCGCCTGACGAGGAAACGTTCGCCACGATACTCCGGAGCGCCACCGCGGCGGCCAACACGCAGATCCACAACTTCGCGCTGGAACATCCCGAATACCGCGGCATGGGCACCACGGCGACGATCGCCACGGTACTCGGCGACTCGCTCTACCTGGCGCAGGTTGGCGACAGCCGCGCGTACCTGGTGCGCGATGGCGTGGCGCGGCAGATCACGAAAGACCAGTCGCTGATGCAGAAGCTGATCGAGGCCGGCGAGATCACGGAGGAGGAAGCGGAGCAGAGCGAGCGCCGCAACATCATTCTCCAGGCACTTGGCCCCGAGTCGAAGATCAAGGTGGACCTCACGCACCAGCAGGTGCGCGCGGGCGACGTGCTGATTCTGTGCAGCGATGGGCTGAGTGGACAGGTTCGTGCGGACGAGATTGCACAGGTGGCGACGGAAGAATCAGACCTGATGACGGTGTGCAAGCGCCTCATCGATCGCGCCAACGAAAACGGCGGTCCGGACAACATCACCGTGATCGCCGTTCGTTTTGATGGCGAGGGGCTGAGTGGTCCCGTGAGCGGCGACGCCATCGGGCACCGGGTGTTTCCCCTGCCAACGGATTCCGGCCAGACGCCGGCGATGAGTCGTCCCACCATCCAGAATACATCGGACACGCAGCCCACCGCGGCGCAGACGAGGCCCACGGCCAGGATTCCGTCCATGAGCATGCCGATGCCCTCGGAGCCGCTGGTGCTGGTGTCGGACAAGCGGCGGATGAAGGGATCGATGGTCGCGCTCGGCCTGCTCGTCGTCTTTCTCGCCGGCGCCGCGTGGCTCGTGTATCGCACGGCGGAAAGCGTGGTGAAGGACAAACAGCAACAGGCAGCGCCGGCAACCACCAGCCCAGGCACATGACGATCGAGCTTCGGGTGTTGAGCGGCTCGCGCGCCGGCATACGGGAGAGTTTCATCAGGCCCGTTGTGACCGTGGGCCGTCACTCCATGAGCGACCTGCGCTTCGACCCGCTGGAGGAGCTCGACGTGTCCACGCGACACGCCGAGTTTCACAATGACAACGGCGTGTGGACGGTGAGCGATGCCGGGAGCACCAACGGCACGTTCCTGAATGGGGAGCGCATTGCATCGCCGCGCCGCATTTCGGACGGCGACATCGTGAGCTTTGGCGCGAAGGGGCCGCGCGTGGAAATTCAGGGCGTTGGCGGCAGTGCGGGCGGGCCGCCACGGACGTCGGTTGCCGCGGCTCCTGCCCCGCGCATGAACACCGAATTGCGTGTGGCGGCAAAGGTAAAGGAACAGACGCAGTCGATGCACCGGTCGTACCTGATTGCCCTGGTATCGGTGGTGGTGGTTGCGGCAGCGGGATTCTTTTTCTGGCAACGGCAGGTGAGTGCGCGCGAGGCGGTGCTGTCGAGCTCATTCGCGCGCTCGGATAGCACCCTCAAGGCGATGGAGCAGCAGCTCGCACTGGCCAAACCGGGTGATTCCGCGACGACGGCATCGCTGCGCGCGGAGCTCGAGGCGCGGAAGCAGGAGATCGAGGCGATGAACGCGCAGATCAAGGCGGGCACCGCGACGAAGGGCTCCGTGGACGCGATGTCGAAGAAGATGGACCAGACGGCGGCGATCCAGCGCACGCTTGCCGGCATGGATATCGGCAAGGTGTCGCGCGCGAATGATGGCGCGGTGGCGATGGTGGCATCGGACTTTGACGGGAAGTACATCGCCGGCACGGCGTTTGGCGTGTCGAAGTCCGGCCTGCTGGTGACGAACCGGCACGTAGTGCGTTCAGCGGCCGGCGTGAATGCGAAGCGTATTCTGGTGATCTACGCGAACACGAGCGCATGGCTGCCGGTGCATGTGGTGCGGGTGGGTGACGGCGATGACGACGATCTCGCATTGCTGCAGATCGACGTGGCGGGATCATATCCCGTGGTGGCCGGTGTTTCGAGAGAAGGGTCGCTGGCGACAGTCGGGTCGCCGGTACTGTCCATTGGCTATCCCGGCGCGACCGATCTTCCCATGGAAGGCAGCGGGATGAAGATCACGGCGCGGACGACGTCCACGGCGGGTATCGTATCCAAGCGGCTGGACAATGTGATTCAACTCGACTCGTACTCGGCGCATGGCGCGTCGGGGAGTCCGTTGTTCGACAGGGATGGCAACGTGGTGGGCGTGATCTATGGTGGCGATGGCGAGAGCCACGGGAAGATCGTGTATGCCGTGCCGGCGCAGAAGATTGCCGCGTTCCTGGGTTCGGACGGGGCTACAGTTCTTCGTTAGGCTGGGTGGGTGCCGCGCAGCAAACCATCACCGGATCCTTCAAAGACTTCGGCGGCCTGCCCCGTTTCTGCCTCGTACCGTTGTGCGATGTCGCGCACGGCGTGACCGGCGTGCGAGGTACCAAGTATCGCCACGGTGCCTCCACTGCCACCGCCGGTGATCTTGGCGCCGAACAGGTCGCCAGGCGATTCACGCACCATTGCCACCAGGCGATCGGTGCCGTCGCTGCCTAAGCCGCACGCGGAATAGCTCTCGTGCGACGCATACATCAACGCACCCAGCTCGCGCGACCAATGGGGCAGCTCCCCGAGCATCGAGGCGAAACGCTCAACGCGTGTGTTCTCGCTGATGGGATGCGCCGTTGCCGCACGGATGGGATACCAGAGATCCGGGTTCACCCGTGTCACGGTATCCGTTATGCCGTGATAGCGCGCGAGGAAGTCGGCGCCGAGTAGCTGGTCTGGCAAGTGGTGTTCGAACCGGTCGGTGAATTCCGCTGGTGAGATATTCGCCAGGTATCCGTTCCACTGCGGATCATCGATGAGCAGGCGGTCACCCACACGATCGACCTTCAGTCCTGCCAGCTCGGCGATCAAGCGATAGCCCATGAATGCGGCAGTTCGCACGGTGCTGTAATCGGCGCCGGTCACGGCGTGGCGAATGCCGGAATCAATGCCGTAAAAGCGGAAACCCTCAGGAATGGCCACATACCCTTCGATCGTCGCGGGTTGACAGCGAAGCCGAAGCAGCTGGTCGCGCTCACCGCAGGCGGACGTCATCTGATCCATAATGCCGCAGGGAGCACCAGCAATGTGGTTCTCCGCCCACTGGCACTCGGTGGCGATCTGCTGCGGCGTGAATGAAACATCATAGGCGGCAGCGATGGCCGCGAACGCCGACACCTCCAGTGCCGCGGAGGAGCTCACCCCCTTCCCTTCCGGCACCGTGCTCTCGATGACGAGCGTGATGCCCGACGCGGCCGGAACGCCGTGGCGCACGAGACACGCGTGTGCGGCGCCGAGCACGTAGGCCGCCCAGTGATCGTCGCTGCCGGGTGCGAATTCCAGTGCGAGCTCGTGGGCGGGCTTGTCGAGGAGCGAGCGCAGGTCATACGCGATGCGCCGGTGCGGCTCGCCATCGCGGAGTGTAATGATGTCGACGGTGAGCCCGGGCTGCCGTTGCGCGGTGACCGTGGTGCGGCGGTCGAGGGGCAGCTGAAGCACGAGCGAGCCGCTGTAGTCGGCAATGCCGCCCATGACATCCAGCCGTCCCGGCGCGCTGGCGACGAAGGTGGGCAGGCGGGGATCGAGATAATCCAGCGGAATCACGACAGGCCGTATTTGCCGAGCGCCCGTTGCAGCGCCGGTTCGACTTTCATGCGCAGGTCCTCATTCGCGTAGCCAACCCATGCCACGTCCGCTTCGATGTCGAGCGGCGCGTCGAGCGGTGCACCACTCGCGCCGGTGATCACGACGCCAAGCTCCCTGGCAATGAGCACAGTGCAAAGATCGTACGGGTGGCAACAGAGCGGCTGATGAAAGCCGCGTCCGGCGAGGACATTCCGCAACAGTGGGCGGATGTCGGCAATGAAGCGATCGTGGCCGGCCATGAGCTCGTACAGCTGGCCACCGGTGGAGATGTACTGGTCCTCGAAGAACATCGCCTTGCCGGGCGCCGGCGCACCGACGACATCGAGGGCGATTTCGTCGTCGACCAGCGCGAGCACGTCACGCGCGCCGGGAAAGAACCTGCTCACCGAGGCAAAGCCGTGCGCGATGGTGTGTGCGGTTGACGGCCCCAGGGTGAGCGGCGATTCGGTCATTCGCACGCGGTCAACCCGGCGGGCGTGGACACCGTGGCCGCGAGCCGCCCACAGCTGATCACAAAGATGCTGTTTTACCAGTGGAATTTCCGTCTGCACGGCAAGCACGATGTCGCTGAGTCGCGTCTCCGTTCCCTTGTTGGGCGCGACCCCGGTGAGGATCCATGCGGGCCGTTTCTGATACATCAGGCCGCGCGTGCCATCGATGGGATCGACGAGAAAACGCCACTTGCACTCGCTTTCCCGCGCACCCGCAGGCAGCACCATGCCTTCGGGCGGAAGGCCCTCGGCAATGAGGACGAGCGGCTCGCGGTTCGCGAGCTCGGAGAGTCCTTCAACGAGCGTCTGTTCACTGACGCGATCCACGGAATAGATCGTATCGCCGACGTCGTCGTGTGCGACTCCGGACATGGCGTCGTGATGCTGCGCCTCGCACGCGGCGACGACGGAATCACGAATGCGGTCATGCAGTGCGCGAATGGCGGAAAGCAGGCGAAGGGCGTCGTCGCTCATGGCTGACCGGCACGATAGTGGACGTCGCTCACGGCGCGCAGCTCGGCGGCCTTTTCTTCGGGAGCGGTATCGTTGAGGAAGTTTCCGCCGCCTATTTCGGGGCCCGCCAGATACTTGAGCAGGCCTGGCTTTCTAAGAGGTGGATGAATTTGTATGTGAAAATGGAAGCCGTTGTGCGCTTTACCATCGATGGGGGCCTGATGGAGCACCATGACGTACGGAAACGACATGCGCCAGAGATTGTCGAGCCTGGCGAGGGTCTTCAGCAGCGTTTCGGCCAAGTCGCCGAGCTCGCCCGCGGAGAGATCGGCGATGCTGGCGTGGGATTCGCGCGGCGCGATGTACGTCTCGTAGGGATATCTCGCGAAGTAGGGGACGAAGCTTGCCGACTCAGCTGACGTGGTGAGGATGCGGCGTCCGTCCTGCAGCTCGGCATCGATGATGTCGGCGAACAGAGCACGTTTGTTCGTGGCGTAGTGATGGGCCGCCGCCTGCGCTTCGACTTCGATTGTACGAAAGACGAAGTTGGTCGCGTAGATCTGGCAGTGGGGGTGCGGATTGCTGACGCCCACGACGTCGCCCTTGTTCTCGAACATGAGCACGTGATTTACACCGGGTCGTGCGCCAAGCTCGCGGTATTGCTGCTGGAGTACGGTGAGGAGGTCGACGACGTTCGTTTTGGGGAGCTCGGCGAGGGTGAGGTCATGCCTTGGCGTGTAACAGACCACGCGGGCGACGCCGTCAGCCTTTCTGTTCCTGAAGATGGGGTGAGGTGATGGTTCGACGTTAGGTGCGGTGGGACTTACACACGGGTGATCGTTGTCGAAGACAAAGACGGAGTGGTAGGGTGGGTTGGTGTTGCCGCTCACCCTGGTGTTCGTGGGGCAGAGGTAACAATCGTCGAGGTATTCTGGTGTGGTACTGGAGAGTCCGTCTACGGTTTCGCCGAGCCACGGGCGGTTGCTGCGGTTGGACGAGATGACGACCCATTCGTTTCGGAGGGGATGCCAGCGTTCTTCGAGGGTCATCTGCTGTCATTCCCCCACGTGAGGGGGCTGTTCAATGCGCCGAGATTGGCCATAGAGCAGGGACGGTATCTCCCGACACGCGCACAGCGCGTGCGGGATGACAACTGTGGATGCGTACTGTGCGTGCGGGATGACAGCACATGGGGTGTCATCCCGCATGAGCGAGCGCAGCGAGCGAGTGTCGGGAGATACTGGCACGGCGCCGAGGCTGGCTACAGAGCAAGGATAGTATGTCCCGACACGCGCACAGCGCGTGCGGGATGACAGCTGTGGATGCGCACAGCGCGTGCGGGATGACAACTGTGCCGCACAGCGCGTGCGGGATGACAGCTGCCACACAGCGCATCCGCGATGACAATTCGGACGTCATGCCGGCGTGAGCATGCCCAACACCCGGCGGCCACGCGCACCGGTGGCAGTGGGGACGTTGCCGGGGATGGCTTCCAGATGCAGATGGGCCAACAGCGCAAACGCCACGGCCTCCTTGGCCTCGCCGTCGAAGTAACGCTGGTGGAAGGGCACCACAGGCAGGGGTGACAATGCCTCCGACAGCATTGTCAGCAGAACCGGGTTCTTTGCGCCGCCGCCGGACACGAGCACCTCTTCAACAGGCTCGGGAATGAAACGGCGATACGCATCGGCGATACTCGATGCCGTAAGCGCGGTGGCGGTGGCAACGATGTCGCCGTCGCTCGCACCCTGCGCACGACACGCGGCGATGAAGCGCTCCACGTACGCCGCATCGAACAGCTCGCGGCCCGTGCTCTTGGGGGGCTCGGCGGCAAAATAGGGATCGTCGAGGTGCTCCTTGACGACGATGCCGATGACGGCGCCGTGCGCAGCGAGGCGGCCGTCTTCGTCGTAGCGCTTGGATGGATCGAGGAAGCGGACCACCGCATCGATGACGGTGACGCCCGGGCCCGTATCGAACGCGCGAACGCTGGCGAGCGTACCGTCGGGCGGAACAACGGTCACGTTGCCGATGCCGCCGATGTTCTGCAGCGCTCTCCACTTGCCGCCGCCAAAGAGCAGCGCGTCGGCGATTGGCACGAGCGGCGCGCCCTGCCCGCCCGCCGCGACGTCGCGCACCCTGAAATCACTCACCACCGAAATTCCCGTGCGCTCCGCAATGACGGCGGGCGCGTCGAGCTGCCACGTGGAATGGCCGGGCTCGTGCCACAGCGTTTGCCCATGCGTCCCTATGGCGCGGACGTCGGCACGTGCGACCCCTGCGTCGGCGAGCACGGCGACCGCCGCATCGGCGAGCCAGGTGCCAAAGTCCACCGCGAGACGACAATACTCACGCGCCGAACCATCGCGCATGGCGGCGAGAAGGCGCTCGCGCTGCTCGCGCGAATACTCGTGCACATGAAAGGCGAGGAGCTCCACCGTGAACGCGTCGCCGGTACCGGGCGAGAAGCGCGCGACCGCCGCCGAAATTCCGTCGAGCGAGGTGCCGCTCATCAGTCCGACGTACACGCCGCCGTTGCGTTCCATGGTCAGAGTACCGGCGGGGGCTCGCCGCCAATCACGCGGCGCACGGCACCCCCTTCCGCATCCAGACGACGTGCGGCTTCGTCCTTGTCCACGCCGAGCGAGTGCATCACGATCGCCAGCTTCACGGAGCCGTCGGCGCGAGCGAGCATCTCGTGCGCGTCTTCCCTCGAGATCGCACACACTTCCGCGACGATGCGCTCACTGCGATCGACAAGCTTCACGTTGGTGGCGCGCAGATCGATCATGAGGTTGCCGAAGGTCTTGCCCATACGGATCATCGCGCCGGTGGTGATCATGTTCAGGATCAGCTTCGTCGCGGTGCCGGCCTTGAGACGCGTGCTGCCGGTGACGACTTCGGGCCCGGTGATCGCAACGATGGGTATGTCGACGACTTCGAGCGTGCGCGCGGGTGGAGGAGAGCACGCGACAATCACCGTGCGTGCGCCAAGCGCGCGTCCGTATTCGAGTGCGCACCGGACGTAGGGCGTCGTGCCCGACGCGGCGATGCCGACGATCATGTCGTTGCCGCGAACGCCGCGCGCCTTGAGATCGATTTCGGCCTGATCGAGGTTGTCTTCTGCGCCTTCCTGCGCTTGCGTGAGCGCGGCAAGGCCGCCGGCGATGATGCCCTGCACCATCTCTGGCGGCGTACCAAAGGTGGGAGGGCATTCGCTCGCGTCGAGAACGCCGAGCCGGCCGCTGGTGCCCGCGCCCACGTAGAAGAGTCGTCCGCCCGAGCGGAAGGTCTCCTCGGCGGCGGTAATGGCCGCGGCGATGTGTTCACGCTGGGTCGCGACGGCGTCGGAGATCGTGCGGTCCTCGGCAATCATCAGATCGACGATGCCAATAGGCTCGGCGAGGTCGATCTGCTGGGTGCGGGGGTTGCGGCGCTCGGTTATTCTGGGGTCGAGGATGGCAGCAGCCTCTGTATTGAGTATCACGAACAGATGTACTCCGGTACTTGTACTTCTGTACCTTTGTACAGGTACATGAACAGGTCCTTCGCTGCGCTCAGGACGGACAGTAATGCCCAAGTTACGGAGCAATCCACCGCGGAGCAATTCGTGAACGTTCGCATCGTCGTGCTCGCCACCGCCCTGCTCGTGGCGTGTCATTCCCCGCAGCAAATGCCCGCGCCGGCGCATGGCGCAACGGATGTGGGCACGCCGCAAACACTTGCGACCGACAGCAGGTACATACCCGCAGCCGACCGCCGGCCCGGGGTGTTTCCACCCGCATGGCGACACAAGGCCGGGCGCGCGCCGACCTTCGGCTCGCACGCGATGGTCGCGAGTGATGCGCCGCTTGGCAGCGCCGCGGGGGTCGAGATCCTGAGGAAAGGCGGGAATGCGGTGGATGCGGCCGTCGCCGTGGGGTTCGCCATTGCCGTGGCGTTTCCCGAAGCGGGCAACATTGGCGGCGGCGGATACATGGTCATCCACATGGCCGACGGACGCTCGGCCGCACTGGACTACCGCGAAATTGCACCGCTCGCCGCCACGCGGAACATGTATCTCGACGCGAATGGCAAGCTCACCGACCGGAGCATCGTGGGGCCGACGGCGTCGGGGGTGCCGGGCGCGGTGGCGGGATTGACGGAAGCACTCGCGAAGTACGGCACCATGCGGCTCGCCGATGTGATGGCGCCGGCGATTCGATACGCCGAAGAGGGATTCGTGGTGGACAGTGCATTCGCGTCGTCGGTTCGCGGCAACCAGAAGCTGCTCACCCAGTTTGGCGGCGCGGCGCTGCTGCTTCCGGGCGGTACGCCGCTGGCAGCTGGATCGCGGCTCACGCAGCCGGCGCTCGCGAAAACACTGCGCGCCATTGCTGCGCAGGGACGCAGCGCGTTTTACGAAGGTGCGATTGCCGAGTCGTGGACACGTGAGCTGAGAAACGCCGGCGGCATCATCACGATGGCCGATCTCCAGTCGTACAAGCCCGTGTGGCGCGAGGCCGTAAAGTCGACGTATCGCGGATACTCGCTGCTTACCATGCCGCCGTCGTCATCGGGTGGAGTGACGATCACGGAGACGATGAACATCCTGGAGGGGTTTGATTCCCTGCCCGCGTACGGCAGTGCGGGATGGGCCCATGTGCTGGGCTCCGCGTACCAGCGCGCGTTCATCGACCGGAACGAGAAGCTGGCCGATCCGGCATTCGTCGCGGTGCCGATCTCGCAGCTTACGGACAAGAAATATGCTGCCTCGTTACGCGCGACGATCGGCACTATGCGGGCAACGCCGACGTCTAC
>JAQBPY010000118.1 GCA_028287285.1 Gemmatimonadota bacterium
GACCTGACAGTCGCGAAAGTGACCGGGGCGAGCATAGGCCGTGATCCGGCTCGTCAGTTCCTGCCACACACCGAGATGCTGCGCGCGCCAAGTGACCTGGTCGCCTAGAACGAGAAGGCCGTGAGTCTTGCCCGCAACAGCACGCTCGCCGGTCGTTTGGGTCGAGTATGTGTGGGCTTCGACACTACGGGCGAGATCAAAGCACCGTTCAGGGGGCGCAGCAACGCGAAGAGTGAGTTCTATCCGTGCCATGGAGTTTGTGGCAGCCGAACGAGGATGTAGACCCGCCTCCTGCAGCGACACGTCAAGCAGCTGGCGCTACGAGAGGCGCCTTCGCGCCCTGTGCCACGACAGGATGAGTGCCATTGGTGGCAGCAAGAGGACGGCAAGCGCCGCAACAATGCCGAAGGATGATCCACTCCATCCCAGACCGATCGCGGCCAATTGGCCGCCCGTCTCTGGCCAAACGAGCAGGGCGACATAGGCGAACGTACCAACCACGAGAACGATCGGCCAGGCAAGTGCCCAGCCGATGATCTGATGCGGCGTAACGCCAGCAAGGCGGGACATGCGCATAGGTGCCATAACGAAAAGCGCGAGTACGGCCATCACGAATCCATCCAGTCGCAGGACAGGTCCTACGCCGGCGCGCTAGTAGCCCGAATATCCGGTATCGGAGGCGGTAGCGATCGCGCTGACGACGACAGTGCCCCTCATCCCGGGGTGGATATGGCAATTGTAGGTAAACGTGCCTGCTATTGGAAAGGTCCGCGTCACACTTGCGTTGGCATTCGTCCGCTTCCAACGATGCCTCATCCGATCACTAGACTCACGCGGCTACCAACTTATTCCTGCGCGCCCAACGCTCGGT
Organism: Gemmatimonadota bacterium; assembly: GCA_028287285.1. Lineage (GTDB taxonomy): Bacteria > Gemmatimonadota > Gemmatimonadetes > Gemmatimonadales > Gemmatimonadaceae > AG11. Next base: position 872 of record JAQBPY010000118.1, read on the forward strand.
CCCCTGCTTCGACACTATCGCTTTGCTTCCGCACCGCCATGACGGAAGAGCGCCACGAACTCGGACAATTCCGTTTGGTTGAGATCGGACGCAGCCCAGAACGCGACACCACCCGTTCGCCAATTCACGAGATGGTAGCCCTGCGTCGTCACGACGGACGGATCACTGTCGTCGCCGGCCTCCGGCCACGAGAACACATTGACGACATGCTGGCGGCGCAGATACACAATCGCGGCGACCGTTCGCCCCCCAACGTAATCGAGTCGCCCGCCGTCCAGGACGAACCCGGTCGAGTCGAGTGCAGGCACCGGCGGCGACAGGTCGACCCGCCCATTGAACCAGGGCTTCACGTTGTGCTGGTTGTTCGACGCGACGTCCATCAGGTGGCCCGGCATGAGCGAGCGCACGTGGGTCGCGAGGATCTCATCACGCGCGGTCCGGGACGCACCGCGCACGCGAACCGTGCCCCAGGTCGCAAGGCTGCTCGTCACCGCGATCAGAAGACCGGCGGCGGCGAGTCGTAGCCAGCGCGGCGAGGCGAATGCCGGGCGCAGCGGAGTCGCATCTTCATGCGCGAGTGCGCTACGGATTCGAGCATTGAGGACGTCGGGCGCTGCGTAGCGCACGAGACCATCCTGAAGCAGGTGAGAGGTCGCCACGAGCTCGTCGTAGGCGCGCGTGCACTCCGGGCAGAGCGCGAGGTGATCGCGCACCTCAGCGAGTTCCTCCGGCAACAGCTCCCCGTCGTGATACGGATTCAACAAGTCGAGACACTCGGCGCACTGCATCGTCAACTCGCCTCCTGTGTGGTCCCAAGCATCGTGGCGAGTCGCTTGCGCGCCCGCGACAGGCGCGACATCACCGTCCCGATCGGGACGCCGACGACCGTACTGATCTGCGCGTACGGCATCCCCTGGAGTTCTCGAAGCACCACGACTTCGCGAAACTCCTCCGGCAGTGCGGCAACCGCGCGGTTGATCGCCTCGCGATCCGAGCGTTCAACTGCCGATGCGTCGGTCGCGCGCGACTCATCCGGTGCGGACGCATGCTGCGCAACCAGCGGAACGGTCAGGCGGTCGTGGCGGCGGCGGCGCTGCCAGGTGAGGCCGCAATTGCGGACGATAGCCAGGAACCACGCGCGCGGGTCGCCATCACGATAACCATCGAAGTACCGGTAGGCGCGAAGCGCCGCGTCCTGCACGACATCCTGCGCATCGTGCTCGTCGCGGAGCAGATACCGAGCGAGCGTATACGCATCGTCCAGGTGCGGCATGATGAGCGCTTCGAATCGCTCAACCTGCGGTGTCGCCATCGCTCTCAACTCCACTGCAGAATCGCCGGCGTCGCGGCGCGCGTCGGCACGCGCACGCGATTGAGTGTTCAATGGTATCCGGTTGTCGCCGTTGGCACGAGGCCGCGCCCTCTGCTCCAGGCGGAGCGGGAGCGGCGTCATGCCGACTGCACCCGCTGATCGCGCGGCGCGGCACGAAGGAGATACCTCGCGCGAAAGAGGCGGGACCTGACGGTCCCGATGGGGATGGAGAGTACAGTTGCGCAGATCGCGAAGAGCCACCGACGGCAATTCAATTCGGGTGCGAGCCGGTGCCAGGAGCGCAGCGCGCGCACGAACGTTTCCTGCGTGAGGTCGTCTGCGTCGGAGGAATTGCGCGTGAGTGATCGTGCGCAGCGCCTCACGGCGGTGAGGTACGCGAGGGCGCGTACCTCGTAACCGCCGTGCTCGCGGACAGTCCGGAGCTCCTGTTCATCGGTGACATCCGCGGCGTGAGTCATACATATGAAGAGACCCGGAGCACACTGACGTTATTCCCGACCGACGCGCACGTGGTGACCCACGTGAGCAGGCGCGGCGTGGCATCACGCGTCAACTCCTCGAGATGATCAAGCGTCGGCGTGACGGCCGACGCAGTCGTCGACACTAGCTGCTCAGCCGCCGGAGGTGATCCAGAGACCCGACGCGTGTCGACTTATTCCCATCCCCCGGGAATAATCTCCGGGAATAGCCGGTCTCCATTGCAGCGACGAATGCACATGCCTTCAATCCTGGAGACACACGACGATGGGCCATCACCACGACCACGACGACGACAAGTTCGACGAACAAGGAAATACGCGTCCGACCGGTACCAACTACATCGCGACCGATCAGAGTGAGGACGGCGTCGACCGTCGGGGATTCCTGCGCTGCATGGCGTGGGCAGGCACGGCGACTGTCTGGGGCATTACGGGAGGTGTTCCCAAGTCCTTCGCGATGAGCCGGTTGCCGTTCCTCACGGACACGGAGCGGAAGAGCATCTTCTTCGCGCAGGTCAGCGACAGCCACATCGGCTTCTCGAAGGAAGCGAACAAGGACGTCACGGCAACCCTGCGTGAGGCGGTGAACAAGCTCAACGCGCTGCCGCAGAGTCCCGCGTTCGTGTTGCACACGGGTGACATCACACAGCTCGCCAAGCCGGAAGAGTTCGACACGGCCAACGAGGTGCTCAAGGGCATCAAGAGTGACCGCGTGTTCTACGTGCCCGGAGAGCACGACGTCGCCACCGACAACGGCGCCTCCTACCTCCAGCGGTATGGCAAGGGCACGGTGGGCGGCGGGTGGCACAGTTTCGACCACACGGGCGTGCACTTCATCGGCCTTGTAAACGTGCTGAATCTCAAGGCCGGCGGACTTGGCACACTTGGCGCGGAACAGATCACGTGGTTGAAGAAGGATGTCGCTCGTCTCTCCAGCAGCACGCCGATCGTGCTCTTTGCGCACGTGCCGCTGTGGACCGTCTATCCCGCGTGGGGCTGGGGCACCGACGACTCCGAGCAGGCGTTAGCCCTGCTCAAGCGCTTCGGATCGGTGACGGTGTTGAACGGCCACATTCACCAGATCATGCAGAAGGTGGAGGGCAACATCACGTTTCACACCGCGATGTCGACGGCATTTCCGCAGCCGACGCCGGGCACCGCGCCAGCGCCCGGTCCCATGAAAGTCGAGCCGGAGAAGCTCAAGAGTGTGCTGGGCATCACGAACGTCACGTTCATCCCCGGGCGCAGCACGCTGGCGGTCGTCGACGCGACACTCTCCGGCCTGCCGCCGGCATTCGAGGCGGCATCGCACGAGGCGATGATGAAACGCCAGACAGCACGGGCGGCCGCACCGCTTGGCCCCAACGAAATCGGCATCGACAACTTCAACTTCACGCCGCCCACGCTCACGGTGCGGACCGGCACCAAGGTCACCTGGATCAATAACGATGACGTGCCGCACCTGATCGTGAACATCCAGAACAAGTTCAGGCAGTCGCCGGTGCTCGACACCGACCAGAAGTTCAGTGCGATCCTCACGAAGGCGGGGACGTACGACTACTTCTGCTCGCTGCATCCGAAGATGCAGGGGAAGATCATCGTCACCTAGGAGCGGCGACGCCACATGCCGCTGACGATCGGTGCGCCCGCGTACGTGCGTGGCCTGGTCACCACTCGCGCGGGAGCGCTCATG
>JAQBPY010000139.1 GCA_028287285.1 Gemmatimonadota bacterium
AGCCTTCCGACAGACGCAGCTTCAACCATCGCTCCTGGCAGATGCGCGAACTGATCAACGCGATCTTCTTCGTGCTGCGCGGCGGCGTGCCGTGGCGGATGCGGCCAGAGCATTTCCCGCCGCACCAGACGACCTATCGCTGGTTTCTGCGCTTTCGCGACGACGGCACCTGGAAAAGCCTAAACCATCACCTTGTTATGCTCGATCGCGCGCGTGCCAGATGCGAGGCCAGTCCCACCGCTGCCGTCATCGACACGCAGAGCGTCAAGACCACCGAGGCCGGTGGTCGATGACGGCGACAGCGACCCAACGCGGTATGCTACCGATGCCATAGAAGAGGCACTCTATCTGCACCGCAGATCGCTGTTCGGTGCGATCTCGGTTGCCTTCTTCGACACCACCTCCCTCTACTTCGAAGGCCACGACGGCGCCACGCTTGGCCAGCGCGGCCATCCAAGGACATCCGTCCGCAACTTGCCCAGGTCGTGCTGGGCATTGTGGTGGATCAACAGGATAGGCCCCCCGTGAGCTCGACTGAACGCGCCAGGATTACCTGTCACAGGATTACCTGTCACAGGATTCCTGTCAGGAGCCAAGCCGGGGCGTTCTTAGGATGGTTGCGATCAGCTGCACCACGGCGGCGATCTGGAACGGTTTGTGGACGAAGGCGGCGTAGCCGTCGATGCGCTCGCGCACATTCGCCTCCGGCACGGAGCTCATGACGATGCAGGGGATGTCGCGCTGGGCTTCGGTCTGCCGCATCGCCTGAAACATCCCGACGCCGTCGAGAACCGGCATCATGTAGTCGGAGATGACCAAGTCGGGGCGCGGACCTTCGGCCAGCCGCGTCAGCCCTTGGCGTCCGTTGGCTGCGGTCAGCACACGGTAGCCCTCGTCGATGAGGGCCATCTCCAGCAGGTCCGCGATGGCGAACTCGTCCTCGACGATCAGCACCGTTGCCATGCCGTTCACCCAGACCGGCCGGTGCCGGCACCTGGTGACGCCTGATTGTCCCCAGACGGAACTGCAGTCCCACCTTTCGCGACGTCTCGGGCCATCCCGCTCAGGACGCCCTCGACGCCCTCGAATGGTTTGCCCACGACGACGCCGGCATTGCCGATCGTGAACTCGCGGATGGTGGGATCGAACGCGTCCTCTCGCACCTTGACCAAAGAAATGAGGCGATACAGCCGCGACCGAAGCTCAACGTAGCGCATGAGGACCATGACTTCAGCAAGCGGGGCGATGCCATTTGGCGGCACTCGGATTTCGGTTCCCACGAGCTCTGGCATCCACGAGGTGTGCAGCGTGGTGACACCGAGCGCCCGCAGCTCGTTTAACAGGGTAGACCAGAAACGTACGATCCGCTCCGGCTCGAGCGCTGCCTGCTGAAAGCCGGACACGCCGTCGATGACGAGGCGCTTCACGCCGCGACGCCGGATTGCGTCGAGCAGCCGGTGGGCAAGCTCGTCCAGGATATGCTCGCCTGTGGGATACCATAGGAGTTCCACGTCTCCACGCTGCTCGGCCGCGGCGAGGCCAAGGCCCATCCTCGCGGCCTTCAGCCGCAAGCGCTCCGGCAACTCGTCACAGCCGAACAACAGGCCGGGCTCGTCAGCGCTTGAGGTGGATAGGAAATGCAGCCCCAGGGTGGTCTTGCCGGCGCCTGACGGACCGACCAGCGCCGTGACGGAGGAAGCGGGGATGCCGCCCCCGAACATGGCGTCGAGTGAGGTGACGCCGGACGACACGCGCGGGGGCGGCGGCGGGTCACGGCGCGTGGGCATCGCAAGCAAGGCTTCGATCCGTGGAAACACGGTGACGCCGTCGCGGGTGATGCGGAATGCGTGCTCGCCTTCCAGGAACCCGCTGCCCCGGAGCTTGCGGACCACGACCCGCCGCTCGTTGCGCACGCCGTGGAGCTGCTGACGCAGCTCGATCAGCCCGTCCACCATCGTGCGCTCTGGCGCCGACACCGCGTCCGTCGTGGTCAGCAGGAACATGGTGCAGTCGGTTGCCGAGGCCAGCGTTTGCAGCTCGTGGGTGAACCGCTGCATTTCGAACTTGGTCTCGGCCTTCTCCTCGACCGCGCTTACGCCATCAAGCACCAGCAACGTCGCCCCGTGCGCGTGGACCTCGCGGCGGAGAAGGGCCGAAACGCCCTTCAGCCCCTCGTCTTCGAGCGCGTTGTAGGCGCTGATGTAGGTCACCTTGTCGGGAATGACGGATGGGTCGAAAAACCGCATCGGACGCAGGTGGGCCAACATGCGGCCGTGGCTTTCGCCCAGCACGGTGACGAAAAGAGCGCGGCCTCCTGTCGCGGCGTGGCCGTAGAGGATCTGGCTGGCCAGGACGGTCTTGCCCGCGCCGGGCGGACCCTGGACCATGTAGAGGCCGCCCTGCAAAAAGCCGCCGTATAGGATCGCGTCGAGGCCCGGCACGTGGCTAGGCACCCGCGCGATCTCGCCGTCGTCCTCGCCAACATCGGCCTCAGACTGCGTCATGCGTACTCCGATCTGGTTCCGGCGGTGCGAGAGGCAGGGTGACGGTAAAGGTCGAACCCTCACCCATGTGGCTCGACACAGCGATCTGGCCATCCATGGCCGCGACCAGACAGTTGGCGAGCCACAGGCCGACGCCGAAGCCGGGCCCCCGATGCTGAGCGATCACCTGCTCAAACCGCCCGAAGACACGCGCCTGCTGGTCAGGCGACATGCCGATGCCCCGGTCCTGCACGTCCAGCTGCGCCGACCGTCCGTCCGAGCGGAGCCGAACGGTCACGGGCTCGCCCGCTCCAAACTTGAATGCGTTGGAAAGCAGGTTCTCGACCACCTGCTCGACCGCAAGCCGATCCAGGACGCTCGTGACCCCGCCCTTGATGTCGAGCTTGATCGGGCTGCGCCTGTGGGCAGCCGTG
>JAQBPY010000173.1 GCA_028287285.1 Gemmatimonadota bacterium
CCGCCGTGGCACGGAGCGGGTTCGAGGAGCTCCTCCGCACGTATCCTACGTCGCAGGACGCACCCGAAGCGATGATCTACATTGCGTCCACATACGAGCAGGAACGGAACCAGGCGGCTGCTGACTCGGTATACGGACTCGTCGTGAAGCAGTATCCCAAATCTCCAAAGGCGGCCACCGCGTTGTACAAGCGGGCGCAGTCGATGGCGGGTGCAGGGCAAACGGCGTCCGCGCGCGTCATGTACAACCGGATCATTACCGAGTATCCAAACTCGGACGAGGCTGACCTGGCAAAGAGTCGGCTTCGGACACTCAAGTAGGCGGCCACGCAGGCAGCATGGGAGCAAATGATGGGTAGTTCGGCCGAGATGCCGTTTCTCGACCACCTCGAGGAGTTGCGGTGGCGAATCATCTGGTCGCTCGCGTCGCTTGTCGTGGGCGTGGGCATCGGGTTCGTCATCGTGTTCAACTTCGACCTGCTGACGTGGCTTCAGGGGCCCATCCTTCCGTTCCTGAATGGTACGAAGCTCAAGGTCACGCATCCCGGCGACGGTTTCTCCATTCTCATGCAGGCGGCGATCATCGTCGGCCTGCTGATTGCCCTGCCCATGATCCTGTACCAGGTCTGGGCCTTTCTGTCGCCGGCACTCCACAAGCATGAAAAGCGCGTGGGTGTGCCCGTGATCGTGGGCGCCGTGTTCCTTTTCGTGTGCGGCGCGGCCATGGCGTGGTACCTCGTGCTGCCCATGACGCTCAAGGTCCTGTTCCATTTCGACGACAAGGCCTTTGACGAGATGATCACGGCGAGCGAATACTTCGGATTCGTGAGCAGCCTGGTGCTGGCCATGGGCGCCGTGTTCGAGCTGCCCATCGTCGTGCTGCTGTTGTCGTTTTTCGGGCTCGTCACTCCGAAATTCCTGTCTAGGTTCCGGCGTCACGCCGTCGTGGGCTCGTATCTCGTGGCGTCATTCATCACGCCTGGCGATCTGGTGATTTCCTCGGTGGCGCTGACGATTCCGCTGTATCTGTTGTACGAATTGAGCATCGCGTTGTCGTTCCTCGTCTTCCGGGCAAAGCAGCGCAAGCGCCTGGCTGAAGAAGCTGAAGAGGCGATGGCGTGAAGCTGACGTGCGCGCTGGCGCTGGTGGTTGCGTGTGTGGTTGGTGCGGGCTCGGAGGCTGCGGCGCAGGTTCCGATTCCCACCGGGCCGCCCCCGCGGCTTCCCGCGCCCGTGAGCGCGCGCAAGGATACGCTCAGGACCGCCGCCGATTCCGCGCGTGCCAGGGCGGATTCACTGGCGGCTGCCAAGGATACGGCGGTAAAGGCGAACTTCGCGCCTCCCGATTCCGTGCTCCAACGGCTTCTGAGTCTCCCAGGGTACTCGCCGACCCGATACCAGGGCGAGGTCATCACGTTCGACGCGGAATCACGCGCCATCAAGCTCACGAACAAGGCGATGGTCCAACGCGACTCAATGGTGGTGAAGTCCGACACCATCAGCTACAGCGGATCCGGCAGCTCCGTGCGCGTCGGCACGGATTCGTCCAAGCGTGGCAACCTGTTTTCAGCACCCGGCCAGGCACCGGTGTTCAGCTCGGGAAGCGGCAGCTACGACCTGGACACACGGCGTGCGAGCGTCTCGGGCCTCAAGACCACCATTCCGCAGAGCGGCGAGATCCTCACCATCACCGGCGAGCGCGTCACCATTGCCGCGAACAAGGATTCGGTCAAGAGCAAGGACGACGCGACCTACTACGTGAAGAATGGCACCGTCACGGCATGCGACGACTCGGTGCCGGACTATCACTTTTCCGCGACGGAGATCAAGCGCACTGGCTCATTTGTGGTGGCGCGACCAGCGGTGCTCTACATCGGTGACGTGCCGGTGCTCTGGCTCCCGTTTCTCTTTCAGGACATTCGCAGCGGCCGCCGGAGCGGTCTCGTCGCGCCCAACGTGGGTGTGAGCGACATCGTCCGGAACAGCCCGTCGTACCGGCGAAACATCGAGGGGTTGGGGTACTACGTCGCGCTCAACGACTATCTTGACGCACAGGCCGCACTTGACTGGCGCAGCTCGGCAGGCGAGTCGCTGCTGGGTGACCTGGGCTACATGCGCTATAACGGCGAGTTCCGGTATCACTGGCTCGAGCGCTATGTGCAAGGTGGGGTGGCTGTGAGCCGCACCACGCAGGGAGGGTCCAGGAATACGGCCATCACATGGACGCACGGCGAGCAATTCACGCGGAACACGTCGTTGCAGTTCAACTTCAACTACGTCCAGAACACCACGTTGCAGCGGCAGACGACGGTGAATCCATACGCCGTGCTCGCGACGATCGCATCCACGGCGAACTTCCAGCAGAAGCTCGGCCCCGCGCAGATCAGCGTAGGTGCGTCGCAAAAGCAGTATCCCGGCCGCTCGCAGCTCGATCGGAACTTCCCCACCATCAGCTTTACAACCTCGCCGCTGAACCTCGGGAGTGCCCTGTCGTGGACGCCGAGTGTGAACTATGCGTCCTCGCTGTCGAAGGACATCGATCTGCCGTCCGCGCTGGGATTGCTGCTTCGCACGGGAAAAACCGCGGCCGGCCTCGACACGGTGTACGGGGACAGCTCCAAGCGGTCCGCCAAGACGAGCCAGCTCACGTTTGATTCGCCGTTGCAGATTTTCGGTTACAACCTGGGATTGAATACGAGCATCAACTCGGCGCTCAATGATTTTCCGGAGCGCGAAATCGTGACGGACGTCGTGACAGGAGTGGAAACGGAGCGCGTGTACGCGCAGACGTTCCATACCGAAGTGAACTTCAACCCGACATTCAGCCTTCCGCCTCTGAGCCGCAACAGCCTCAACCTGGGCTGGTCGCTGTCGCTCTCCAATGTGGACGGTGCTGCGTACATGATTCGCAATGAGCGAACGAACGGCCAATGGGTGCATCAATCGAAACGACCTTCCATCGGCCTTTCTGCATCGCCCACGTTGTTCGGATTGTTCAGCGGGTTCGGTCCGTTCCTGCGGATTCGGCACTCCATCTCGCCGACGCTGAGCTATTCCTTCGCACCGCATTCCGAAGTGAGCGATGAATTCCTGGCGGCAATTGGCCGGTCCAGGTTCAGCAGGATTCCCGGCCAATCCGGCTACCTTGGGGCGCTAAAGCAGAATTCGCTCACCTTTGGACTCTCCACCAATGTTGAGGCGAAGGTTCGTTCGCTCACGGATTCCAATCCGGACGCGGGCGAGAAGATGAAGCTGCTCTCGCTCAACTTCACGCCGATCACGTACGACTTCGAGCGTGCCAAGGCGACCAATTCCCGCATTCGCGGCCTCACCACGCAGAACTTCGGTTACACGTTCCGGTCGGACCTGCTGCCCGGCGTGGACATCGGCGTGGACTACTCTCTCTTTTCCGGGTCCACGCTGAGCGATTCGGCGGTGTTCGATCCGTTCCGTGAGCGCATCACCGCGTCGTGGCAATTCAGCAATACCGCCAATCCGCTCTCCGTCCTGGCAAAGCTGTTCGGGCGGCACGCCGCGACCAGCACGATCGACACCAATCAGCCCGGCCAGACCGTGCGCGACGACCGCTATCGCCCACAGGTGGAGTCGCAGCAGGCCGCAGGCAGTGGCGCGCGTCGCCAACTCTACACGCCCACCATCACCAAGGGCTGGCAGGCGTCATTCAACTTCTCGTCGGCCCGTCAGCGCCCACCCACCGGAAACGGGCTGAATGTGATCGCGTTCGATCCCACGGTCGTGTGCGGATACCTCAACACACCGGCGCTCCAGTTCGCCTATCAGGAATGCATAGCGCGCGAGCGCACGAACCCCACGCCGGCGTCGCCGATCAGCTCGGGGATCGGCGGCTCGCCCATCTACCTCACGCCACCCACGACCTCGCTCGGCAGCAGCCTCAATTTCAACCTGACCGATCACTGGGCGGCGAGCTGGCAGACGCAGTATGACTTCGAGGGGCACAACTTTGCCAGCCAGATTGTGTCGCTCCAGCGCGATCTCCACGATTGGCGTGCGATCTTCGGATTTACGCAGTCGCCAAATGGCAGCTTTGCGTTCACGTTCCTGATCTCGCTCAAGGCTGAGCCGGACCTCAAGTTCGACTACCACAAGTCGACCTATCGCAACGAGGGGCTGGGCCGCTAGGAACTGACGTGGCTCGCAGCCCTTGAATTCAGTGGGGGCGCCGCTGACATTGCCCCGATGCATACAGCCGTCACCGTCGATGGAAACTCGCTGACCCTCGATGACGTCGTCGCCGTCGCCCGCCACCGTGCTCCCGTAGAGCTCGCACCTTTGGCCCGCGCGCGCATGAGCCGCGCAAACGACGTGGTCTCCGCGCTCGTCGCGGGGAACGCCGTCGCGTACGGCGTCACCACCGGATTCGGCAAGCTCTCCGACGTCGCCATTCCGCGGCACCGGCTCGCGGAGCTTCAGGTCAATCTCGTGCGAAGCCACGCGGCGGGAGTGGGTCCGTTGCTCTCGGAGCGCGAGACACGCGCAATGATGCTGCTCCGCGCGAATTGCATCGCGAAGGGCTTCTCCGGTGCGCGCCCAGTGCTGGTGGACACGCTCGCCGCCATGCTCAACGCGGGCCTGTATCCGCCCATTCCGGAGCAGGGCAGCGTGGGGGCGAGCGGCGATCTTGCGCCGCTGGCGCATCTCGCATTGGCGCTCATTGGCGAAGGCCCGCTGCACCAGGGCCCCGACGTGGGTATGGCTGCGGAAATGATGCAGCGGGCGAACATCACGCCGGTAACGCTGGGGCCGAAAGAAGGCATCACCCTCATCAATGGCACGCAGGCACACACCGCCGTCGCGGCACTCTGCGTGGTGGACGCGCACCGGTTGTGGCAGATCGCGCATCTCGCCGGCGCCATGTCGCTGGAAGCGCTCATGGGCACTCCCGTCGCCTTTGATTCACGTATCCAGGACGCGCGCGGCCAGCTCGGCCAGGCGGCCAGCGCGGCGCTGCTGCGCGAGCTGCTCCGCGACAGTGAAATTCGGGAGTCGCACCGGCATGGTGATTCACGCGTCCAGGATCCATATGCATTGCGCTGCATGCCGCAGGTGCACGGCCCTGTGCTCGATGCCATCGACTTCTGCTCCGGCGTGATTGGACGCGAGCTCAATGCCGCCACAGACAATCCGCTGGTGTTCGCGGAAACGAACGAACTCCTGAGCGGCGGCAACTTCCATGGGCAAGCCGTCTCCATGGCGCTCGATTTCCTCGCCATCGCGATGACGAATCTGGGCACTATCGCGGAGCGCCGGATCGACAGGCTGGTGCATCCCGATCTCAACCAGGGGCTGCCCCCATTTCTCACCGCCGATGCCGGCGTGAACTCGGGCTTCATGATGGCGCAGGTCACGGCGGCGTCGCTTGCGAGCGAGTGCAAGGTGCTGTCGCACCCGGCAAGCGTGGATACGATTCCTACCGACGGCAACAAGGAAGACGTCGTGCCCATGGGCATGGGTGCAGCGTGGAAGCTGCGCCGCATCGTGGGCAACGTGCGCAACATTCTGGCGATCGAACTGATGTGCGCCGCGCAGGGACTCGATTATCGGGCACCGTTGCGTGCGGGACGCGGCGCCGCCATTGGGCACCGGCTCGTGCGTGAGCTCGTCGCTCCCCTGGAGCAGGACCGCGTGCTCTCCACGGACATTCTCGCTCTCGCCGACGCCATCGAGCGCGGGCACTTTACCGCGGGCGTCAAAGAGGACGCATGACGGCGATCATCATTGGCGCACGCCCGGTGCGGGCACCGCGCGGACGTGCGCTTTCGTGCAAGGGGTGGCAACAGGAAGCCGCGCTGCGCATGCTGATGAACAATCTCGATCCGGAGGTGGCCGAGCGTCCGGATGAGCTGGTCGTTTACGGTGGCACGGGCCGAGCGGCGCGCAGTTGGGAGGCATTCGATGCGATCGTGTCCGCGCTGCGAGCACTCGAGAACGATGAGACCTTGCTGGTGCAGAGCGGAAAGCCGGTGGCGGTCTTTCGCACCCATGCATCATCGCCTCGCGTGCTCATCGCGAACTCCAATCTCGTGGGGCGGTGGGCCACGTGGGAGCATTTCCGCGAGCTCGAGCGCCAGGGCCTCATGATGTACGGCCAGATGACGGCTGGTTCGTGGATTTATATCGGGTCGCAGGGCATCGTGCAGGGCACCTACGAGACGTTCGGCGCAGTTGCCCGCAAGCACTTTGACGGTACGCTCGCCGGACGTCTCGTGGTCACCGCCGGCCTGGGCGGAATGGGCGGCGCACAGCCACTCGCGGCCACGATGCACGGTGCGGTCGTCCTTGCCTTCGACGTCGACGAATCGCGCATCGACAAGCGCCTCGACACACGCTATCTCGACGTGAAGGCCCGATCGCTCGGCGAAGCGCTTGCATTGGCCGAACAGGCGCGCCGCGACCAGCGTGCGCTCTCCATCGGCGTGGTGATGAACGCGGCGCCCGCGCTCGAAGCGTTGGTGCAGCGAGGCGTTACGGTCGATGCACTCACCGACCAGACGAGCGCGCACGACATGCTGCGCGGCTACATCCCCGATGCGATGTCGCTTCATGACGCGGCCGCTTTACGCGACCGTGATCCGAATGAATACCAGCGACTGAGCACCGCCACGGCCGTTCGGCACGTTCGTGCAATGCTCGCATTGCAGCGGGGCGGTGCGGTCACGTTCGACTACGGGAACAACGTGCGCACCGTCGCGTTCGACGCCGGCGTCACGGACGCATTCGAGATTCCGGGATTCATTCCCGAATACATTCGTCCGTTGTTCTGCGAGGGCAAGGGGCCGTTCCGCTGGGTGGCACTGTCCGGCGACCCAAAGGACATCGCGCGCACCGACGAGCTCGTCCTCGAGCTGTTTCCGCACGACGAGCACCTGCATCGCTGGATCACCCTCGCCCGCGAACACATTCAGTTCCAGGGCCTGCCGGCGCGCATCTGCTGGCTGGGCCAGGGCGACCGCGCCAGGTTCGGACTCGCCCTCAACGATCTGGTTGCAAGCGGGGAACTGTCCGCGCCCATCGCCATTGGACGCGACCATCTCGATACGGGCAGCGTTGCGTCGCCGTTTCGTGAGACGGAAGCGATGAAGGACGGCACGGACGCGGTGAGCGACTGGCCCATTCTCAACGCGCTGCTCAACGTCGCGAGCGGAGCAAGCTGGGTGTCGTTTCACCACGGCGGCGGCGTGGGCATCGGCAACTCGCTGCACGCGGGGCAGGTCATCGTCGCGGACGGCACGCCGGAGATGCGCGTGCGCCTCGAGCGCGTGCTGACCAATGATCCGGGCATCGGCGTCGCACGTCATGCAGACGCCGGCTATGCATTGGCGCGTCAAACGGCGGCGCGCACGGGAATCAATATTCCGATTCCGAAATGAGTTTGGCACCTGTCGAGACCGCGCGCTGATGCTCTCCGCCAGGTTCAAGCCGTGGCACGTGCCGCTGTTTCTCGGTAAATACGGCTGGTCGGTTCTCCGCAAGCGCCCAGTGCTCGTGCACTTCGAGGTCACACTCCGCTGCAACGCGCGCTGCGATTTCTGCGACTACTGGAAGACACCGGCCGCCGCCCGCGAGCACGAGCTCAAGTCCTTCGCCGACGCCGCTCGGCACTTCAATCCCATGCTCGTCACCTTCACCGGGGGCGAGCCGTTGCTGCGGCGCGACCTCGAGGACATCGTCGCCGCGGTGGACGGTGCCGTACGGCTGAAGTACGTGACGCTCATCACGCACGGTGGAATGCTCACGCCCGAGCGCGCATCGTCACTCTGGCACGCGGGCATCCACCAGTTCAACATCTCGCTCGACTACATCGACGGGCGTCACGACGCCGCGCGCGGTATTCCCGGACTCACCGACCGGATCTTCGCGCATGTCGACGGCATGCGCGCACGCGGCAACGAAAACATCCGCTTCAACACGGTCATCAAGGACGACAACCTCGACCAGCTCGTGCCCATCGTGCAGCGCGCCGGTGCACTGGGGTGCGGTGTGAACTTCAGCGTCTATACCGACGGGAAAAACGGAAACAAGGGCCACGTCATCGCGGGACCGCTACAGCGCACGCTCGACGATACCATCCAACAGTTGTTGGACATCAAACGCCGCAACCGCGGCCTGATCACCAACTCCGATGCGTATCTCGAGGAGATTCCCCGCTGGGTGCGCGGTGACGCGATGGAGCCGTGCAAGTCGGGTCAGCGCACCATTCACATCGACCCCATGGGTCACGTGAAGCGCTGCCCCGATTTCCCCACGGATTTTCATTGGCGCGACTACCGTGCGTACGAGCCCATCAACTGCAACGCGTGCTTTTATGCATGCCGGGGCGAGGCGCAGGCACCCCTTCGGTTGTCGAGAGTGAGCGACGTGATGGGCCGGCCACACGCCATCACATGAGCGCGAAACAGCTCTTCGTCAATGCGGCGCAGGTTGTCACCTGCGCCGGTCCCGCGCGCGCGCGGCGCGGCGCCGAGATGTCGGATGCGGGGATCCTGTTTGGCGCCGCCGTGCTCGCGCACGGAGGGGAGATCATGGCGGTGGGCCCGCAGGACGCGCTGCGCGCCGCACACGAAGACGCGCAGACAATCGACTGCGACAACGGTGTGCTCACACCGGGGTTCGTCGATTCGCACACCCACGCCATCTTCGGCCGCGCACGGTACGAAGAGCAGGAGCTGCGCGCCGCGGGCGTTCCGTACATGGAGATCGCCAGGCAAGGCGGCGGCATTCACGCCTCCGTTCGCGACCTCAGGACACGAAGCGAAGATGCGCTTTACGCACTCGCTCTTCCCCGACTGAAAGCGCTCGCTGCATCAGGCATTACAACGGTGGAAGTGAAGTCGGGCTACGGACTCTCGCTCGATGACGAGATCAAGAGCCTTCGTGTCGTTCGACGTCTCGCCCAGGTGCTCCCGATGCGCATCGTTCCCACATGGCTCGGTGCGCACGAAATTCCCATGGACTTTCGTGAGCGGCCCAACGGACGGCGCGAGTATCTCGACCTGCTCATCAACGACATGCTGCCCATTGTCGCCCGCGAGAAGCTCGGGCGGTTCGCCGACATTTTCTGCGAACCGGGTGTATTCACGGTGAATGAATCGCGCGAGATTCTCACCAGCGCCCGCGACGCGGGATTGGGTATCAAGATGCACGCGGACGAGTTGACGGCGGGCGGCGCTGCCGAGCTGGCGGGAGAGCTGAGGGCCACGTCCGCCGATCACCTCGCCGCGGTGAGCCCCGAGGGAATCTCGGCACTGGCCTCCGGAGGCACGGTCGCGACCTTGCTGCCTGGCACCATGATGTTCCTCGGCAAAACGGCCCAGGCACCCGCGCGCGCCCTGATCGAGGCCGGCGTGCCCGTTGCGCTCGCAACGGACTTCAATCCAGGCACGTCCCCCACGACCAATTTTCCACTGATCCTCACCTTGGGGGTCAGTCAGCTGCGCCTCAGTGTGGCGGAAGTGATCACGGCAGGCACCGTGAACGGCGCCGCCGCGTTGGCCCTCGCCGGCGAAGTGGGCCAGCTGGCCCCCGGATTTTCCGCGGACCTGGCGTTGTGGGACGTGCAGGACGTCCGCGAGCTCCCATACTGGTACGGCGCTGGGCGCTGCCGAGGGTCGTGGGCACGTGGCAAACCTTGTCACGTCCATGACTTAGCGGTAACTTTGACCACCTGATCCCCCCTCGGCGCGAGGCAGGGGAGCCCTTCGCGGAGCCTGCCCGTAGCTGATGCCAGATGTCGCCAAGCTCAAGAAAAAGGCTGCCGAGTTCGAGCTGAAGAAGCAGTTCGACAAGGCGCTGGCGGTGTACGTCGAGATCCTCGATGGCTACAACGCATCGGATGAGGAAGTCGACGTCTCGCTGTTCAACCGCGTAGGCGACCTGTACCTCAAGCAGGGCAGCGTTAGCGACGCGGTCGATTATTACGAGCAGGCGGTTGACCGGTACGCCGACGGCGGGTTTCACAACAACGCCATAGCGCTCTGCAACAAGATTCTCCGCAGCTCACCGGGCCGCGCGAGTGTCTATTACAAGCTCGGCAAGATCAGCGCACAGAAAGGCTTCAAGGGCGACGCAAAAAAGAATTTCCTCGAGTACGCCGACCGGATGCAATCTGCCGGCAAGATCGACGAGGCATTCCGCGCGCTCAAGGAATTCGCGGATCTCTGTCCCGATCAGGACGACATCCGTCTCATGCTCGCCGACCAGCTCTTCAAAAAGGGCAGGGCGCCGGAGGCCATCGAGCAATTGCAGCTGTTGTACGAGCGCTACTCGCACGAGGGCCGTGACGCCGAGGCACGCGCGGCTGTAGAGCGGATGAAGGCCATCGACCCCACCGCGGAGCCGCGTGCGTTAGGTGATGCGCCCAGCCGAGCCGGCTCCGGGCTCGTGTTCCTGGATCTCGACGACACGCCCACGCCGCCCAGGCGCGCGTCCATGCCCGCGCGGGCGATGGAAGGCCTGGACATCATCGATACGGGTATGCCCGAGACGCCGGCACCGCCGCGCGCGGCCATGCCTGTAAAGCCGGCGCCGGTCATCGAGACGCCGTCGGCGCCCATGATCGAGCTGTTCGAGCTGCCCACGACGTCACAACAGGAGCCGGCGCCGCTCGTCGACAAGACGCCCGATTTCGACCTCTCCGCAGGCGCGTCGTCGGGTAGCCTGCTCGAGGGCCTCGAGTCCACGTCATTCGCTGCGCCGCCCGTATCACAACCGAGTGGCGGCCTGCTCGATCTCGAGCCCACGAGTTTTGGCGGATTGCTGGACGAGCCGCCCGCTCCCGCGGCGCCCGTGGTGGCCCCCGTGGTGCCCGACGATCAGCTGCTGGATTTTGACATTCCGGATGCGCCCGCACGCACGCACACGCCGACACCGGCCAAGCCGCTCATTCCGGAATTGATAGAGGAGCCGGAGCTCATTGATTTCGGCACCCTCGAGTTGGATGTGCCCGCGCCGCCGCCGCCACCGCCGCGCACGCATCGGCCGTCGCTCATGGGGCTGCCCATGCTCATCGACGAAGACGGTCTGGAGCCGTTGCCAGAGCCCGAGGACACTGAAGGCAGCATCGGGGGCGAGCTCGAGCTGATCATGCCTGAGGGAACGCCAGTGCGCGGCTCCGTTTCCATTCCGGACACCAACACGCTCGTGATGCTCGACGTGTCGGAGCCGGACCCGGAGCCGGAGTCGGCGCCCGCCCCTGCGCCACGTCTGTCGTCGGTCGTTGCGGAACAGACACTCGAACTGATGCAGGCGCAGTCATCCGCCGACCCCGACGACAACGGGCTTCGTCGCCGCCTTGCCGAGGCGATGCTCGAGTCCGGCGATCGCGACGGCGGCCTTCGCGAGCTGGAAACGGCGATGATCGGGTTCGAGCGCAATGACGACCTCACCTCGGCCGCCATGGTCGCCGACGAGATCGTGCTGCTCAATCCATCATCCGTCAAGCATCACCAGAAGCGCGTCGAATACGCGTTCCGCACCAATGAGCGCGGACGCCTGATCGAGGCGTACATCCAGCTGGCCGACGCGCTGTTCCGTGCCGGCCAGATGGACAAGTCGCGCTCCATCTATCAGCGCGTGATCGACCTCGCTCCGGATGACATGCGTGCGCAGGCCGCGCTCGAGATGTTTCCTGCGCCGGTGCCGGAGCCAGCCCCTCCACCGGCGCCCAAGGCACGACAGTCCACAACCGCCAAGCGCGTCTCGGCGCCTGTGGCTCCGGCCCAGCCGTCCAAGGTGCCCGACGACGAATTCATCAACCTCGGCGACTGGCTTCGCGACGACGACGCGCCCATGGACACGCGCATGGTCGTCGACGAAAAGGAGCCGACGGGCGACGAAGCGGCCGATTTCCAGGACATGCTGCGTGCATTCAAGCAGGGCATCTCCGAGAATGTGGACGAAGGCGACCACCAGAGTCACTACGACCTCGGCGTGGCCTACAAGGAGATGGGCCTGCTCGACGAAGCCATCGCGGAATTCCAGAAGGCGTTGCGTGCACCCAGCAATCGAGTGCCAACATACGAGGCGCTCGGTCTCTGCTTCATCGAAAAGGAGCAGTACCCCATGGCCGCGACGATTCTCTCGCGCGCCCTGAACGAGCCGCACATGTCCGAGAACTCGCTCATCGGCGTGCTCTACCTGCTGGGGCGTTGCGCCGAAGAGCGCGGCCAGCGCGAAGCGGCCGTCGCGTACTATCAGCGTGTGTTCGTCATCGACATTCAGTTCCAGGACGTGGGCGAGCGCCTTACCGCGGTGGAGGGTGCCGCCTCGTGACGAGTGCCGTCGCGCGAGCGCGCACGCCGTCCACGGCCGCGCTTCGGGAAATCCAGTCGCTCATCAAGGACCGGCTGGAAGACGTTGTCGTCGAGATGCGGCGCGTCGTCTCCGCGGAGCTGCCGCTCATCGAGCAGGTGAGCGGCCATCTGCTGCAGATGCGCGGCAAGATGTTTCGCCCCACGCTTGCCCTGCTCGCGAGCGAAACCGCCGAACAACCTGAATCGCGTGTGGTAACGCTGGCCGCGGTGCTGGAGCTCATGCACCTCGCGTCGCTCGTCCATGATGATTCGGTGGATCATTCGGCCATGCGCCGAGGGCTGCCCACCGTGAACTCGCTCTTCAGCCATCAAGTGAGCGTGATCATGGGAGATTTCCTGTACTCCCGCGCGCTCGAGGCGCTCGTGGCGCTCGGAGATCTGGATCTCATGCGAGTGCTCACGAGTGTGTCCACGCAGTTGACTATTGGCGAGATGCACCAGCTCGCGGCGGTGGACGCGCTGGCGTTCACGGAGCAGGACTACGAGATGCTCATTCGCGCCAAGACCGCGTCGCTCCTGAGCGCGGCGTGCGAGACGGGCGCCATGTGCGGCGCGAGCGCGCATCGTGAAGCCCTGCGACTCTACGGCGAGCGCCTCGGCATGGCATTCCAGGTTGCCGACGACATCCTCGACTACACCGAGACGGCGTCCGTCACGGGCAAGCCTTCCGGCCTGGATCTCAAGGAGCACAAGGTCACACTGCCGCTGATCATCGCGCTCCCGCGGCTGGCGTCGGCCGATCGCCGCACCGTCGAGACGCTGTTTGCCACCGACCTGCCCTCGGACGATCAGATCGCCGAAGTAGTGTCGCTCGTGGCGGCGAGCGGGGGTATCGAGCACGCACACCGGCGGGGCGAGGAATTCGCGCGCGAGGCGGAAGATGCGCTGGACGGTCTTTCCGACACACCGGCGCGCGCGGCGCTCGCAGATGCTATTGTGTACGTCATGGACAGGCGCTCCTGATGGCCCCACGCGGATCTTCCAGGCACCGCCCGGTGTTTCACGCGGTAACGCTGGCCATCGGGTTCGTCATTGGCGGGGCGCTCACGCAGGTTGCCCGGATGTTCCTCCCCGCCGGTGCCGTGAAGGAATTCTTCACGACCGGCGTTCAGCCGTCCGTCGGGTTCGGTCCCATTGACTTGATCATCCTGAAGTTCACGTTCGCCATCGCGCTCGATGTCAGCCTATTGAGTCTGCTCGGCGTGCTCATTGCATATCTCATCGCCAGGTCGCTTTTCTAAGGAGACTCCATGTTCGGCAATCTCGGTTTCGGCGAGCTGATGATCATCCTGGTCATCGTCCTCGTATTGTTCGGCGCCAAGCGCATCCCGGAGATCAGCGCGTCCTTCGGCAAGGGGATTCGTGAGTTCAAGAAGAACGTCAACGACGTGGAACGCTCCATCACGGAGCCCGAGGCCCGGACAGAGCCCCGTCTGTCTGCGGGGGAACCTGTTTTGCGCCGCGAAGCGTCCGAGGAAGCACGGCCGGAGCCGAAGAGGCTGTTCTAGTCCGATAATCGAATAAGCTGATAGTCAGAAGGGCACATCGAGACTTACTCGATGTGCCCTTTTGCTCGCTGACCCCATCGGACCACCAGACCTTTACGACGCCACCGCCTGTCTCCGAACCCGCGCGTTGATGTCCTTGCGCAGGTCCTTGACCGCGGCCGCCTTGCGAAGGTCGTCAAGGTACATCTGCAGACGCTGCTGGCGGAGCTGCTGCAGACGCCGTTGGCGGAGATCCTTCTTCTGCGTCTCGAACGTGTTCTTGTCGGCGGGCTTGCGGGCGTCCGTGCGCATCACGAACACACCGTCCACTTGGCGAATGGGGGCCGTCACCTCGTTGAGCGGAGCGACGAATGCCGCACCGATGGCCTCGCGCAGACTGCCGAATGAGGGCACCATGCCGGCGCGTGTGGCCATGCCGGTATTCTCGATCTTGAGGTTGGAGGACTTTGCCGCGCTCTCCAGCGACGAGGCCTGTGCGGCCTTTGCAAATGCCTGTGCAGCCGGAATGGCGCGCTCCACTGCGCGATCGGAGGCCACCTGGGCCCGGACCTCCGACTTGGAGGCGTCGAAAGACTTGCCCCCCTCGTTGAGGGAATCGAGACGAGCGACGTAGTATCCGTCTTCGCCGTCAAAGAGATCGCTGGTCTCGCCCACCTTGGCCCCGCCAAACGCCCACGCGCTCACGCTTGGAATCACCTTGCCGTTGACCTGCGCGGGCTGGTTCTCCAGGGCGCTGGCGGGAAAGGGCTTGAGATTCATGGTCTTGGCTGCCTCGTCGAACTTGTGCGCCTGATCCGCACCGGCCACGAGCTTCGCGAGCTGGTCCGCCTCGCGGTCCACCGCAGTGGCGGACGAGTCGCTCTGCTGCACCTTGAGCAGGATGTGCCGCACCGAAATCGAGTCGCCAACCTTGGAGTCGATCTTGATGAGGTGGTAGCCGAACTGCGTCTTTACCGGCTGGGACAGCTCACCCGGCTTGAGATCGGCCATTGCCTTCTCGAACTCCGGCACGAAGCGCCCCTTCACGCCCTTGCCCAGGTCGCCGCCATTGGCGCCGGACACGGAATCGGCCGATTCGCGCTTTGCGACGTCTTCAAATTTGGCACCCCCGGCGATCTCGGCGCGCAGTGCCGCGATCTTCTTGAGCGTGGCGGCGGTGTCCGCCGCCGTGACGACCCGCGGCACATGGAGCACACTCAGCACAGCGCGGCCCGGGCGATCGAATTCATTCTTGTGTGCGTCGTAGTACGCATGCAGGTCGCTGTCGGAGATGTTGCTGTCGGCCGCAGCGGACGGCGAACGGAACACCACGAAGCTCACCGACGCGCTGTCGTTGGCGTCCTGCCATGCACGCCACAGCTCGTTGTCGGTCACATAGAGGCCCGCCGTCACCTGCTCGAACAGCTTCTCGCGCGGAATCTCGCTGCGGAAATACTGTTCGATGGCCACCAGCAGCCCCGACTGGCGCGCCTGCGCGCTGCCCAGGAGACGCTGGTATTTGGCGGGGTCGAAGCGGCCGTCCGTCATGAGGTCCGGCGCGTTCCGGATCCAGGGCGGCGGCGCGAAGCGCGCGTAGTCGCGCAGCTCTTCATCCGACACGACGATGCCGCGCTTGTCGTATTCCTGCGCGAGCAGGAGCTCGGAAACCATTTCGTCGAACGCCTGGTTCTCGATACGGCGCGTCTCGTCCTGGGTCAGTGACCGCCCGGACTGCTGCTGCGTCTGTTGAATGGACTGCTGCGCGCGACGCTGCCAGTCCGCATAGAGGATCTCTTTCCCATTGACCTTGGCGACGGCCGTCGTGTTGGTGACGGGCGAGCTGCCGATGAGGCCGGACGTCTGGGAAAACATGAAAGCGCCAATGAACGCAACCGCCAAAATCCAAAACACGAATTTGGCGGAGCTCCGCATTGTCTGGAGCACGAGGCAGAACTCCTTCGAGC
>JAQBPY010000234.1 GCA_028287285.1 Gemmatimonadota bacterium
TCTCAACGCGCTTCATCAGCGCGCGAACGTATTCCGGCGCCTTGCGAGTACGTGGTGCTTTCTTCGTTGTCATAGGAGCGGAGCTAGAACGATAGACCTCCAAGCATCGATAGGAGCATTACAGGCTACTGGATCGATCAATATGAGGCGAATGCTTCCTCGCGCGAGGTTTGACGGTTCGAGTAGCCTATCCGAAGATCAGCCGGCTCGCGCCCGAGAGCTCATATTGCACCTGACGTGCGCTGCCGCGCGGCAGCGCGTTCACGTAACCCTGTCGTATTAGGTAACCGAGCGCCTGCGACACCGCCGGTTGCGAGATCTTCCAGAGCGCGGCCAGCGATTTCTGCGTCTGCACCGTCCCCGGCGCCTGAGCGCCCCACTTGGCAAGCTGCTCCACTCGACCCTGTTCCGGTAGCGCGTCCAGCTCCGCCGCGTAACGACTTTGCAGCACGGGGCGCAAATCGGCGATCGTGAGCGCGCGATCGAGTCCTTCCTCAAGACCGAGAAGCGGCGTAACGCCGTCTTCCAATGCCTTGAGCAATCCGCGCAGGTCGCCACGGAAGAACTCATACAGGGTGGATACTGCCTCGTCGTCGATTGGCGACCGAACCGGCGCGTGATCCTCAACGCGCAGATGACGGTAGCGAGCTGCGAGCATGAGATGGACGTCGCTCACGGCGAGTGGCTCGAGTACGAGCGTGCTGACGATGCTGCGCATCTGCGGTTGCGAGCCGACGGTGATGCTCACGGCGTCGGTCGTGCCGACGAACACGTAGTGCAAGCCGCCGTGGAGGAGCATGAGGTCGCGCAGATCGCGCAAGATGGATCCGGCGCGCACGGCGTCGGATTCGCTCAGGTTCTCGAGGTTGTTGAGGTGGAGCAGCACGCCCTGCGCGTCGCTCGCACGGACCATGGTCATGAGGTCGCGCATCACGCGCGGACCGTCGAGGAGGAGCTCTTTCGGCGCGCTGATGGAGACACCCTTGGTCACGCCGGCGCCAATGCCAAAGGCGGAGATGCTGGCCCCGCCAGTGCCGAGTCGGGCGACGCGCACGAGCACCTGCGCGGCCTGCATGGCGGGGTTGTCGCCGGAGTTGGGACGGTTGGCAAGGATGGTGTCGTACAGGACACTCAGCACTCGGCCGAACAGGCGCTCGGGGGTGTCGTCGCCGAGTATGGGGACGAGCTCGTCGGTGGCGAGGTAGCCGTTCTCGAGGGCGAGGGCCTTGAGCTCCTTGACGAGGGTGGTCTTCCCGACACCCGGGGCGCCGGCGACGGCTTGTCGCGAGGAGTTCTCACCGGCGCCGTGGATGCCGTCGAGCAGGCGTTTGAGCTCGGTCCGTCGCCCAACGAAGAGGTTGAGGGGGCGGGCGGATTTGTCCCCGGACTCCAGCGACTCCTGAAAGAAGGGCGACGCCTGGAGGTTGTAGAGGTTCCACGGCGTGGGGAGGACGCGGGGCGGCATGGGCGAGTTATTTGGGGGCAGAGCGAATTGCCTTATAGTTGTATCATATAATGTATTTTGCTTATGTCAAACGTCTGAACGGGAGGTTTTACAGGCGGCAGGAAGGGGCTTCGATCTCCATTGGGTGTTCGCGGCAATTGGCAAATACATGCGACACATAGGCCTTGCAGCTTATGACGATGTGTGGCGCGGTTGATATGGACGGTACTACCGTCTGAAGTGGCTTGTTTTGGACGGTAGCGGTGTCTAGTTTGGTCACATGCCGCCGATGGTGCCTGCGTTTCCCGCGCTTTCCCGACTTCTTCCGCCGCCCTCCCGCAGCACGTTTCTGTTCGGTCCACGAGGAACAGGGAAGTCGACATACGCGAAGCAGGTCTTTCCCGACGCACTTGCAATAGATCTTCGCGCAGGCCCGGTCGCGCGATCCTTGATCGCTGCGCCAGAGCGTCTTCACGATGCGATCGACGGCACGGCGCCTGACACATGGGTCGTGATCGACGAGGTGCAGCGCGTTCCCGCGCTGCTCGATGTCGTCCATCAGCGCCTCGACCGCGAGCCGCAGCGACGCTTTCTCCTCACCGGATCAAGCGCGCGCGCACTGCACCGCGCCGGCGTGAACCTTCTTGGCGGACGAGCTGGGCGCCGAATCATGCCACCGTTTCTCGCAGCCGAGTTGGGGAATGCGTTCAATCTTTCGGTCGCGCAGCGTCTAGGGTTGCTCCCGGTGGTGTGGACCGCAGATGATCCCGAGCAGGCGTTGGCGGACTATGCGACGATCGCGGTGCTCGATGAGGTGAGGGCCGAGGCGACGGTGCGACAAGTGGCCGGCTTTACGCGCGTGCTGGAGCAGTTGGCGCTTTCGCATGGCAGCATCATCAGCCCGACCGCTATCGCGCAGCATGCGTACGTGAAGAAAAGTACGGTGGTGGACTGGATCGATCTGCTCGAGTCGATGTTCCTCGTGGCGCGTCTGGATGTGTTCACGACGAGGCCGTCGCGACGCGCATTGGCGGCGCAGCCGAAGTTCTACTTTGCGGACACGGGCATCGCGATGGCGCTCCGTCCCAACGACGCGGCGCGCGCAATGCCGGATGCGGTTGGCGCGGCGCGGGAGGGGCTCGTGTATCAGCACCTCGCTGCGTGGTGCAGTACGACGCGAGACGCGCGGCTATGGACGTGGCGGACGACGGCGGGGTTGGAGGTCGATTTCGTGGTGGAGACGCCCGACGAACTGATTGCCGTTGAGGTGAAGAGTGGTCCGACGCTGCGGCCGGCAGACCGGCGTGGGCTCCTGGCGTTTCATGATGAGTTTCCCGATGCGCGGTTGATCGCGTTGACGGATGCGTCGATGCCGGAGCGGCAGGGGCCTATTCACGCTGTGCCGCTGGCGGCGTTTCTCCGGCGCGTCGTGCCTGGTGACGCGTTGCAGTAGTTGTCCGATAAGGGCGTCGATTCGCGCGGGCGGCCTTTGCCAAGCCTATTCGTTGGCGTGGCGCTCCGGTCAACGATCAGCCACGACGAGATCTGCACTTAAGATTTTCTTAGTGCCGTTGGGCAGATATTCCAGGAGACGGTAGCATAGAGACGACCTTCACCGCGAGGTATATCTCTATGTGCGCACTTATCGCGTTTCGTTGTCGTTGCCGGTCTGCCGCTGCCGTGATTGGCGCTCTTCTCGCGCTTTCCACCCTTTCTCAAGGTCAGCGACTTACGCTGAACGCGGCCTCCTCGGCTTACACCGTTTTGGATCTGGGCACTCTCGGGGGCACGATAAGCCAAGGCTCTGGAATCAATAGTTCGGGACAGGTCGCCGGGTATAGTCGCGAAGCGGGGTCGAGCCTCGGCCGAGCGTTCTTGTATGGCAATGGAGTGATGACGTCCCTCGGCACTCTGCCGGGGGACACTGAGAGCAATGGCTATGCGATCAACGGCTCCGGTCAAGTCACCGGCTTCAGCAGAGGTCCCAACGACGACCGCGCTTATTTGTACAGCAACGGCGTTATGACAAACCTTGGTACGCTGGGCGGGCGCTCCAGCATCGGCTCGGCACTCAATGATGCAGGTCAGGTTACTGGCGCGAGCTACACGGTGGGCGACGCTGGCTTGCACGCTTTTCTGTACACCGGTGGTGTGATGATGGACCTGGGATCGCTGGGGGCTTCGAGAGTGCTGGTCAGGGAGTCAACAACCTGGGTCTGGTGAGTGGGTGGAGCGAGTTGGCGGGAGGCTCCATGACTCACGCTTTTCTGTACGCCTCAGGGTTGATGAGCGACCTGGGCACCCTGGGAGGAACGAACAGCCGCGGATACGGGATCAATAGCGCCGGCCAGACGACGGGCTACAGCTCCGTCGCGGGCAACGCTGAGTCCCATGCGTTTCTGTACAGCGGCGGAGTCATGTCCGATCTCGGCGATCTGGGGGGCAGCTACAGCGAGGGCTTCGCGATAAACAGCTCGGGTGAGGTGGCCGGATATAGCTACCTCGCTGGCGACGCGATCTTCCATGCGTTCCTGTACAGCGGCGGGGTCATGACCGATCTAAATGGCCTCCTTCCCTCGGGATCGGGATGGGATCTGGAGATTGCGTACGGGATCAACGACTCTGGGCAGATCACAGGGGCGGGCGTGATCGACGGCGAGATTCATGCATTTGTGCTAACGCCAACGACGGTTGCACCGGAACCGGGAGATAGCGTTCTTGTCGCAACGGGACTACTCGGACTGCTTGTCATTGGCCGGCGACGACACGTCCTAAATACCGGATCTCTTTCTCGGGGACTTGAGGCGCTTCACTGAGCCCCAAGCAACCGCACTCTGCGTTCGGCGATTCGCGTCCCGTCGTGCCGCTTGTGACGTTTTCTCCAGGCCTACTCGTTGGCGCGGCGCTCCAATAATACAACGGCCCGCTCAATCTCTGGCGCAGGTTGCCGCAGGTCTGCTCGTGCAATCGCGCGCCAGTCGCCGAATGCGCGAATGACCTGCGTGCCTTGCATGTTCATGCCGAACGAAGAGCGCGGCTGCGGGTTTCTTTCAAGTCGACGGTGGTCGAGCCCGCTCAGACAGACGTCGTAGCCAAAGCGCTGGTGCCGCTTGAACGGGTCGATCTCGTCGTAGAGCGCCGCGGAGAACTGGTGACACTGCTCGAGCACTGCTTCGATGTCCCGAGTGTCTATAACCATGGCGGAAAAGAAGCTGTCGCCCTGCTGCGCCCTTCCGGAGATGTTCGCGTCGATCACCAGTCTTCCAGATTCGCTGATCTGGATTCGCGCGTACTGGCGCGCGCCATTTCGCCCGTCGTTGTCGGTCTGAAGAATCACCAGGTCGTCTCTTTCGAGCGTCCGGGTCTTGGGGCGCTCGAAACTCAGGATACCAACGTCCGCTGAGTGAGCGATCTCGTAGACACGACGCCCGAATTGCTCGGAGGATATTCGCACTGGGTCAACCACTTCTTCCTGACGCTCCGGCATCAGCACGAAGCGCAGCATGGTCATTCCCTGGACGGCGTACGGCTTCGCGAAGTCATCTTCTGACGATTTCGGCATGGTCAATCTGCTCTCAGGGTTGGTCAGAAGCGGATGGAGTGCGCGCTCGAGCTCGCGCTGGAGTTCCAGCTCGTTGGTGAATGTTCGGCGGAAAGCGCCCTCGACGTAGTCGGACACCCGCCGAACCAGTCGTGCCGCGTGGTCGTCTCGCGGTACGTCTTGGAGGAACACCAAAATGGGTTGCTTACGGGCCACAGCGCGCTCGTACTCTTCCTCAACCACCAGCTTGCCGGACGGGGCTGTCCAGCCCCCACGCGAACCGATGAGCAGGACGAAATAGTCCGCACTGTCGATGGCATCGAGGCAAGCGTTCCGAGAGGACGCTGCCAGGGACGGAAAGTCTTCGTTCACAAGGATCGGGTCGCCATCTGCCGCAAGAATACCTTGCCGAGCCGCTTCCCTGAACGATTCGAACCCCTCGATGACCGAACTCACGAACACACGCCTCGGTGACGCCGAACTGGCTGGAAAAGTCATCTGTGCCGCTGCTCCTTGGCGTACTGCCGGTTAAATGATACGAGGAGCATATTGGCCAGAGAGAGCAAAAGAGTGACGCTCTCGAACCGCGTCCACCGATTCAAACATAAATGGCGATCAAGAAGTCCGACCTCTACTCCTCGCTCTGGGCGTCGTGCGACGAGCTGCGCGGCGGGATGGATGCAAGC
>JAQBPY010000249.1 GCA_028287285.1 Gemmatimonadota bacterium
AGCAGCAGTTCGACGTGCAGCATCACTTTTACGACCAGCTGTGTCCCACCTGCGCCGCATTCAATAACATGAAGCGCGGCGAGCTCGCGGATCTTCGCGGCCGCGTGGCGCTGCTCACCGGCGGCCGCGTCAAGATCGGCTACCAGGCGGGCATCAAGCTGCTGCGCGCCGGGGCGCACCTCATCGTCACCACGCGCTTTCCGCGCGATTCGGCGCTGCGGTACGCGGCGGAGCCGGACTTCGCGGAGTGGGGCCATCGCCTGGAAGTTTTCGGTCTCGACCTGCGGCACACCCCCAGCGTCGAGGCATTCTGCCAGCAATTGCTCGCGACGCATGATCGCCTGGACTTCATCGTCAACAACGCATGCCAGACGGTGCGGCGTCCGCCCGATTTCTACCGGCACATGATGGAGCTGGAGACGTCGTCCATTGGCGGAATGCCCGAGCACGTGCGAAAGCTCGTTGGGGCGTACGAGGGAGTGCGTGGCTACGACATGCTGCCGGGCACCGCACAGGCGGAGCACGCCATCGCGTCAATGCCCCGTGAGCTCGGGGAGGTCGCAGGTCTCACGCATGCGGCCGCGCTCTCCCAGGTGCCGCTCCTCGCCGACGAGATGGCAGCGCGTGCCCATCTTTTTCCCGAAGGCCGTCTCGACCAGGATCTTCAGCAGGTCGACCTGCGCGATCGCAATTCATGGCGCATGCTGATGCACGAAGTGCCCGCCGTGGAGCTGCTCGAGGTGCATCTGGTGAACGCGGTGGCGCCGTTCCTCATCAATGCCCGGCTCAAGCCGCTCATGATGCGCGTGCCCACGCGCGACAAGCACATCGTCAACGTCTCCGCGGTGGAGGGGCAGTTCTATCGCCGGTTCAAGACCACCCGGCATCCGCACACGAACATGGCCAAGGCCGCGCTCAACATGATGACGCGCACTTCGGCCGCGGACTACGTGCACGATGGCATCCACATGAATTGCGTGGACACGGGCTGGGTCACGGACGAGGATCCGGCGGCGATCGCGGCCCGCAAGGTAGAGGAGCACCGCTTCCATCCACCACTCGACATCGTGGATGGCGCGGCACGCATTGTCGATCCCATCATCGACGGAATCAACACCGGCAATCACATCTGGGGCCAGTTCCTCAAGGACTACACGCCCACGGAGTGGTAGCGCTACTCTCCGGCTTCGGCGGCCGGCCCTTCGCTCACGTAGCGATCAGGTCCCGTCGCCAATCCGGCGGAGGACTCGTCCACAACGCTCAGGCCGAGGTCGCCGGGGCCGACGTCGCCGTTTTCGCCCATGACGTCAAGGATGTCGGTTTCGGGACTGTCGTCTTCCGCATGCCCGGTGCTGTTGGAGCGTGTGCCGAGCGCCCATTCCTGTCCGGCGAATACTCCCTCGTCCTGCGGTTGAGGCGGCATGTGATGCCCCGGATCGTCCGCAGCGGTTTTCTCGGAAGGATCTTCGTGCTGTGACGGACGCGGCGTGTTCAAGGATGACTCGCTCATGGCTGCCTCGAGTGTATGGGTCGTCGTGATGGTCGCCATCTCGGCAACCCTGAGCGACTAACGCAAGACTGTTGCCCGTTGAGCGCGCCGTGCCGTGCGCGCTACGGAGCCAGGGTAACTGTCTTGGCGGCGAGCCCATGCAGCATGTCGTTCCAGAATGCGACTGCGTCGTAGATGCTCTTCTCCCGCACTTTTTCATTCAGCCCATGCGCGTTGGATTCGCCGTCCACTTCGGCAATCGCGCTGAGTGAGTATGTCGGAATGCCGGCGTTGCGGAGAAAGAGTCCGTCGCTCGCCCCAAGCGCCATGGATGGAATGACCGGCGCGCCGGGAAAGTATCGCGCGGCGAGTTGATCGAGCAGCGACATGAGCTCCGGGCGGAGCGGCGACGCATCGCTCGGCGTTGATGGATCGCTGACCACAACGGAAATGCCCTCACCCGCGACCCGCTTGAGCGCGGCCTCCACCTCAGTCACCGGATCGGTGGGGAGCATGCGGCAGTTCACCGTGGCACGTGCGCGCTGCGGCAGCGCGTTGTCGGCGTGACCACCCTCGAGCTTCGTCGCCACGCATGTGGTGCGGAACAGTGCGTTGAATGTGGGATCCCTCGACAGGCGGGCCATCGCGGCCTTCGACGTGGAGTCCGCGCCGCTGTCCAGGTATCCACGCGCGATGGCGCGCATGTCGGCGGCGGTGTCAGGCGCCTGAAGCGCAGCGGACCGCTCGAGCTGCGTGCGCGACACCTCATTGAGCTTCGCGGGAAAGGTGAACGCCTCCAGGCGATCCAGCGCGTGGGCCAACGCATAGATCGCGTTGTCAGGGCGGGGACGTGAGCTGTGTCCCCCGGGATTCACCGCCTCGAAGCGGAACGTGACGTACACTTTTTCGCTCGCTTCCACGCCGAACATGCGCGGCTTGCCGTTCGCGAGCTCCACACCCCCACCATCGGTGTTCAGCGCATACTCCGCGTCGATGAGCGCCTTCTCGTGCGCGAGCACCCATTGAACACCCTTGGTTGCATCGGATTCTTCATCGGCGCTGAAGTACGCAATGATGTCGCGGTCTGGAATCCACTTCTCGCGCTTCCAGCGAATGAGATTCGTGATCAGCACCGTCACGCCTGACTTGTCGTCCTCGGCGCCGCGGCCCAGGAAGAATCCGTTCTCGAGGCGCAGCAGGAATGGATCATTGGTCCAGTCCGCCTTCCTGGCTTCGACGACGTCGAGATGCGCCGCCAGGAGAATGGGTTTCCTGCCTGACCTCGCTCCGCGCAGCCGCACAATGAGGTTCTGGTTCTTCCTGTCGGGCCCGACGATGTGAATGTCCGAGGCCGGGTACCCCGCGGCGATCAGGCGCGTCTGGAGCTTCTTCGCCAGCGCGGTCGTGCTGCCAATGGATGCTTCGGTATTGGTATTCACCGCCTCCGTGAGCACCTCACGCGCAAGCCGCTGATACTCGGCCGGAAGGGTGCTCTGGGCCTGTACCGGCGCGCCAAGGAGGACGACGCCGGCAACGCTGGACACCACGCGCGAAAATTTGCAGGTGAAGGTCATGGCGACAACCTATGGCGGGGCGGTCATCAGGACAGCAGTCAGTTGGCCCGTTGACTTACAGAGCAACAAAACATATGATAAAGGTGACTCACAAGGCATCAAACATAACACTAAAGTTGATCTATAGAGCAATACATGCCACAGGACTTTCGTCATCTGGCGCGCCGCCAGCTCTCCGAGGCTATCGCCCGGTATCCGGCTTACGCCGTGGGAGAGGCGCCGCGCGACGGCTGGGTCGCCGCTATCCGGAACGCGCTCGAGATGACCGTGCGCCAGCTTGCCGCCCGGCTCGAGGTCACACCATCCAACGTGGTGCGAATGGAGCAGCGCGAGCGCGATGAAACCATTTCACTGGCCGCGTTGCGACGTGCGGCCAACGCCCTCGACGCGGATCTCGTGTACGCCCTCATTCCGCGGCGTACGGCGCGCTCCACCGCCAATGACAACCTGCTCGATGCGCTGATCGAAGCGCGGGCGCGCGAGGTGGCAGCGGCCGAATTGAAGCGTATCGGACATACGATGGCCCTCGAGGATCAGGCAGTTGGTCCGGCGGACATGGAGGCACAGATCAAGGCCCGCGCGGCCATGCTCGCACAGTCCCCTCGGCGGCTCTGGGACTCCGACGCCGCTGAATGAAGGATCCACGCTCGCTTGTTGGTGACGCTCCAGGCGCAACACCTCTCGATCCCGATGAGGCCGAGGGGTTGTTGCCGTCGCACGTGACCACGCGTGAGCAGCTCAACGCGTGGGAGCAGATGAACATCGCGGAAGCCGATGTGTGGGCCACTTCACGCCGCCGGCGCGCCTCGGCCGTCGTGCTCTCTCCCGAGTTTGCGGAAAATCTGCATCGCCGGATGTTCAATCAGACGTGGCTCTGGGCGGGAACGTATCGCCGGTCCGGAAAGAACATTGGCCTGCCGGCGAACAGCGTGCGCGTGGCCTTGCGCGATCGTCTCGCGGACGCTGGCGTATGGCTGGCGCACGCCGTATTCGACGTCGACGAAATTGCGGCGCGCCTGCATCATCAGCTTGTTGTCGTACACCCGTGGCCCAATGGAAATGGGCGGTGGGCGCGCATCATGGCCGATAGCCTGCTGCATGCCGAGCGACGTCCGCGTTTCTCATGGGGAGTTGGGAGAACAGACGCGCGCGCCGCGTACCTTGCGTCGCTCAAGGCGGCAGACCGCGGCAACCTTGGACCACTGCGGTCGTTCGTGCGCAGCTAGCGGAAGTTGTCGTCCTCAAGCGAAGCGAAGGGCCTGTTGTACTGGTAAAGGAGCATGTCCTATTACAACAGGCGTAACAGCCTAGAAAAAAGCCGCGGCCAACTGCGGCCGCGGCTCGTTCCCTTCAGCGTGTCTCTCCTATCCCCGCCGATGTGCCTTCATCTCGGCGATGTTCTTGTCGAGCTGCGCGCGCTGGCTGGCATCGAGAATGGCGCGCACCGATGCGATGTGCTGCTCGCGGTGCTTCTCCATCTCGGCGCGGCGTGCGCCCATGCCCGTCGTGTCGCCGCGCACGGGGCGGTCGCCCTGTTGACGCTTGCCGCCAAACTCACGGCGCTGTGCCTCGGCCAGTGTCTTGAGCTGTGTCTGCTGTGCGCTGGTCAACGTGATACCGCGAAGCAGGAGGTTCTCGCGGCCGCGGCCCGGGCCGTGTTTGCGTCCGCTGTCCTGCGCGGCGCGAGCCTGATCCGGCTGGTGTGCACTCTGCGCGGCCGCCACGCCGGCGGAACCGAGCGTCAGGGCGAGTGCGAGTCCGGTAATGACACCGTGTGCTTTCATGATCGTCTCCTCGAGAGTGAATGACTGCTCCTCATTGGAGCGACTGGTCATACGCCCCCGGGCCCCCGCGGGTCCGTGGAAATGCATGAACGGTGGTACGATGATATGAACAGCACGTGCGCCAGCATGAACTGCGTGGCTCACCGCGAGGCTTGCGTCCTGAGCGCTCGGGCTCGCCAGGCGGATGCTGACCATGCGCAGCTCGACGGGGACGTCGTCAATGAGCTGTGAAGCGCAGTCCGTTCTACGCTTTGTTCACCACGACAGGCGCTGCGGGGGTGATCATGCCGACTGCCAGGCCGATGACCACCACCGTCACCGCACCGATCACGTTGTGCCACAGAAATGCGACCTGGGGCGCGCCGAAGTTCACTGCGGCCACCGTGCACATGCCCGCGATCAGTCCAATGAAGGCGCCAGATGCCCGGGCGCCAGGAAACATGGCAAGGATGAACACACCAAGGATGGATCCATAGAAGAACGACCCGAACCGATTGACCACTTCAATGAGTGAGCCGAGCGTCGCCGCCTGGGTTGCGACGATGCAGGCGAAGATGCCCCATAGTGCCGTGGCGCCCTTGGAGACATTCAGGAAATGCGCATCGCTTGCTTCCTTCCGGAACCAGCGGCGATAGAAATCGATGACGGTAGAGGTGGCGAGGGAATTGAGCTCGGCGGCAATGGCGGACATCGCTGCCGCCATGACTCCGGCGATGAACAGTCCCGCCAGTCCGATGGGCAGCTGCTCCACCACGAATCGCGGTATGATGTAGTTGACGTCTTTCGACGGCTCTCCCGTGGTCTTCTCGACGAGTGCGAGTGCTTCCGCGCGTACGGACGTGACCAGTGAATCATCCGTGCGAAATGCGGACGTGGCTGTTGATGCTTCGTCATCACCGGCTTTGCGAGCGGCGGATACCGCGCGTGCCGCCTCCTGCCGCGCCGAAACGACGGAGTTGTAACGGGTCTGCAGAGCCGCGAGCGCCGCAGGTTGAGCCGCGCGCACCTTGCCTTCCTGCACCGGGTTGTAAAGCATCGGCGGCGTCTCGAACTGATAGAACACAAAGACCAGTACGCCGATGAGAAGCACCAGGGCCTGGAGGGGAATCTTCCAGTAGGCGCTGATCAGCAGCGAGCTGCGTGCTTCACCCACGGAGCGGGCCGTAAGGTACCGCTGCACCTGGCTCTGGTCCGTGCCAAAGTACGAGAGCATCAGGAACGTTCCGCCAATGATCCCGGACCAGAACGTATAGGTGCTCTTCAGGCTGAAGGTAAAGTCGAAGACACGCAGGCGTCCGGTCGCACCGGCGAGATGCAGCGCATCGCCGGGAGAGACTGGAATGCGAATGAGGAGCACGGTCACCACCGCCGTGATCGCGACGACGATGAGCACCATCTGCTTCACGTCCGCCCACGTCACGGCCTGCACGCCGCCAATCATGGTGTAAAGCACCGTGGGCACGCCCATGAGCAGCACACACCAGCCGAGCGGCCAGCCAAAGATGGCGGAAAACACGACGGCTGGCGCCGCAAGAATCGTCCCGCACGACATTCCGCGCGAGAGGAGAAAGAGGAACGCCGTTAGCGACCGCGTCTTTGCATCGAAGCGGCGCTCGAGGTACTCATACGCCGTGAACACCTTGGCGCCGTGAAGAAACGGCACCAGGGTCACGCCCAGAATTACCATGGCGAGGGGCAATCCAAAGTAGAATTGCACGAATCGCATGCCGTCTACCGCGCCCTGGCCCGTGGTACCGATCATCGTCACGGCGGAGAGTTGCGTGGCCATCACGGAGAGCCCCACCGCCCACCATGGCAGGTTCCTGTCTGCCAGGAAGTAGCCCTCGATGTGCTTCGTGCCGCGTGCGCGGCGAAGCCCGTCAATCGCGACGTACGAGAGCCACGCTCCCACCACCACCCAGTTGATCCAGTGCATGGAGCGCATCAGCGGGAGTACCGCTGCTGGAGCAGCCAGAGCAGGACAAGGGTGATGACCTGAACGCTCATCACGCGCACGAGCGTGCGCCGGAAGCGGCGCGCGTCTGGGGTATCGTCTGTAGGCTCGTCCATGGCGCCAATGTACGCCGCGGGAGACTCTCCCGGGAGCGTCAAGAGGTTCAGTACGGCAGGTTTTTGCCGATACTGAGCGTCATGTTCCTCGCACGCAAACGGCCGTGACCCTCGGTTACGTCAACGCCCTCCTGATGGTCGCTCTCGCGGGCATGATTCTGCTGTCGTGGCGCATTCGTCGCCTCCTGCAGCGGGAAGCGGGCGCGCGGCTCCATGCGGAACGGATGATTCGCCGTCACGGCATCATGTTCAATACCATCGCGGATGCGGTGATCATCATGAATGGCGAGACGATCATCAAGGACGCGATCACCGCCGCCACCGACATGCTCGGATACACGCGCGAAGAGCTGATTGGCCAGCGTCCGGAGTTCTGGCAGGATCCGGAGGAAAGCGCCCGCCGCTACCCGCGCGTGATGGCTGAGCTCGCGGAGCGCGGCGAATGGGTCGGCGAATATACGGCGCGGCGCAAGGACGGCACTCGCCGGCCGGTGGAATCGCGCGTGCGTTCCATTTCCGACGCCGACGGCCGCGTCATTCAGATCATCGCGATCCTGCGCGACCGCTCCGAGCAGCGCCGGCTCGAGCTGCAGCTCCTGCGCGCACAGAAGCTCGATGCGATCGGCTCGCTGGGGGCAGGCATCGCGCACGAGATCAACACGCCGCTGCAGTACGTGGCGGACAACATGCAATTCCTCGACGATGGGCTGCACTCGCTCAGGAGCGTGATTCGCGAGGGGGAACTCCTCGCCGCCGCGGTACGTGCCGATCCCGCGCTCGCGCCCGCGGTCACCGCCTTTGACGAGGCCGTGCGTGAGATCGATCTCGACTACCTGGACATGCAGCTTCCGGACGCCGCGAACCATGCGCGCGAAGGATGCGCACGTGTTCGCGAGATCGTTCGTGCGCTCACACGGTTTGCCAAGCCACTTTCCGCCGGTAAGTCCCTTACGGACCTGAACGCCAGCATTCGTGATGCGTTGACAGTGTGCCGGAATGAGTGGAAGACCGTCGCGAACGTGACGACCGACCTCGACGCGACCCTCCCGCTCGTGCCCTCCGACAGTGTGGAAATCAATCAGGTGCTGCTCAACCTCATCGTCAACGCGGCCCAGGCGCTGGCGGCCTCGCGTGGCGCGGCCGCTCCCATGGGCAGGATCGCGATCAGCTCGCGCCATGACGGCGATTGGGTGGAGATTCGCGTTGCGGACGACGGGCCCGGCATTTCCGCCGAGAATCAATCGCGTGTCTTCGATCCGTTTTTCACGACACGCGAGCCGGGCATGGGCGTTGGACATGGCTTGTCCCTCGCGCACGTGTCCATCGTGGACAATCACGGTGGCCGTCTGTCCCTCGAGTCCGCGGAGGGTGAAGGTGCCACGTTCGTGATCCAGCTCCCGAAAAGGTCGCACGAAGCGCAACCGGAGGTTGCATGAGCCAGGCGCCGGGCAAGCCAAGAATTTTGCTGGTCGATGATGAGCCGCTGCTGCTGCAGGCACTCTCACGGGTATTGCACCGCAACTTCGAGACGGCCACGGAAATGAGCGGCACGGCGGGGCTCGCGGCGATCAGGGCAAGCGAACAGCCATTCGCCGTGATCGTTTCCGACATGCGCATGCCGCAGATGGATGGAACGGCGTTCCTCAAGGCCGCGCGCGAGCTCGCACCCGATACGGTGCGCGTCATGCTGACTGGGCAGGCGGACGTGACCGCGGCCGTTGCGTGCGTGAATGAGGGGCAGATTTTTCGATTCCTCGAGAAGCCCTGCGAGTCGAGCCTGCTACAGTCCTCTCTCATGGCTGCGGCCGAACAGTACCGGCTCATCACCGGGGAGCGTGTGTTACTGGAGCAGACGCTCAAGGGCAGTATTGCGGTGCTCGCCGATGTGCTCGCGCTCGCGAGCCCCGTCGCCTTCAGCCGTGCCGGCCGCCTGAAGCGCACGGTGAATGCACTCGCCGCCGCGATGAGCGTGCCCGACGTATGGCAGGTTGAAGTGGCTGCGCTGCTCTCGCAGCTGGGCGCGATCTCGCTGTCGCCGGCAACGGTGGAGAAGATGAACCGCGGCGACACGCTCAGCGCCACGGAAACGGAGCAGGCGAAAGGACTGCCGGGCGTTGCGCGCCAGCTGATCTCGCAGATCCCGCGACTCGAGGCCGTGAGCGACATCTTGCGGTACGAGGAGCTGTGGTTCGACGGCCGGCATTCGAACCACAACGATCCGCGCGGAAACGACATCCCCGTGGTGCCCGTCTCCTGAAGGTGGCCATTGCGATGGACACGCTCGAGGCGAACGGTACGCCAATCGAACAGATCGTGGAAACGCTGTTCGGTCGCGTCGGCATGTACGACCCTGCCGTCGTCAAGGCACTCGGCGCGCTGAAGAGGGTGTCGTCGTTGGTGGAAAGCGTTGTCGAGACGAAGCTCATCGACGTGCGCCTGGGGATGATCTTCGCGTTCGACGTGGCGACCGAAAACGGCATGGTGCTCATCGGCCGGGGACAGGAAGCCACAGGGAGCATCATTCGCCGCATCCAGAATGATTGGCAGTACCTGCGGCTGCCCGAGCCGGCGCGCGTGCTCGCGGGAGTGACGCGTTAGACCCTCGCCTTAGACGTTCGTCTTAGAACGCTCGCTTTGGACGCTCAGGCCAGCGGCAGGATGAGCGTGAAGGTGCTCCCCGCACCGATCTCGCTTTCGACGGTCAGGTCGCCGCCCATGCCGCGCGCGAGGTCGTGACTGATCGCCAGACCAAGGCCCGAACCCTCCGCTCGTCGCGAGTGCGTAGTCTCCACCTGCACGAACGGCTCGAAGATGGCCGCGAGCTTGTCGGCAGGGACGCCCACGCCGGTATCGCGCACCGCTACCATTACCCGCCCGGTCTGCTCATCGCGCGTGGCGGAGAGTGACACCGTGCCGCCGTGCGTGGTGAACTTCACCGCATTGGTCAACAGGTTGATGAGCACCTGTTGCACCTTCTCCTGATCCGCCCGCGCCACGCAGTCCGGTTGAACCGTGGATTCGAACGTCAACCCGGCCGCGGCCATCTGCGGCTCGATCATGGGAATCACGTTCGCGAGCACGTTCGCAATCAGCATGTCCTCGACCGCGTACTCCACCCGCCCCGCCTCGATGCGCGCGAGATTCAGGATGTCGTTGATCAGGCGCAGCAAGTGGCGCTGGCTCCTCGAGATGCGATCCAGCGCCTCGCGCTGCGTGTCGGTCACCACGCCATAGATGCCCAGCTCGATGAGCTGCACGTAGCCGCCAATGGCGTTGAGGGGTGTACGAAGCTCATGGCTCATGGTTGCCAGGAACTGGCTCTTTGCGCGGTTGGCTTCTTCCGCCACCTGACGCGCCTGCACGAGCTCATCGGAATGCACCTGGAGCTCATCATTGAGCATCCGGAGCTCGTCGCTCTGCGCTTCCAGTTCCGCGGCCTGATCCTGCAGCAGCCTGTGCTGCGTCTCGAGCTCCGCTGCCTGCGTCTTCAGCAGGGCGTTGGCCTGGTCGGCATCGCGCCGCGCGCGGAGCAGCTGGTCCTCATATTTCCGTCGCTCACGCACTTCGATAACGGCGCAATCATTCACGGCCACGCCCGCACGTTCGTGCCGCGCCACATTCGCGAGCGCACCTAGGTCGGTGCCGTCCTTTTTGCGGAAAAGCAGAAAGAGCTCCTCGGCCTTTCCATGCAGACGGACCATGGGAAAGACATGGGTCTGGTAGAAGATGCGGCCCGCCACCGTCAGGAGCTGCTCGACATGGCGCCCCTCCATCTCTCCGGCATCGTACCCGAGCATCTGGCACAGGGTGGCATTCACCGTGACCACCATTCCATCGTCGGCAAACGACAGCACACCGCAGGGAAGGGTATTCAGCAGCTCGTCCACAGTGCCTCGTGCATCAATGGGCAACGAGGTAGTCCTTGATGAGCGCCACCGTTTCATCGGGCGCGCTCATGTGGGGGCAGTGACCAGTGGCCTGCATGTACCGGATCGTACTGTGCGGCAGCTCGCGGCTCAGGTACTCGCCCACCTCTCTAGGCGCCACGATATCGTTGGAGCACTGGAGGATGAGTGACGGCACCGTTACCGCACGAAGGTCGGAGCGATTGTCCGCATAGAACGTCGCCTCCGCAAACTGCCGAGCGACGACCGGGTCCGTTGAGCAGAAGCTGGTGGTCAGCTCCTTGCCGAGCTCGGGGCGATTGGCGTTCTGCATGATGGCCGGCGCGAGGTAGTTCGCCCAGCCGATGTAATTCTTGTCCATCGTCTCGAGCAGCCCCTCGATGTCCGACCGCTCGAATCCGCCCACATAGTCCGGCGCGTCGTTGATATAACGGGGCGACGGACCCACGAGGATGAGTCTGGCGAAGCGCTCCGGTTCATGATTGGCGGCGAGGATGCCGATCATGGAGCTGACCGAGTGGCCCACGAAGATGACGTCGCGCAGGTCGAGGCCGTGGCAGACATCGAGGACATCCTGCGCGTACCCTTCGAGGGTGGAGTACCGGTCCTTGTCGTATGCAGCCGCATCGGACCTGCCCGAGCCCACGTAGTCGAAGAGGACGACCTTGTAATCGTCCTCGAAGGCAGGGGTCACGTAACGCCACATGTTCTGGTCACATCCGAAGCCATGCGCAAAAAGCATCGGCCGGGTGCCGTGACCAGACACCTTCACATTGTTCCGCGCGAGAACATCGGTGGCCATCATTCGCTCCGTGGGGGTCCCTAATGATAGAAGCCGTTCGGAGCCAGTGAAGGGGCGGGGCGCCATCTGTTCCGGCCGCTTGAAACATTCTCCTCCGGTGGCCGGTAGTGTTAACCAAACCTTCATCTGTTCTGTAAGAAAATTTCATCTCCGCCTGCGGGACAGATGCGGAGGTGCGTCACATATTCGACCACCCCGACTCGGACAACATGATGCGCATTCGTTCGTTGTGCAGTGCGGTTTTCATCTCGGCTTTGTTTCTCCTGCCGCCGGTCGTGGCGGCGCAGGTTCCGGCAGGCCCGCCCCGTGCTCCGGCCGGCGTGGGAGAGGTTCGCGGAAAGCTGGCTGACTCATTGAGCGGCCGAGCCGTCGCGAGCGGCTCCATCACCGTCAGGCGCGCGGGAGATTCCACTTTTGCCGGTGGATCCTTGCCCAAGGCTGACGGGTCGTTTCGTGTGGATGGCCTGGCAGCGGGCCGCTACAGTATCCGCGTGCGCGCGCTCGGTTTTGCCCAGTTGATCCGCGCAAACATCGTCATCACGGCCGAGAGTCCCGTGGTGGACCTTGGCGTGTTGAAGCTGAGTACCTCCGTCACGAAGCTGGAGGGCCAGGAGGTGACAGCGGAGCGCGAGGAGGCGGTGCTCGCTCCCGACCGCAACAGCTACAGCACGAAGAACATGGCGACGGCGGCAGGGGGCACGGCCATCGACGTCCTGCGCAACATTCCCGCGGTGGAGGTGGATGGCTCGAACAAGGTGAGCCTCCGGAGCAACGAGAACGTCGTCATTCAGATCAATGGGCGGTCGTCGCCCCTCAAGGGCGAGCAGCTGGGCGCCTTTCTGGCGCAGCTTCCCGCCGGCCTGGTCAAGAACGTCGAAGTCGCCACCAACCCATCGGCGAAAAATGATCCGGAGGGAACGGCAGGCATCATCAACATCGTGCTCAACCAGGAGACGGAGCTTGGCCTGAGTGGTGGCGTCAACATGGGCACGGCCACCACCGGGCAGATGAGCATCGGCGGCAACGTGGGCAAGCAGCAGGGAGCGTTCACGGCGTTTCTCTCCGGAAATCTCT
>JAQBPY010000263.1 GCA_028287285.1 Gemmatimonadota bacterium
GGAGATTGCCGCCGAGTCGCTGATGTGGCCGCTGCAGTTCATGACGGTGCGTGTTTCGTCGACCGGCAATGCGACCACCGTAACGATGCACAGCGGCTCGTGGGGCACCGCGCCGCTCTTCGTCAGCATGAACAACGGCACGCTTCGGGGGCACTGGGACGCTCGGCGACTGTTTCCGACACTTCGCTCGCGCAAGCTGAACGATACCCTTGTCGCAAGCGAGCTCGCCGGATTCGGGACACCATACTCGACGCGCAGTGTCATCAGCGACATTCGCATGTTGACGGAGCGGTCGACCGCCACGTGGAGGTCGTCGAGCACGGGTGCCACACGATTCAGCATCGCATATCCACGCGCCATGCCAACGCAGCATCCACGTCGGCTGCGTACCGATGCCGACGTGACCGCTACTTTTCAGGCCATCCTAGAGTCGTCCATGCGCCGCTGGCTGGCAACCGGTGCTGACGTCGTCTCCGAGCTGAGTGGTGGACTGGATTCCGCGATCGTGACGGGAATTGCCGCGCGCATTGCTGGACGCGGATGGAATACCTGCGCGATCAACCTCCTGGACAGCATCGAATGCGGTCAGGTGGCACGCCGCGGAGAAATGGTGAGGCAATGGAATTGCACCGACCACACGGTGCAACTCGAGGACGCCCTCCCGTTCGGCGCAGCCGGCTCGAGAGCGGACGACGCATTGGTCCTGCCATGGGAGGAGTGCTACTACGAGGCCGTAGACGCTCTACTGCAACGCGTCACGCGCAAGGCGCCGGTGGTCATGATGACGGGCTTTGGCGGTGACGAGCTGTGCACTCTGTTGTCAACCGAGCTGCCGCGCCCCAAAAAACAGCCCAGGGGCTCGGCGCCTGAGGTGGCGGCCGGACTTCCCCGCTTCCTGAGCAAACGTTCGCGCGACGCCATCCTCGACGGTGAAGTGGAGTCGGCACCGGTTGGACACACCGCGGAATCGTCGGTGGATTGCGCAGCGAAAGGCTCGGCGCTCTACATGCGGCGTGGCGCATGGCCTGTCCACCCCCTCTGCACACCGGAGCTCGTGCGCTTCTGTGCATCCCTCCCGAAAGAATGGCGCATCGACCGCACCATTGAGCGACGAGTGCTCCAAGCGCTTGGTTGCTCGCGCCGCGTGACACACGGACCGTCCGACTCCTTCAGCAGCGCATTCATTCTCGCCGTCCGCTCCACCGCCCGACCACTGTTCGAGCAGCTGTTCACCGACTCGCGGCTCGCTGCCGCCGGCCACGTCGACGGCGCGCGCCTTCGTCGAGAGTACAAGCGCTGGGCAGATGGGCCGGGAGTTGAAGACGGTGATTCCGATGGTGCGTTTCCATTCTATTCTGCCGCGATGCTGGAGCTGACGCTGCGCGCGCTCGAGCGAACATGAGCGAACGCACGGTGGCGCAGCTCGCCATGTACCTCGAAAGCCCGCAGGCTGACGCACAGGACGATGGTGTGTTCGGCCGCGACGTCGTCATCGACGAATGGCTCAGCGCCCTGCTCTCGCATGGCGCCGGGGGCGCCTATCGATTTTTCCAGCAGCGGAACCGACTCAGAGCGCATTCGCTTCCCGGCTTCCCGAGCCTCGAGAAGATCGCGCGTGGCCGGAGCGAGGTGGACCTGTCGATCGAGGACGTGTCGGATTTACCCGGCGTACTGCATGATGATGGCGTTCGGATATGGCATGACACGGACGGGGACCTGCACATTCCCGTTGCCGCCCGCTCCCGCTTCGCGTCGCGTCTCTATCCCATCACGGCGACGACTCACGTTCTCAGCTACAAGAGCCTGCGTCATCAATGGTTCCTGCGTCTGCTGTTGCAGGACATCCAACGGTGTGATTCGCTGATCTGCACGAGCACGTCGGCGCGAATCGCGACGGAGCGGTCCTTCGCTAACATCGCCGAACAGCTGGAGCGCAGTCGCGCCGTCAGGGTCGCCTTTGGAGGTCGCGTCGATGTGATTCCACTGGGTGTCGACACGGAGCGTTTCCGGCCGCGGCCCAGGGCCGCACTTCGACGCTCGCTCGGACTGCCGGTCAATGCTCTCCTCATTGGCTGGATCGGCCGCATCTCAACCGTGGACAAGGCGGATCTTCTCCCACTGGTAACGGTGTTTGCCAGGCTCGTGCGCGCGAATCCCGGACGCGACATTCACCTGGTGCTCGCGGGCAGTGGCGAGGAGATCGCGGC
This sequence comes from Gemmatimonadota bacterium, assembly GCA_028287285.1. Lineage (GTDB taxonomy): Bacteria > Gemmatimonadota > Gemmatimonadetes > Gemmatimonadales > Gemmatimonadaceae > AG11. The sequence continues at coordinate 2,208 of JAQBPY010000263.1, forward strand.
GCGAATGATTCGGCGTCATGCCATCACACTCGGGATCATGGATCGTGTCTCGACGATCGATCCACTGCCGCCTGCCAGGAGGCATCTCGTGCATGCCGCCCTTGATGTCTTTGTCTCGCCCGCGGACAATGCGCAGGAGACGTTTGGCATCACGCCCATCGAAGCGCTGGCGTGTGGCGTGCCACAGGTGGTGTCCGATTGGAATGGCTATCGCGACACCGTGCGCGACGGTGACACAGGCTTTCTCATTCCGACGTCCTGGTCCGACGATGACAGCGACGCCACGGACTGGGGCGCACTGGGGGAAGGAGAGGATTTTGTCGATCACCTGATGCTCGCACAGGCCACCGCCATCGATCTGCACGCATTTGAGCGAGCGCTTCAACGGCTCGTGGATGACGCCGACCTTCGAGCGCGGATGGGCGAAGCGTCTCGCAGGCGTGCGGTCGCGACCTATGCGTGGCCCGTGATCATCGAACAGTACGAGCAGTTGTGGAATGAGCTCGCCACGATCGCCCGCGGCACCCCATGGCCGCCGGCGCATCGCGGCGACTATGCAGCAGCTCGTTTTACAGATACCTTTGCACACTACGCCACGCGACGGCTTGACGCGACGTCGTTGTTCGCGCTCACGCCTGCAGGCCAGAGTATCATTGACGGCGACGACGCACTGCCCGCATACCTCATCCCGACTGGCCTGTGGAGCGCTGAACTGTTTACAATCGTGCTAACGCGTATGGCGGCCAGCCCGCAACCGGTGAGCATGGCCGAACTGGACGCCCTGGCCCGAACGAACATGCGCAGGACGTCCGCTGCGACGGCACGACACGTCATGTGGCTTCTCAAATACGGATTCATCACGAGCTGACGTTTTTCGGGCGCAACCTGCCGATATCTCAGGACGTCAGCACCGACACCAGGAGGCCGTCCGCCACCGCCTGCTCCGTTCGCACCACGCGCGAGCCGGCCTTGCTCACCCAGAGCCGCTCTTCTATTGCGCCGGCGCGGAGCGCCACCAGCCAGCAATCCACACTGCGGCCCGCCACGTCGATGCGCACGTCGTGATCGACACTGAGGTCCGCCGCCACCGCGTGCGAGGCAAGGCCATCGACGAGCATGAGCGACGCCGCAGCGCGATATCCCGCGTGCAATGGCAACATTTCAATGATCCGCTCCACCATGCCGGCACTCAGCAGTGCATTTGCCGGTAGCGGTAC
>JAQBPY010000335.1 GCA_028287285.1 Gemmatimonadota bacterium
TGCCGATGGGTGCCATCCTCATGACGGATGCCATTGCGAGCACAATCAAGTACGGTGATCACGGCACCACGTTCGGCGGGGGGCCATTCGTTGCGTCGGTGGCACTGCACGTTTTCGAGCGACTCGCGGATCCGGCGCTCCTGAAGCACGTGACCGAAACCGGGGCGTGGTTCGGCAAGCAACTTCACGATCTCGCGCACCGCACCGGCCGCATTCGGCAGGTGCGTGGGATTGGCCTCATGTGGGGCATCGACGTGATGGGCACGTCCGCGCACGTCGTCAGCGAGGCGCTTGGCCGCGGCCTCCTGGTCTGCTCCGCTGGCGACTACACCGTGCGGATCGTGCCGCCGCTGGTATCGACGCAGGACGAGCTTCTGCGTGGCCTGCAGATTCTCGAAGAGGTGCTCTGAGGTTGGCACCCGACCTGTTGGTCCGGCGTGCACTGAGCCGTGACGCCACCGCCATCTCCGAGCTGAACAACAGCTTCGCCAGCGAAGGACAGATGCTGCGGCGCACGCCGGAGATGATCTCGCTGGCCATCGACGACTATGTCGTGGTCCAGCAAGGCAACGGACAATTGCTCGCCTGTGGCGCGCTCAAGGAGTACTCGCCGAGTGTTGCGGAGGTGGCCGCGATCGCCGTATCCAGGGAGGCCCACGGCAAAGGCCTCGGCCGGGCGATCGTGAACGCGGTGGAGGATCTGGCGCGGAAGCGGGGCACGTATGACGTCTTCGCGCTGACGCTCCAGCCAGACTTCTTCGCCGCGATCGGCTACCAGCGCGTTGATCGCGCGCGTTATCCCGAGAAGATCCGGCGTGACTGCCTTGCGTGCGCGCGACGGTTCGCCTGCAACGAGATATGCTTCGCGAAGACCCTCTTGGCAGCGGACATCGTACGGGCAGCGTAAAGAGGCAACCGGCTCCGTCCGAACACGAACGTCGTCGCAGCAGTGGGCCACGCCGGGAAACGCGCACCAAAGTCACCCTCGCCATCGATCTCAATGCGCCGCATCGCTCCACTTGTGGTCATGCTCTCGCTGTTCGTCCCGGCAACGAGTCTCGTCGCGCAGGCACGACTGGTTGCCGCATCGGCCGATCGTCCAACGCTCATCGTGTTTCTCACGGTCGACCAGATGCGGTCCGACTATGTTGACCGCTGGGCCAGCCAGTACACGGGCGGTCTTGCCCGGCTTGGAAAACACGGAGCGTTCTTCGCGAACGCATTCCAGGATCACGCCAATACCGAGACCGCGCCCGGGCATTCCGTCACGATGTCGGGACGATTCCCGCGGTCGACCGGAATCGTGAGCAACACCACGGGTGTGCTGGACCCACAATCTCCGCTGCTCACCTCGCGCGATGGTCCTGCGTCGCCGTATCGCTTCCGTGGCTCCGTACTGATCGACTGGCTGCGCACACGGGATCCGGCCTCGCGCGCGCTCTCGATCTCCCGTAAGGACCGAGGCGCCATCCTCCCGATGGGTCGCGCCAAGCAGAGTGTCTTCTGGTACGCGACGTCGAACGGTGAGTTCACGACGAGTCGCTACTACGCGGACACGCTTCCCGCGTGGATACGTGCGGTGAATGCACGTGCCACCGCACAGAAACTTGCCGGCAAATCATGGAACCTGACGCTGCCGGCGAGTGCATACACGGAGCGCGACAGCGAGCCGATGGAGAATGCAGGGCGGGACTTCGTGTTTCCACACATTCTTCCCGTAGACGGCGCGCGCGCGGCTGCCGAACTGCCGTATACCCCGTGGATGGACGAGCTGACGCTTGCCGCCGCGCTGGAGGGCATGCAACAGTTGTCCATCGGCGCCGGTTCAGCCACCGACATCCTTGCCGTCTCGCTCTCCGCGACCGACTACATCGGCCACAGGTACGGCCCCGATTCGCGCGAGCAGCATGACAACATACTTCGACTCGACCGATCCCTCGGCGCATTCATTGATTCGCTCTACAAGCTGCGTGATTCCAGCACCATCGTCTTTGCACTCACGGCTGATCACGGAGTGACGTCGTTTCCCGAGTTGGTCGCACGGCGGGCCGGGCGAAAAGCGCCGGTGAGATATGATGTGAAGCCTGCCATCGCAGAACTGCGCGCGTCGCTCCGTGCAGCAGGCGTCGACACGAATGCGATCACCTTCGACGGCGCTGCTGCGTACGTATATCGCAACGCATTCGCCGGGACGAAAGGAGACGCGGACGCGTTGCTCGCAAAACTCGCGGCGCGCTTGAGAGCCACACCCGGCATCGCCCGCGTCGACCTTGTTCGTGACCTCGCGCGTCGCGACACCACAAATGATCCGGTCACTCGGCGTTGGTTGCACATGCTTCCTCCCGACGTTCCGGTCGAATTGGTGTTCACGCCTGTCGAGGGGGCATATCCTGCCGACGCACGCATCGCCGAGCACGGCGTTCCGTACGACGATGACGCGCACGTTCCCGTCATCCTTTACGGACCGTGGTTCAAGGCGGGACGATACGCGGAGCGCGCCCTTGTCGCCGATATGGCGCCCACGCTGGCCAGCGTGGTGGGCGTGCCACCCACCGAACGTGTGGATGGTCGAGTGCTCACGTCGGCGATCGTATCACCACGGCGTCCGTAGAGCGGTGGCCGGGCGTCGCGTCAGTGGCTTCTCCGGACTTCAGCAGGCGTTCGATGAAGTACGATTCGGGAACTCACGCACGCTGAACCTGAGAACCTCGCTTCCGACCGCAAGCGAAGCAGCACACCGCGTGGAGAACTGGCTGAGACAGCATCAAGCGCTCAAGTCAGGAGAGGTGCTTGTCATCACGGGCCGCGGCAATAACAGCGAGGGCGGCGTTTCGGTCGTCCGAGAAGCGGCGATCCGCGTGTTTCACGATATGCGGCGCAAGTCCGTGATCACGGAGTTCGTCGAGCACACGACAGGATCGTTCGTTGTATCGTTGGCGCCGATGTCCGCGATTGCCAACGCAGCCACCGCTCGCGACGCGCTGCCGGTGGCCGCTCCCGCGTCCCCGCCGACACTCGCATCGTTGAGCGCAGACACGCGGCAGTTGCTGCGCGTGCTTGCCGAGCGATCGCTTGACACCCTGGGCGTCCGGGAGCGTGGTCCATTTCTCGAGGACGAGATGCTGCGTCTCTTCGGCTCGCTCGCGGGAACGATCAAGGCTGGAGAGGATCGTGAACCAGCACTGCGCCGTGCAATCGCCGCGGCGATGAACGATTACGATTGACCTGCACTCACGCGGCGACGCGGCTTGCGAACAGATTGAACCTGGCAGCACGAACCCACCAACTCATTCCGAAGCGACCTTGTCGCCGGAGCAAGACACCATGCGCCTGAAATTCGCAGCCCTTGCACTCTGTCTCGTGGCACGCGCGTCAATGGGTGCGCAAGAAACTCCGGGCTACACGCCGGCCAACGCCCTCGCTGAACGCGCCCTCGAGGCACAGGCGATCGCTCGGCCCGATCCGACGCGTGCGCGTACGCTCTCAAGGGCACTCTCCGCAGAGACGCACGTCGCAGGAACGCCGGCTCAGGCACGCACGCGCGACTACGTCATTGCGCAGATGAAGACGATGGGTCTCGAGACGGAAGTGCGGCGATACGATGTGTTCATCCCGCACCCCACCGCCGTGCAACTCTGGCGCGTCTCGCCTCGTGCGAAACCACTCGCCCTGGCAGAACCGCCGGTGGAGGGAGACCCGACGTCGAGGCTGGGACAGTACCTCACGGTGAATGGGCACAGCGGAACCGGTGACGTCACGGGCGACGTCATCTACGTGAACTATGGCCTGATCGAGGACTACGCTCGTCTCGATTCGCTCGGAATTTCCGTGAAGGGGCGAATTGCCATTGCGCGATACGGCCGGTCCTTTCGCGGCATCAAGGCGCGCGAGGCCGAGAAGCACGGTGCGTCCGCACTGCTGATCTACAGCGACCCGCAGCAGGACGGTTATGTCGCCGGTGACGTATATCCCGCCGGCCCAATGCGGAACAAGAACGGCGTGCAGCGCGGCAGCGTTTTCAATGGCGCAGGCGATCCTGCGACGCCTGGCTATGCAAGCGTGGCCGGCGCTCCGCGGCTGACGGAAGCGCAGATGACCATCCCGCACATTCCGGTGGTGCCCATCTCGTATGGCAACGCGACGGAGCTGCTGGATGGCCTCAGCGGCCGTGATGCTCCTGACGGTTGGCAGGGTGGTCTTCCCTTCCGCTATCACGTGGGACCGGGTCCGGTAAGGGCGCGCATCAAGGTGACGGACGATCGTGCGACGAACGGCACCAAGCCGATCTTCGACACATTCGGCATCGTACGGGGCAGCGAATTCCCGGACGAGATCGTGATGGTCGGAGGACACCGCGACGGTTGGGGTCCGGGTGCGGCGGATAACGTGAGCGGCACCGTGAGCGTGCTCGAGGCGGCGCGAGCTGTTGCCGAGGCAGTGAAGGCGGGCCACCGGCCGAGACGGACGATCGTCTTTGCCACGTGGGACGCAGAGGAATGGGGGTTGATGGGCTCGAGCGAATACGTCGAGGAAGATTCGCTTCGTCTCAT
>JAQBPY010000343.1 GCA_028287285.1 Gemmatimonadota bacterium
AACAAGACAAGCCGGAGGTTTCCCGAATCGCGCGCGGACGTGCCGACAAAAACTGCGAAGCCCCCAGCGACGATTACGGAAAGCAGTAGCGAGAATTGGAAGGAGCGTGACACGAATCCGCGCAGGAATGCCCAATCGTTCAGCCCCCGGTACGTCGCGACAAACCTCAGCGATGCACCTTCGAACCCCAGCACCGCGATCATCGCCAGCAGATTGACGATGCTCAATGCGTACGCGTAGTCGCCGAACCTCGTTGCACCGAGAAAGTGGGTGATCAGCATCTGGAGTAGCAACGCCAACACGGCCCCAATCGCTGCGACGACGAACGTGCCGACGCCGCCCCGAGCGAGTCTCGCCCCGACTCCCATACCTCGTAGTCGACGCGAATGCATCAGGAGTTGCGACGTGCGTGTTCTTGCCTCTGTATTCACGGGCGACGCACGCAATTGCCTGTCAGGCGATATTTCAGTCCTGCGCCGTAACTAGGAATCACTGAGCGTCCCGCCAAGCCTCGAACATGAGCACAGGCCACAATGCGGCTTGCCAGTTCCGTGTTCCCGCCAGGTGCTCCGCCCATTTCTGTCGGATCGGCGCCGGATTCAGAAAGCCTCCAGCCTGAAGACGATGTTCGTCCAGGAGAGATTCGGCCCACGCGCGGAGTGGTCCGCGGAGCCATGAGTCTATGGGAACGCCAAAGCCCATCTTGGGACGGTCGATAAGTGCGCGAGGAACGTGCCTATACAGCAACGTGCGCATCAGCTGCTTGCCGACGCCCTGGCGAATTTTCACCCGCATCGGCGCGCGCCAAGAGAATTCCACCATCCGATGGTCGAGGTACGGCGCGCGACCTTCGAGGCCCACGGCCATACTTGCCCGGTCAACCTTGACCATGATGTCGTCAGGCAGATAGGTGATTAGGTCTGAATACATCATCCAGCGCTCGAATCCACCTGCTTCGCGTCGCTGCAATTGCACGCTACCGAGGGCGGACGCGTCATTCCCGCCAATGACTACTTCGGCGGGGGCCTGCCAGAACGAGACCAGATGATTGAAAAGCACTTCCGGTGAGGTCATCTCGAAAACGCTTGCCAATCGGTGCAGTCGGTCACCGGGCGAGTTCGTCGACAGTGCTCGTGGTAGGATGTTCCGTCCGTTCCGGATAATCGTGTCCAGATAGCGTGCCGGCACGCCACGTATCGCCTGGGCAGCTATCCGCCGGAGCGGAGCTGGAACGGGACGAAGGGCCCGCCACATCCGTGCGCCTAGAACGTATCGGTTGTAGCCGCCGAAGAGCTCATCCGCACCGTCACCGGACAGACTCACCGTGACGTGTTGGCGAGCCATGGCAGATACGAGAGCCGTCGGTATCTGAGATGAATCGGCAAATGGCTCGTCGTACATGGCTGGAAGGCTTGGGATAACGCCTAGGGCCTCTGCCGATGTGACGTACAGCTCCGTGTGTTCCGTACCGAGATGCTGCGCCACCTTCTTCGCGTGCACAGCCTCGTCGTACCCGGTCTCCTGAAACCCGATAGTGAAGGTGCGCACAGGTTTCGAACTCTGCGCCTGCATCATCGCCACCACAAGCGACGAATCAATTCCTCCCGAGAGAAAGGCGCCAACAGGAACGTCAGCGACCATCTGCTCGGCGACGGAGCGACGGAGGATGAACTCGAACTCGTCGAGTAACTCGCCGTCGGTGGCGTCCGGTGTTTGAAGTCCTTCGCGAACCGCTGTTTCAGCGCTCCAGTAAACGTCCTCTTTGGGCGCTCTAAAATCCGGCGCGGTAAACGTCAGTGTCGTGCCTGGCCGGACTTTGCACACGTTGTGATAAATCGAGAACGGCGCCGGAACATAGGAATGACGTAGAAACAGGGAGAGCGCGTCGCGATTGACTTCGCCAACGAAGAGTGGATGCTCGCGCAAAGCCTTGAGCTCGGATCCGAAGAGCAGCGTACGACCGAAAACGGCATAGTACAGCGGCTTTTCCCCGATGCGGTCGCGGATCAGGTGTAGCGCGCGCGTCTTTCGATCGTATACCGCGAGGGCGAACATTCCCACGCATCGTCGCAGTGCCGCTTCCAGTCCCCACGCTTCGATGGCGGCGAGCAGCACCTCGGTGTCCGAGTGCCCCCGAAAGCGCACCTGCCTTTGCTCCAGCTCTCGGCGCAAATCGCGGTAGTTGTATATCTCGCCGTTGAAGACGGTGACGAATCGTCCGCTGGCCGAGCACATGGGCTGTGCTCCGCAGGGCGAGAGATCAACGATCGAGAGACGGCGGTGCCCGAGCGCGACTCCCGCGCTCTCATCGATCCAGTGGCCGTCCGCGTCTGGTCCCCTGTGTTGAATCGCATCGGTCATACGGCGGAGTGTCGCCGCCATTTCGCGGTCGGTCCCGTTAGTCCAGAACCCCGCTATTCCACACATATGAAGAATTTCCCTTTGATCGCTGGCGAGGAGGCTGGAAACAGACTGCTTTTAGTACGCTGGTGATGCAATAATTGTTGTTTTCTTTGTGGCGAAAATGTTTGCTCTACGTGACCTGGATCACGATATTTGGCGCCCCTCCCTCACCAGCTTTGAACGCTGCACCTCGGCGCAAGGCGATACCGACGCTGGTATACGTGAAAATTAACTGTGCGCCACGAGTTTTGGCCCCCGCGCCACTGCTGTACATCG
>JAQBPY010000367.1 GCA_028287285.1 Gemmatimonadota bacterium
GGGACGGCGGGATTTGAACCCGCGACCCCCTGAACCCCATTCAGGTGCGCTACCGGGCTGCGCTACGTCCCGTCCGCTTGACCAACGAGCGGGCAGACCCGGAGTATAGCCGCCCACCCCATCCAAGACAACCCAACCGCAGCCACCCCGACGCCTCACCCCGCCCAACCAGGCCGAGCCCTTTCATGAAGACCAGAACGGTCCTCCGCCGGCGCACAACACGACGAATCCGATACCCCGCCAGCACCGCGCAGGCAACCAAGAAAGTGCGTTTGTATACACTGCTGCACGCACAGCAGGTAGTCACAAAAGGTCTATCTGCCCCCCCAACGCCCCGGTAGATTGCCCCCATGAAGAAGGTGCTGGTTGTCGACGACTCCGCCACGATGCGGCGAATGATCATCGCGTCGCTCGCGCCCATCGGCGACGTGACGTTCGAACAGGCCGTGAGCGGACTCGAAGCCATCGAGCGGCTCACGCTCTCGGCGGTCAATCTCGTCCTGCTCGACCTCAACATGCCGGACGTCCACGGACTCGAGGTCCTGCGCTTCATCCGCGGCCAGCAATCACTCCGCGAGCTCCCGGTCGTGGTGCTCACGACCCGCGGCGACGAAGACAGCCGCTCGGCGGCCGCCACGGCGGGCGCCACGCTCTACCTCACCAAACCGTTCAAGCCCGCGACGATCGCCGCACAGGTGCAGCCACTCCTGCAGGGTGCCTGAGGTGCAGGACGGAGGCGAATTCTTCGACGAATTCATCGACGACTATTTCTCGGAGTGCGAAGAACACCTCGCCACCGTGCGCCGCGTGCTGCTGGCACTGGACGTAGCCAACGATGGGCCCGCGGACGCGGTGCTCCTCCAGGACTTGCTGCGCGCACTGCATACACTGAAGGGGCTGTCGGGCATGGTGGGCCTGAGCGCGGCGGAAGAAATCGCGCACGCCATGGAAGATGGGCTCCGCGCCCTGCCGGATTCGCGCCGCATCTCGCGCACGCTGCTCGACGCCCTGTTCTCAGGGGTCGCACTGCTCGAGTCCTGCGTGAACGCGAGACGGATGCGGGCAGAGCCGCCGTCGCCGGGCCCATTCGTGGACCGGATGTACGACATCATTCGGTCGCTCGGCGCGATGAACGGACCGGCCAACTCCGAGACGGTGAGCATCCAGCCGGCGGTCACGGTTCGCCTGTTCCAGTTCGCGGCGTCGGCGGAGCTGGTCGCGCGCGGGGTCGGCGTGGAGATCATCCGGCAGCGGCTGGCCACCCTCGGCGACATCACGGCCACGACGCCGGTGGTGCAGGCGAACGGCACGGTGGTGTTCGAGTTCGCCGTCGCAGTGCGCGCGGGGGTGCGGCCACCGGCAGAATGGCGCGACGACGCGGTGACGTGGCACGATTGGGACGCGGACGAAGAGAGCACGCCGCCGGTGGGACTGGTAGTCCACACAGGCCGGCCACGCGCCGCACCGGGCGCCATTCCGTCAACGACGTCATCCAACGTGGTGCGTGTCGACCTCGCCCGGCTCGACGACCTGATGCGCCTGGTGGGTGAGCTGGTGGTCTCGCGCGCGCGGCTCAACGACGTGGTGGGCCGCGCACGTACTCAGCTCACCACATCCGTTCAGGATGACCTGAGCGACGCGAACGCGGCGATCGAGCGACAGCTGCGGTCACTCCGCGAAGGCGTGATGCGCGTGCGGCTCGTGGCGGTGAACGAGGTGTTCGAGCGGCTTCGCTTTGCGATGCGCGACGTGGCGCGCGAAACGCAGAAGTCCATCCACCTGAATTTCTTCGGGCAGGACACGGAGATCGACAAGCTGGTCATCGACCGCATGCTCGAGCCCCTGCTCCACCTGGTACGCAACGCAGCAAGCCACGGCATCGAGAGCCGCGATCGCCGGCTCGACGCCGGCAAGTCGCCGGATGGCACGGTGACGTTGCGCGCGCGCGCCGCGGGCGATCGCATCGTGATCGAGGTAGAGGATGACGGCGCGGGCATCGACATCGCGCGCGTCGCGCGGCGCGCGGCGGACGCAGGACTCATCTCGTCATGGGAAACGCTCACGCCGGACATGCTGCTCGACGTGCTGTGCTCGTCGGGGTTTTCCACGCGCGATTCCGCGGACCTCACCAGCGGACGAGGGGTGGGCATGGCGGTGGTGCGCGACACCATTCGGGCCATTGGCGGAACGCTCTTCGTGGATTCCACCCTGGGCCGCGGCACGCGCTTCACCATCGAGCTTCCGCTCACGCTGATGATCACGGACGCGCTGGTGCTCGAGGTGGGCAACCAGTCCATGGCCATTCCACAGATCTCCCTCAGGGAAATCGTGCCGCTCGACGATGCGCAGGTCACGCGGGTGGAGAACAACGAGGTGCTGTCGTACCGGGGCCGCGTCATTCCCCTCGTCGACCTCGCCGCACGATTTCACCTGCCGCCGGCGAATGGCAAGCGGCATGCATTGATCGTCGGCGTGGAGCCGCACGAAGCGGGACTGGTCGTGGACCGGATTCTGGGACTGCGCGAAATCGTGGTGCATCCGGTTACCGATCCGCTCGTGGCCATGCCGGGCATTTCAGGCGCAACCGAGCTGGCCGATGGGCGCGTGAGTCTCGTGCTGGATGCCGCAACGCTGATACGTTCATCGCGCGATCGCGGCACTCGGCCCACACCGGCAGCGCTCAACGCCGCACAGACACCCACCAGCGCAATGAGCCAGAGAATTTCGGAGCAGCTATGGTCGTGAAGGCGGCCGGCGCGGAGTCGTATGTGCTCTGTGAGCTGGCGGGTACCACCTATGCGCTGCGAAGCGACGACATCGAGCAGCTGGAGATGGTCGGACAACTCACTCCGGTGCCCAATGCGCCGCCCTTCGTGGACGGCGTCACGTCCGTGCGCGGCCGCGTGATTCCAGCCATCAGCCTGCGCGCACGCTTCGGCTTCGACCGCGTGGAGCACACCCTTCGCACAAGGCTGGTGGTGGTGCGATCGGAGGGACGCGTCGTGGGGCTGATCGTCGACAACGCGCGCGAGTTTGCGGCAATTCCCACGGATGCCATTCACCCGCCGCCCGAAGGCATGGCCGACCTGAGCACACGATACCTGCGGGGAACCGCCCATCTGGGCGAGCGGTTGATCTTCGTGCTCGACGTCACCGAGCTCCTGCGCGTGACGGAGTCCTCTGCCACTCCACTTCCGCCCTTACTCCCGTCACTGGGCTGAGCCCAAGGACATTTGCATGCGTTTATTCGGAAATTCAAACGGCAGGACCGCAAACTTTTCTGCCGACGCGAATCGCCTCGCCGACACGGCCGGATCCACGGTGGAGAGCCTCACGGCCGTGGCACGCTCCAGCGAGACCCAGGCAGCGGCGATCGAGAATGCGCTGGTGACCGCCACGGAAATCGCCGAATCGTTGCGCGCGACGGCGGGTCAGGCCGAATCGGTGTCCACGTCGGGCGAGGAGCTGGCGTCGTCGGTCAACGAGCTCGCCGCGTCCATCGAGCAGATCGCGGCAGGCACCGGCAGCCTCGTCACGGCCATCGCGGAAACGGCCGCGTCGGCGGAGGAAACGAGTCGTTCGGTAAATGCCGTGGCGAGCACCGCACGCAACATGAACACGGCGGCGAGCGAAGTCGCCAACGGCATGAACGAAATGGCCGCTTCCATTCAGAGTGTAAAGGCGGAAGGGGAAGCACTCGCCACGTCCATTGCGGAAGTCGCGGCGGAAATCGAGGAGATGGCACGGTCCATCGATGCGGTGCGTGGCAACGCCGACGACCTCGCCGCTGCGGCAGAGCAGACGTCGAGCTCCATCAAGAGCATGGCAGTGTCGACGGAAGAAGTGGGCGCGAGCACGGAGAACATGGCCGGCCTCATCGAGGAGGTGGCGACCTCCATCGAGGAAACGGCACGGTCGGTAGAAGGTGTTGCGCGCAATGCGGAGACGATCACCGAATCGGTGGAGAGCGCGGCGGCGAGCGCCACGGAGCTGGACCGGTCCATTCGCGGCGTGTCGCAGCTCGTGGGCGAAGCACGCGACCTGGCGCAGCGGGTCGTTCGCGACGCGGAAGAAGGTGGACAGGCCGTAGATCGCTCCATCGACGGGTTGACGCGCGTTCGTGAATCCATGGCGCAGTCTGCAGGGGTCGTGAAGGAAGTGGGACGCCGCACCGAAGACATCACCTCCATCGTGGACACGATCAACCTGATCGCGGAACGCACGAACCTGTTGTCACTGAATGCATCGATCGAGGCGGCGCGTGCAGGCGAGGCGGGCCGCGGATTCGCGGTGGTGGCAGAGGAGATTCGCAACCTCGCGGACCGGTCGGCCAAAGCCACGGCCGACATCGCCGCCATTATCAAGGGACTCCAGAACGCGGTGCAGGAAGCGGTGGCCTCGTCCAACGACGTGCAGCGCATCGCGGAGGAAAGCGGCCGTCTCGCGTCGGACGGGTCGGCGGGGCTGAAGCGCATTCTCACGAGCATTGCCCTGAGCTCGACGAAGGTGGACCAGATCGCGCGCGCCAGCGACGAGCAGCTCGCCGCGGGCCAGAACGTGGTCACGGTCATTGCCGCGGCGGCGAACCAGGCGAGGCAGGTGTCGCATGGAAGCGTCGAGCAGGCCAAGGCGCTGCAAGGCATCGTGCGCGCCACGGCGCAGATGCGCACAGTCGCCAAGGAAGTGACGCTGGCAATGAACGATCAGGGCACGTCGTCGCGCGAGATCATGAAGGCGGCCCAGAACAGCGCGAACCTGGCGAATGAAGTGCGGCGCGCGGCCACCGAGCAGGCGTCGTCCGCCATGCAGATCACCACCGCCGTGGATGCAGTACGCCGCGGCGCCCTCGCAACGGCGCGCGCGATCTCGGAACAGGCCACGGCGGGCATCCAGATCAGCACGGAGACGGTCAACCTGACCAAGATGATCGGGTCGGTTACCACGGCCATGAGTGAGCAGGCCACCGCCATGTCGCAGATCACCACGGCAACCGAAGCGATCCGGCGCAATACGGACCAGACGAGCAAGGGCATGACCGAACAGTCGCGCGCCGCGGCAGATCTCACGACGGCGACACGCAACGTGGCGGCCCAGATGGTGATGCTCACGCGTGCGAACAGGGAGCAGTCCAACGCGGTCAGCTCGATTGCCAGGGACCTCGGTGAAATTCAACGCATTGGGCGCGTGACGACGAAGGGCGCGCGCGACGCGTGTGCATCGGTGGAGCAGGTCCGCGATCACGCACGCACGCTCGGAAACCTCACATCGTGAGTGCTGCCGACGGAACCGTTGGACGCTTCACCACGGATCGCTCACTCGTGGTGCAGACGTGGGACGAATGGCTGGCCGCGGCCACGCGAATTCCCGAATCGGCAGCGATCGGCGTGGCCATTGGCACGCTCTTTCCCGACCTCGCGGAACGCGGACTCCTGGCGCGCATGCGTAGGGTGGCCGAGAAAGGCGGGGTGGAGGTGCTCGCGCCGGTGCTGCACAAGTACCTCCTGCCCTGCCCACCGCTCGACCCGGCGTCTCGGCTCGAGCGGATGCGGCAGCACGTCGTCATCGCCCCTATCGATGACGAGGGCGGCATTGCCGGTATCACGGTGACGATCGAAGACGTGACCGCGCGATTCGATCGTCACGCGAGCGCGGATCTGGACAGCCACAGCGAAACGACGAGGCTGCGCGCCGCCACGGCGATCGCGGAACGCACCGAGGAATCGGCGCTGCTGGCCAATGCACTGGCCGACGACAGCTGGCGTGTCCGGCGCGTGGCGGCAGAAGGGCTCGCCGCGAGCACCGATGGCACCGTCGTGGACACGCTGCTGCAGGCGATTCGCGAGCACCACCAGAATCCCGCACTGCTCAACGCGGCAATCACGGCACTCGGCCGCAAGCGACATGATGTCGCGCCCGCGATTCTTCCGCTGCTGCAGTCCGACGACGCCGACGTGCGCACGTATGCGGCACTGGCGCTGGGGCTCGTTGGCGACCCACGCGCGGCGCGGCCGTTGATTGCCGCGCTCGATGACGTTGATACCAATGTGGGATACCACGCCATCGAGGCGCTCGGACGCATTGGTGATGGGGAAGCGGCCAACACGTTGGCGCGCATCGCCGAGAGCCGCGATTTCTTTCTCGCGTTCCCTGCGGTGGACGCGCTGGCGGCCATCGGCGAAGCATCCGTGGCGCCCCGTCTGCTCGCCCTGCTCGACGACCCCTTTCTCGCGCCGGCAACCGCGGCGTGCCTCGGTGGCATCGGCACGATAGACGTCGTCGCGCCGCTCGCCGCCACGCTCCAAAGCGCCGACGCGCCTGCGGGGCCGATTGCGGCGGCGCTCGCCGCCCTTTCGGAGCGGCTCGGCAAGGGTGTTCGCGAGATCGTGGCGACGACCACCACGCCCGACTTGCTCCTTTCGGCAGTGGACGGGGCGGACGACGAGACGCTTCGCGGACTCGTGGTCGTGCTGTCGTGGTTTCCCTCCGGGCGCGTGGACATCGCGCTCGCATCGCTGATGCAGGAGGCGGGCGTGCGGCGGCTCGTGGCCGATACGCTCGCGCGGCGCGGCGTGCGCGCCACGCCCGTTGTGGAGGAGATGGCGAGACACGCGGACGCGGAGGTTCGGCGTGCCGCCGCGTTCGCGCTTGGAGGAATTGGAAGCCCCACGTCCGTGAAGGTCCTCCTCGACATTCTCGCGGATTCCGCCGACGCCGAGCTGACGACGACGGCAATTGTCGCACTCGGCGCCATTGGCGATGCGCGTGCCTTTACGCGCCTGCTCGACTTCCTGGACTGCGAGGACGCGACGGTGCGGCAGGCCGCCATTGGGGCGTTGAGCTCCATTGCGCACCCGGACCTGGAGGATGCGATCATGGATCGCTTCGTCGACCAATCGCCGCGCGTGCGCGAGTCAGCCGCACGACTCGCCGG
Source organism: Gemmatimonadota bacterium (assembly GCA_028287285.1). Classification (GTDB taxonomy): domain Bacteria; phylum Gemmatimonadota; class Gemmatimonadetes; order Gemmatimonadales; family Gemmatimonadaceae; genus AG11. The sequence goes on from JAQBPY010000367.1 coordinate 6,932, forward strand.
CTATTTCGCGTTCGACTCGTGTCTCACCTTCATGCTCGCCGCGGCCAGGGACGAAGACGCGCTCGTGCGCCGTGCTGCGGTGGAGTCGTTGTCGGCGTTCGATGCCGACGAGGCATGGAGCATGGTATGCACCGCGGTCCGCTCCGATGCGGATGCGACGGTGCGGGCCGCGGGTGCGCGCGCCCTTGGCGTCGCCACGCGCTCGGAATGTCGCGACATGCTGCTCGCCGCGTTGCGCGACAGCAACCTCTGGGTGCGCTACTTCGCCGCACGCTCGTGTGCGCGGCGCGAGGAGGCGGACGTCGATACGGTGTCTGCCCTGCTCGAGTGCTTTGTGCGCGACCGTGCGGCACCAGTTCGCGTTGCCGCGATAGAAACGCTGAACAGCCTTGGCGTGGGCAATCTGTTCGAACCGCTGGCCGTCGCGGCCAACGATGCCGACGACGACGTGTCGTGTGCCGCATTAAGGGCACTCGCGCACTACCCGCCACACGACACCGGCCGCATTCTGCGCAATGCCCTCGAGCATGGCGGCCCACGACAGCAGCAGGCCGCGCGCGAAGCCCTCACCTTGCGATGACCCAGAACAATTCGGGGGGCGCAGGGCGGCTCCGTGGTTACCACTCGGAGCTGTTCGCCCTTGCCGACGCGCCGTTTTCCCTGCTCCGCGAGCTCATCATGGAGAAGACGGGCATGTACTTCGACGACGCGAAGCGCGGCCTGCTTGCCGACAAGCTCTCCGAGCTCGTCGCGGTCAATGGATTGACGTCGTTTCTGGATTACTACTACCTGCTCCGCCACGACGAGAACGCCGACGCACATCTGAATGCGTTGATGAACCGGCTTTCAGTACCGGAGACGTATTTCTGGCGGCAGAGCGAGCAGATCCTCGCCATGTCCGAGGTCATTGCGCCAACCCACTTTGCCACCAAGCCCCGAGCGCCGCTCCGGGTGTGGAGCGCCGCATGCTGCACCGGTGAGGAGCCCGTCAGCCTCGCCATTGCCCTGGCCGAGGTGGGTCTCTTGGACGCGCAGCCCATCGAAATCGTGGGTACCGACGGCAGCCCGGCGATGGTGGCCCGTGCGCGCGCCAACTCGTTCGGGCCGCGATCGTTCCGGCAGATTCCCGCGAACCTGAAGGAGAGGTACTTCGAGCCCGATGGCGACCGCTGGCGGCCCATCGAGCGCATACGCCGGGCGGTGTCGTACGACGTCGCAAATCTCGCGGTGCCGGCTGAATTCGCCGGGCTCGCTACAGCGGACGTCATTTTCTGCCGAAACGTCTTCATCTATTTCGCGGATGACGTGATTCGGCGGGTCGCCCGCACCTTTTGCGAGCGGATGCCGGACGACGGCTGTGTGTTCCTTGGCGCCGCGGAATCGCTCACCCGTCTCAACGTGGACCTCGAGCTCGCCGAGATTGGAAAGGCTTTTGCCTATGTAAAGGCTGGCAGGCGCCACCACATCGAACGAACGAATTCGGCGATACTGGCCACACGCACTGCAACGCATGTCACAACGGGACACTAAATGGCAGGCTTGATCCGCGTTCTCGTCGTCGACGACTCCGCATTCGTTCGCAAGGTGGTGACCCAGATGCTGGGGCGCAGCCCGTTCATCGAGGTGGTGGGCGCCGCGCGCGACGGCGGGGAGGCGCTGGAGATGGTTACCGAGCTCGCACCCGACGTGGTCACCCTCGACCTCGTGATGCCGCGCATGGACGGCATCGAGTTCCTCGAGCGGCAGATGGCGGTCAAGCCCGTGGCGGTGGTGGTGTGCAGCATCACCCAGCAGTCGGGTGCGGCAGCGCTGCAGGCACTGGATCTTGGCGCGGTGGACTTTATCCAGAAGCCCACCGCGCTTGCAACCGACCGCGTGTACGAGATCGCCGAGGAGCTGATTGCCAAGGTGAAGAGTGCCGCCGAGGTGTCGTTGCCTCTCGCGGCCAGCATCGCGGCCACTCCCAGGCCAAAACGCGCCAGCCCGGCATTGGAGGTAACGCCGCGGAGCGCCGGCGGGCCGCTGCGCTCGGACATCGTGGTGCTCGGCATCTCCACGGGCGGGCCGCAGGCGCTCCGTCTGGTCATCCCGCAGATTCCCGTTGATTTCCCGGTGCCCATCGCCGTCGTGCTGCACATGCCCGTGGGATACACGGAGATGTACGCCCAGCGGCTGAACGACATTTCGGCCATCACGGTGGTGGAGGCGCACGCGGGAGATGAAATCAGGCCCAGAACCATGTATCTTGCACCGGCAGGCCAACACCTCAGCTTTGTTCGCGCGGCAGGCGGCGCCGTTCAGGCGCATCTTGACCTCGAGCCGCACGACACCCAACATCGTCCAGCCGTGGACGTGTTGTTCCGGTCTGCGGCAAATGTCTATGGCAACCGGGTCCTTGGCGTTGTCATGACCGGCATGGGCAGCGACGGCCTTTTTGGCTCGGCGCATATCCAGGCAAAGGGCGGGCGCATCCTTACCGAAGCGGAGTCGTCCTGCGTGGTGTATGGAATGCCTCGTGCGGTGGTGGAGGCGGGCATGAGCAATCGGGCGGCAACCCTTGGTGATATGGCGTCTTCCATTCTGGATATGATCTGATGGGAAAGATCATGATCGTCGATGATTCCGCGTACGCGCGCCGCGTGCACCGGGGAATTCTCGAGCGCGCCGGCCACCACGTCGTGGAGGCGTTCACGGGAACGGGCGCCATCGAGTCGTTTACGGTGGAGAAGCCGGACGTGGTGCTTCTCGATCTCTCCATGGAAGACATTGGCGGAGTGGAAGTACTGCGCACTCTTCGCCAGCTCGACGAAGAGGCACGGGTGATCGTCGTGAGCGCCGACGTCCAGAAGAGCACGGAACAGGAAGTCATGGAGGCCGGCGCGCGGCGTTTCCTCCACAAGCCTGCAAGCCCCGATGCGCTCGTTGCGGCGGTGAGCGACGTGCTTGGAGCTGCCGGCTCGTGATTCTCGGAGATTTCGAAACGGACGCGCTGACCGAGCTGTTCAACGTCGGACTGCACCGCGCGGCGGCGTCCCTTTCGGAGATTACCGGCCAGCGAATTCTCGTCGACATGCCGCAGCTGGTCATCTGCCCGCTCGAGGAAATCGAGCCGCGCCTGGCCAAGCTCATTGGCGGAGAGATCGCGACGGTGCACCAGGTGTTTGGCGGTGCGGTCACCGGCGATGCCGTGTTGCTCCTGGAGCAGGACAAGGCCGCGGCGCTGGCCATGCTGATGACGGATGGCGAAGCCGCACTCGGTGGGCGGCTCGACCAATCGGCGCGTGAAGTGCTGACCGAGGTGGGCAACATCGTGCTTGGCGCGTGCCTGAGCGGCTTTGGCGACATGTTGCAGACGCCGGTCACGTTTTCGGTGCCGCGCATCCACATCGACATGCTCCGAAGCATCCTCTCATCGCTCCTGGTAGAAACAGGTGAGGTGCAGTACGCCGTCATCGTGGCCACGCAATTTCGGCTGAGCGAGCTTGCGGTGGACGGATACCTCATCGTCGCAGTGGGGCCAACGTCACTCACGCGAATCACCGAGGCGTTAGCGCACAGGATGGGCTGACGTGGCAAACGACGACATGCGTGCGTCCACGGTGGAGTGGATGGGCGATGCGCTGGATGTGGGGGCGCTGACGGTCGACCGCGAGCTCAGGATCACGTCATGGAACCGCTGGCTCGAAGCCGCAAGCGGGCTCTCGGCGGCAGAGGTCCGTGGCCGGTCATTGATGGATGTCGGGCTGCCGATTCGCGATTCGTCGCGCGCGGCGCTGGAGCGCGCGGTCAACGGCGCGACGGTGGTGCTCGCACACCGCCTTCACGGGTACTTCATCGAGCTTCCTGCGCCCGCGGGATATCCGCGTTATGCACGCATGCAGCAGAGCGTGCGCATCCTGCCGGTGCCCGACGGCGGCGGCGCCGTGCTCCTGATCCAGGATGTCACGGAGCGGGTGGCGCGCGAGGAAGAGCTGCGCGTGGCCATGGAAGAGGCCCAGCAGGCAAACCAGGCAAAGGCGGAATTCCTGGCGTCCATGAGCCACGAGCTGCGCACGCCCATTGGCGCGATGTCCGGCTATGCGGACCTGCTCGCCGAAGGCATCTTTGGTCCGGTGTCGGAGTCGCAGCGCAGCCAGCTCATTCGCATCAAGGTGGTGGGCGCGCACCTGCTCTCCATTGTCGAGGAGATCCTTTCGTTCGCGCGGATCGAGGCCGGCCGCGAGACGGTGCACGTCGAGCCGGTGGATGTCGCCACGCTGATCTCCGATGCGGTGAGTGCCATCGAGCCGCTGGCGTCACGCAAGGGGCTGTCGCTGCTCTACACGCTGCCCGCCAACGCGACGATCCTGAATACGGACGGCGTGAAGGTTCGCCAGATTCTGATCAACCTGCTCGGCAACGCGGTGAAGTTTACCGATACCGGATCGGTATCACTCGACCTCGGGCGAGACGGCGACGGTATGACCACATTCGAGATCACCGACACGGGACCCGGCATTGCGGAGGCCGATCACAGCCGCATCTTCGAGCCGTTCGTGCAGGTGGACGGCAAGCTGACGCGCGCGCATAACGGCACCGGCCTTGGACTCTCGGTGAGCCGCGTGCTCGCGCGGCTGCTGGGGGGCGAGCTCACCGTCACGAGCGTGGTCGGCGCCGGCGCGACATTCAAGCTGGTGCTGCCGGAAACGGCGCAACCGCTGTAAGTCAGCCTCCAATCGCCGCCGTCATCACTGATTCGGGGGTCCACTCGTCAATGGCCCTCGCGGGCGACAGGGTTCCGCGGCACATCACGGCCAGGCGATCGCACAATCCAAAGAGCTCGGGCAGGTAGGAGCTCACGATGAGCACCGCGCACCCCGCCGACGCCCGCAGGTTGATCATCTCGTAGACATCCGCCTTTGCGCCAATGTCGATACCGCGTGTGGGCTCATCGAGCAGAAGAATGTTCGCCCGTTGGTGCAGCAGCCGTGCGAGCGCCACCTTTTGTTGATTGCCACCGGAAAGACTGCGCGCCGCCTGCTGCGTGCCCAGCGCGCTGACGCGCAGTACGCTCATCCAGCGGCTGGATTGTGCAGACTGCTCCTGGAGGTCGAGAATGCCGAGCGCCGAGTGGGCATACTCGGGCCGCGTTGCGCAGATGTTGTCGGCGAGCGAGAGTGCCAACGCGAGGCCCTCGCCCTTGCGATCCTCGCTCAGGTACCCCACACCCTCGCGAATTCGCCGTGACGCGGACGTCGAAGGCTCGTCATTGTCGCCGACTCTGACCATGCCGGCGGAGGGCGCGTCGAGACCTATCAACGCACGCACGAGCTCCGTGCGGCCGGAGCCCAGCAGGCCGGCAATTCCGAAAATCTCCCCGCGGCGCAGCTCGAATGTCGCGTCGTGCAGGCGTGGAGGACACGCGAGCCCCTCCACGCACATCGCCACCTGCGGAATGGCGTACCGCACTCCGGCGGGAAACAACGTGGCGGGGGGCCTGCCAACCATCGTTGCGATAAGGTCGTCGTTCGTGACGGCATCCATCATTCCGGTTGCAACGCTCCTGCCATCCCGCAGCACGGTATACCGATCCGCGATGCGTCGTACTTCCTCGAGAAAATGGCTCACGTAAACGATACTCATGCCCTTTGACGCCAGCCGCCGAATCAGGGCGAAGAGGCGTTCCACGTCGGAACCCTGGAGGCTGCTCGTGGGCTCGTCCATGAGCACCACGCGCGCCTCGGACGCGAGCGCCCGGCAGACTTCGACGATCTGGCGTGCCGGCAGCGAGAGATCGCGCACCAGGGCATCCGGCTGAATTTCCGGATGCGGCAGCTCGCTTAGCAATTCCTCCGCGCGCCGGTGCGACGCACGCCGGTCGATCACGCCGGCCCGCGAGAGCTCGGCGCCAAGGAGCACGTTCTCCATGACGGAGAGGTGGGCGCAAAGCGAGAGCTCCTGGTGGATCAGCACGACACCTCGGCGCCGCGCTTCGTGCGGCGTGTTCGGCGCATAGCGGCTGTCGTCGAGCTGCATCATTCCCCGATCCGCACGCGTGCCCCCATGCAGGACACCGAGCAGTGTGCTCTTTCCCGCGCCGTTCTCGCCGATGAGCGCGTGGACTTCGCCTGCCGCGATGGCGAAATCGACGCCGTCGAGTGCGATGGTTGCGCCAAAGCGCTTCGCGATTCCGGTAACGGACAGCCTGTCAGCCACCGGGCAGGTACTTCCCGATGGGTGGAGCGATGATGTCCTTTGTCGCCGGAAGGTCGAGCATCTCCGGCGTGACCATCGTGACACCTGTATCGATGCGCCGTTCAATGGGTTGCCTGCGCAGTGACGCGACCAGCGTCCTTACGCCGAGGTATCCCATGCGCATGGGGTTCTGCACGGCAATGCCGTCGAGCTGATGCGCGCGCATCGCATCCACCATGATCTGGCTTGCATCGAAGCCCACGAACCTGACCTTGCCTGCCTTGCCCATGTCCTGCAGTGCGAGCAGCATGCCGATGGTGGATGTCTCGTTGGGGGTGAACACGCCATTCAGGTCTGCACCGAACCGGTTGAGCAGATTCTCCGATGCTTTTTTCGCCGTTTCGCGCGTGACGCCGGCGTATTGATCTGACGAGACGATCCTGATGCCGGGATAATTGTCCTTGAGTCGTTTGAGAAAGCCATCTTCGCGGGCGGTGGTGCTCGCGGAGCCCTCCTGCAGCCGCAGCATGAGGACGTTGCCCTTGCCGTTGAGCAGCTGTCCAAGCCGGTCGGCGGCGAGCTCACCACCTTTCTGGTTGTCCGTGGCGACGTAGCTCACCATGGCATCGCTCTCGAGCGCCGAGTCCATGATGAGCACCGGTACGCCCGCAGCCCGGGCTTCTTCGACGGGGCGTACGAGCGCCTTGCTGTCGAGGGGCGCGAGCACGATGCCGGATACGTGCTGGCTCGTGAATCCTTCCACCACCTGCACCTGCTGCTCGCGGTCGTCCTCGCGCAAAGGTCCCTTCCAGATGACGTGGACGGAATCTCCGCCCAATGCATTCAGCTCCTGTTCCGCCTGTACGGCGCCGGCGTGAATGGCCTTCCAGAATTCATGCGTGGTGCCTTTCGGGACGACGGCAATGGTGAGCGCCTTGCTCTTGGGCGCGTCCCGGCACGACACGAGCGCCATCAGCGTTACAATGAGGATCCGTCGTTGATTCATGGTGTCCTGTCTAAGGTGTCACGCTACACGCGAGGGGCAAAGCATAGAACAACGGGCGGTTGTTGGGCAGACCACGTTGTGGTGAAAAATGCTACGCATGCGACGTGGCCCAGCTCGCACGGGCCCGGTCCAGCGCGACGGCCGCAACGATGATCACCCCGATGATGATCTCCTGGATGTAGTTGGGCCACCCCATCTGCTGGCAGCCATTGCGCAGGAAGGCCATCACCAGCGCACCGATCATCGATCCGAGTATCGATCCCTCGCCCCCATTGAGTGAGCCGCCTCCGATCACCACCGCTGCAATGATGTCGAGCTCCGCACCGTTGGCCACCGTTGGATCACCCTGCCGGAGTCGTGACATCTGCATCGCACCCGTAAGGCCGAACAGGCACCCAGCGCACGCGTAGACAGCGACCTTCAACCGATTGGTATCGATGCCGCACGCGCGGGCGGCGGCTTCATTCGAGCCGAGCGCAAAGATTCGGCGTCCAAAGACGGTGCGCCTCAGGACAAAGGCAACAAACACGGCAAGCGCGAGCGTGGTCCATACGCCAATGGGCAGCACGAGCCACCCCTGCCGCGGAAAGGTGACGAGCAAATCGTTCATCCACGTGGTGGGCACGTTTACCGTTTGCTCGTGCGCGAGCCACTTCGCGACGCCGCGCGCAATGCCGAGCATGCCAAGGGTCACGATGAACGGTACGACCCGCAACGTCGTGATGACCATTCCGTTCAGCACGCCGACGAAACCGCCGGCGAGCACCGCAGCCACCAGGGCAAGGGATGGCGGCCAGCCGGAGCGTATGCCCAGTGCCGTCATCACACCGGTGAGTGCAATCGTTGCGCCGACCGAGAGATCGATGCCTCCGCTGATGATGATCATCGTCATGCCGATGGCTCCGAGCGCAACGATCACGGTCTGCGAAAGGACGATTCGCAGGTTGAACGTGGACAGATACCTGCCCGGCGCGTCCGTGAGGAGCGCAAAGACCAACACCACGATGACGAGGCCGAGCGCGGGTCCGAGGCGGGCAATCCAGGTGCGAAGCATCGCGCGAAAGTAGCCGCGGGCGGAGCCCTCGACTAGACTCAGGATGTGACCACTTCTCCCGACGCGCCGCACCTCGCCAACCCCGATCTCTACCCGTCTTTCACCAAGGGTGTGTTCCTCGGCGAGATTCGCGAGGACCTGCTCTTTCCATTCCCCGCGCTCGATGCCGGTGAGCGCGAGTCGCTGAACATGATCGTGGACTCGTTCCGGGCATGGGCTGCCGAGAACGTGGACTCGAAGCAGATGGACCACGATGGGAAATTTCCCGACGCGGTTCGGCAGGGGATGGGCGAGCTTGGCCTCATGGGATTGAACATTCCCGAAGCGTATGGCGGATACGGGGCATCGTCCCGGGTCTTCTCGCGGATGTTCGGCGAGATCGGTGCAACGGACCCCGCGCTGTGCGTCTACTTCGGCGCCCACCAGTCCATTGGCTGCAAGGGCATCACGCTGTTCGGCACCGAAGACCAGAAGCAGCGCTGGCTTCCCGGGTGCGCCGCCGGTACGACGGTCGCGGCGTTCTGCCTCACGGAGCCGGGCTCGGGGTCCGACGCGCAGGCGATGACCACGTCGGCGGTACCGAGCGCCGATGGCTCGCACTATCTGCTCACGGGCACCAAGATCTGGATATCGAATGCCGGATACGCGGGAGTGTACACGGTCTTCGCGAAAGTTCCTGTTACGCAGGCCGACGGGACGGTCAAGCACAAGGTCACGGCATTCATCGTGGACGCACACGCGCCGGGCATCACGCTCGGCCAGCCCGAGCAGAAGATGGGCATCAAGGCGAGCGACACGCGCACGGTGACCTTCGACAATGTCCGCGTGCCCGTCCAAGACAGGCTTGGCCAGGTTGGTCAAGGGTTCAAGTTCGCCCTGGAGATCCTCAACTCCGGGCGTCTGGGGCTTGCCGCGGGCTCCGCGCGCGGCGCACGAAAAATCATGCACGATGCGCTCGTGTATGCGAAGCAGCGGGAGCAGTTCGGCCGCCCCATTGGCTCGTTCGAGATCATCCAGCAGAAGATCGCCATCAATGCGGCGGAGACGTATGCGGCCGACTCCGCGTGGATGCTCACGGCGGGGCTCGTGGACCGCGGCGGCATCGACTATTCCCTCGAGACGGCCGCATGCAAGATCTTTGCAAGCGAGCTCGCATTTCGCGCGTCGAACGACGCCCTGCAGATCGCCGGCGGCATTGGTTACTCGAAGGAATTTCCCTATGAGCAGGCAGTGCGTGATTCACGCATCAATCTGATCTTCGAGGGCACGAACGAGATCCTGCGCGCGCTGATCGCGCTCATGGCGCTGCAGCAGTCTGGCGAACGCCTCAAGGCACTGGGCAAGGCGTTCAAGGATCCTCTCCACTCACTCGGCGCCATTGGGTCGTTCGTGGCAGGGCGCGCGAAGCGCAGTGTGAGCAAGCCGTCGTTTACCATGGTGCACCCCGCCCTCGACGAAGAAGCGGAGAGCGTGGCAACGATGATTCACGACCTCGCGGGTGGCGTTGAAGCGCTGTTATTGAAGCACGGCAAGGCGGTCATCGAACGGCAGTTCCTTCAGGCACGCCTGGCGAATGCGGCCATCGATATTTTCCTGGCCGTTGCTGTGCTTTCGCGAACCACCTGGGAAATCGAGCGCGCCGGAAGCGTGGAAGCCGCCGAGCCCGAGCTCGATTGCGCGCGGGTGTTCATTCCCGCCGCAATGCGCCGCGCGCGACGCAACGTTCGCGCACTTCGGGTGAACCAGGACAAACGGCTCAGCGCCATCGCCGAGCGTGCGCTCGAGTCAGGTGTGCTCGCGCCCGAGACGCCGAGCGACCGTTAGAGGGAGTCGATCCACTCCCTGGCTGACGTTGTCTTTCCCACGAAGAACTCACCGAATTCGGCATAGTTTGCAGAGACTTCGTCGAAGCGCATGTCGGTCACGATCCTCTTGAAAGCGAGTGGATCGCCGGCAAAGAGTGTGACGCCCCATTCCCATGCGTCGAATCCGATGGCACCGGAAATCACCTGGCTCACGCGGCCCGCGTACCCGCGCCCCGTCATGCCGTGCGCCATCATGAGGCGGCTTCGTTCCTCGAGCGACAATGCGTACCAGTTCTGACCAACGGCACGTCGCTTGGACATCGGATAGAAACAGACATAGGGCATGTCGGCGGGCTGCTGCGGAAAGAGGCGTTTGTGCACGTGTGCACTTTTTCGCTCGGCGTCGACGCGAGCATCCATGGCGGCGCGGTGCATCTCGTCGCCGATTTTTCCCCCGCGCTGTTCGGCCTCGGCGGCCAGCTGGGCGCTCGCATGATATAGCCCGGCCTCGGTGACGCTGAGAAAGGTGTATGTCGTATTCAGTGCGTCGACGAGTGCGAGCCTGCCGATTGCGTTCTGCGCGGCACCAATGTCGTCGAGCGTCGCGCGGAAGTGGATGAGCATCACGTCCGCACGCGAGCCGATGAGTGGGACGACTGCGCTCCATCCTTCGGTTATCGGTTTCGAGAGCTCTGCGACGGCGTCATCCTTCGCGGCTGCATCGAGCTGCCGGAGGGCGGCTCGGTCGATCGTAAAAACCTGGTGGAATGCGTACCAGCCTTCTGTCGTTTCCGGGGGATGGGCGCGTGGGGCATCGGTCATGGGAGAAATCTAGTTGAATCGTCATGACGTTGGCCGGCGAGAAGAGCAGGTCCTTCGCTCCGCTCAGGACGACAAAGTCCGCTATCACTAGTACGACCTGCCCCGCCAGGACCTCGGCCGACGCAGCGACGACAGCAGTATCCGAAGGGCTGCGAGCGGATCAGCCAACGGCGACAACCAGAACGCCACCCCTCGCTCGGCATAGGATGCGGCGAGCGCGAACTGCAGCATTACCCGCACTGCAAAGAGCGCGAGACTGGTACTCAACAGCAACTCGAAACCTGAAACGCCGGCCGCGGCGACAAACAGGAAGACGGGTACGGGCGTCCCCTGCACCACGAGCAGGAACAGCACATCCGCACATTGGCGAGTGCGGGAGGTCGAATCCTTGAGGTCGAGAGATCGCCCCCATTCGCGCCATGCCTGTACAGCCGACGTGTACGAGCGGACGTCGTACAGCCGCGAGCCGTCCAGAAAGCCCACCCGATGTCCCCGGCGCGCCAGATGCCGAGCGAGGGTCACGTCATCGCTGAACGACGCCTTGGCACTGGAGTAGCCACCGGCACCCAGCAGCGTGGAGCGACGCGCGAGGAAGCACTGGCCGTTCGCCATGACGCGCTCGCTGTCGGAATCCGCGCCTGCAGCACCAAACCGGTATACCAGCGTCACGAGCAGGGCCGGTTGCAGCCATCGCTCCGCTGCTGTGGATATCCGGAAGCGCGGTGCGAACGACACTGCCGCGTACCGGTTCACCCGGGCCGCGCCCAACACGCCCGCCGCCATGCCGGGCTGCGGAATCGTGTCGGCATCCATGCCGAGGACCCATGGCGTCGACGCATGCGCAAGACCGTGCTGGAGCGCCCAGACCTTTCCCACCCAGCCGCCCGGCAACGGATCGTCGCGCAGCAGACGAATCCTCGGGTCTCGCCGCGCGGCGGCCTCGATCAGCGCTCCCGTGCCGTCGGTACTCCCGCTGTCCACGAACAGGATCTCACCCACAACAGGCCCCTGCGCAATGAGGCCCTCGATGCACGGCGCGATGCGATGCGCCTCGTTGAGTGTCGCGACAATGATGCTGATCTCACCGGTGGCGCTGGAATGGAGGATCGGCGCAACGGGCGGTGGCCGTCGACGTCCTGGGAAGAGACGGACAATCAATACGAGCAGGCCGATGATCTGCGCGAGCACAATGACAGAGAGCACCGCGCAACATGTCGTCACGCCGTGCCCGGAGCCAGTGCTACAGCTTCAGGTCGATGTTTCGCAAACCTCCCGTTGCCCGGCGCGCCACCGTGGCGCGCTCGCAATATTCCTCGAGTCGCTCGCGGGGGCAGACCTGCCAATCGTTCGGCACGGGAGCCAGGCGCCGTTTTTCGTCCGCGGCCTCGAAGCACAGCCAGCCCGTGTCCAGCCCCGCCGTCATGAGCGGACGATGACCGCCCGTTGCCCGGCGTTCGTTCCGTGAGCGGAGGTCCTCATGGTGGAACGCCACCGAATACATGCGGCGCTCGCCGATGCGGCGTTCGCCAAGACTTGGAGTGACGTCCCACGTTTGCCACTCCCTGCCCCGGGAGTCCCTGAAAATTCTATATGCCATCGTGAGCTCCTGCCGCCGAAAGCAGCGATTCTGCCCAGTACGCTATACACATTTGTGCAGGCGAACTGTATTGCACCTCCAATGCCAGAAAGCCCGTCTGGCCGGCTCCAGGTACACGTCGACCAGTCCGGCACGAGCAGTGCATACACCAGCACGATAAATCAGTATCCCGAACCAATAAAACTACGTGAAAGTCCACGTCACCGTCGTGCTGTGCTCGCTGCTCGCCGTCGTCGAGCCCGCTCTCGCACAGGATTCCACGGCCTCGAAAACATTCCTGACCAAAAAGGATCTGGCATACGCCGGGCTGGCGCTCGGCGGCACTTTGGCGCTCTCCTACTTCGACGACGACATCGCGCGCGCATCACAGAAGCCCCGCTTCCAGGACAGCTCGCTGCACCGTCTGGCGTTGAACATCAGCCACGTGAATGAAACGACGCTGACGCTTGCCGGCATTGCATCATACGGCGTCGCAAGGCTCTTCCATTCGGCCACGGCAACCGACATCACCCTGCATGCGACGGAAGCCGTCGTGCTGGCGAGCGTTGCCAGCCAGCTCATTCGTGGCCCACTTGGCCGGACGCGTCCCTACGTGACGCATGACAGCGACCAGTATCGTTTCAAGGCCTTCGCGGGCTTCGTGAACGACACGAGCTTCAACTATCGCGCGTTTCCCTCCATCCACACGTCGTCGAGCATCGCCGTGGCCACGGTGCTCTCGATGGAGCTGCATCGCCGCAAACCGGGAGCCGCCAAATTCGTGGCACCGGTGCTGTTTGCGGCGGCGCTGCTGCCCGGATTGGCGCGCATTCAACTCGACCAGCACTGGGCGAGCGACGTGGCCGCAGGCGCATTCATGGGTGTGTTCTCAGGCTACAAGGTCGTGAGCTACAGCCATGCGCATCCCGACAACTGGTTCGACCGAACGTTGCTCAGCGCATCGCTGCTACCGGACGAGCACGGTCGCATGAAGCTCGAATACAATCACGCATTCTGACCCACGCACGCGAGGCACGACATGGCCGCATCGAAGTCGAAGGACAAGAAAACCGACGCACCCCGTACCGACGAGTCGCGTCCCATTACCGGACAGCGCGGCCGCGAAATCCAGAAGTGGGGCACCATTGCCCGGCTGCCCATCGGCCTCAGCGAGAAGGTCTGCACGGCGAGCGTGAAGAACCTGAACCAGACGCTCGCCGATACGATGACACTCCGCGATCTGTACAAGAAGCATCACTGGCAGGTTGCCGGCCACACGTTCTACTCGCTGCACCTGCTCTTCGACAAGCACTACGAGGAACAGGCGGAGCTCGTGGACACGATTGCCGAGCGCATTCAGCTGCTCGGTGGGCTCGCGGTGGCGATGGCGGCGGACGTCGCCGAAATGACGAAGATCGAGCGTCCGCCCAAGGGGCGCGAAGAAGTGCCGGTGCAGATTTCGCGCATCCTGGAAGCGCACGAGCGCATCATCACCGATGCCCGCAAGTTTGCCGGCGATGCGGACGACATGGGGGACGACGGCACGAATGACCTGCTCATCAGCCAGGTGACGCGGCAGAACGAGCTGCAGGTATGGTTCGTGTCAGAGCACCTCGTGGACCAGCCCCTCGTTCGCGCCGACTGATGTTGTCGTCCTGAGCGAAGCGAAGGGCCTGTTTCTGCAGTTCACGGTGCAACTTCGTGGAACGTCACCGACGTTTCACGATCGAGCACCCATTTCATGCCCCACGAGTCCTCGAAGAGAATGAGCGGGTGCCCCTTCGCGTCGTACAGCAGCATGCGGCCGCGATCACGGGATATCCGCTCGATTTCCGCCTGTGCACCCACGACCCAGCGCGGATACCGTGCCGTGA
>JAQBPY010000405.1 GCA_028287285.1 Gemmatimonadota bacterium
CACAACGTCCGCCCCTCGAGCGATACCGACGGGAAGATGAACCGCGCCGCAATCGACGCCAGCACGAAGCCAGCGAGTACCAAGTTGAGAAACGGGATCACATTCACCAGAAAAAACGTGATACCCTCGCCGCGCAGCGGCAGGTACTTGATGTTGAACACATAGACCACGACGAGCACTGCCAGAAGGATGAGCTGCGACCACTGCGTGGTATCGCGGAAGAACAGCCGCAGCTCCTTCATCATCAGCTCACGCCGCAGATTGCCTAGCGGCCGGAGCAACCTGTACGCCAGACGTCGGGACGCCGTATTACGTGCCCACCGCTGCGAGCTTTCCTGCGCCTTGCTGAATCCGTCCATGTACAGAAACCGGTGGAGCAAGGCACCAAGCACGAACGCCGCCGCAGCAGTGCTCCACAACAAATAAACCGGGAGAAAATCGGGACGGTGGTTCAGCCAGCCGAGCACCGCGCGCTGAACCCATTCACTGGGCAGGAAGGGCGACGTCGGCGTCCGCAGAATTGTCACGAACTCCACGAGTGATCGAAACCCTTCGGGCCGCGCCAGCCGCTCTGGCCGCACGATACGGAACAACAGCACGATACCACCCGCCGCGAGTACCGCAATCACGCTCAGGATGTCGCGCGTGCGGCGTGCGGGAAAGATGTTCACGAGTGTGAGCGTAATCGCGCTGCCGATGACTGCGGGCACCATGAGGAACGGCAGGAACACGACCACCACCAGCAGCGCGAAGAACATCCCGCCGTGATACGCAATGCCAAATGCCGTGAACATCGGCACGGCCATGAGCAGTACCATCCAGCTCGACGCCACCGCCGTCTCCAGCAGCTTGGCGCCATAGAGCGTCAGCCAATCGACGGGAGCCGCCACGAGCAGGTCGAGATCCTTCGCGAGAAAGAAGCTCGACAGCGCAGTAATGATGTTCGACAACATCAGGATCGAGAAAAATCCGATGAGGATGAGTCCCAGCAGCTTGCCCGCGAGGAACGGTCCAAGGTCTGGCACCCTCCGGAAATACACGAGCAGCTTGAACAACACGGTGTAGATGAACACCCAGAACAACAGCCCAACGCCGCCCAGCAATGTGAACCGCATCCCTCGGCCGCGTTCATTCGCCATCGTGCGGGCGCGTGCCGTGAGCCACTTGGGGAGGAGGACGAATCCCAGCGACGGATCCGGACGTGCCACCACCTCAGGCATCCAGCACCTCGACCAACTCGCGCGCCGCGTTCTCGCCCGTGAGCCGCAGGAAGATCTGCTCCAGCCCCTGCGATGCACCTTCGCTCGCCGCCGTTGCTCGCAGTTCCGCCATTGTTCCACACGCGCGAATCGTTCCCTTCGCGATGATCGCCACGCGGTCACACAGCGTCTCTGCCACCTCGAGCGTGTGCGTGCTCATCATGATGGTGTGCCCACGGCGCGTGTACTCGCGAAACAGGTCCTTCAGGATGCGCGCCGCTTTCGGATCCAGCCCGACCATCGGCTCGTCGACGACGATGACCTCCGGCCGATGCACGAACGCACTCGAGATGATCAACTTCTGCCGCATGCCGTGGCTATAGCTCTCCACGAGCTCATCGCGCCACTCTTCCAGATCGAACAACGCCAGCAGCTCGCGCGCGCGGTGTTCCACGTCGGCCCCTTCCTGGTCATACAGCCCGGCCACGAATCGCAGAAACTCGGCACCCGTGAGCTTCTCGTAGATGAACGGCCGGTCCGGAATGAAGCCGAGCTTCATCTTTGCACCAATCGGATCGGCCTTGAGATCAACGCCGGCAATGGAGATGGACCCGCCCGATGGCTTGAGAATACCGGCGATCATGCGCAGCGTCGTGGTCTTGCCGGCGCCATTGGGCCCGAGAAAGCCGAAGAGCTCTCCACGCGGCACTTCAAGGTTGATCGCGTCCACCGCGGTAAAGCTGCCATACCGCTTGGTGAGCTGACGCAGGCTGATCATATGAGCGATTGGAGTTGAAAAGCTGGCATTTGTCGTCCTGCTAGTGTAGTTGTCGTCCCGAGCGCGGCGAAGACCTGCTTCATTCCCGCTATCGCGACGAAACAACGTCGATGTGGAGCGTTCCCATCAACCGCAGCAACTCGGCCTGCTTTCCCAATCCGCCAATCGTGAACCGTAAATGCGATGCATCGGCCGGAAACTGCCCGAACGTTGGATCGATCGCGACCCACCGCTCGAGCCAGATCTCCGGCCACGCGTGGTAGTAGAACTTCCTGTCGACGAACGCGAGACCTGCCGCAACACGCGCCGGAATGCCCGCCGATCGCGCTAACGCAACGTACAATTGTGTGTGCTCGTTGCAGTCGCCCTTGCGTGCGCGCAGCGTGGCCAGCGCACTGGGCACACCAACCGTGATCGCCTTGTGCAGGGAATCGTAAAGCCACGTGTTGATCCGTTCGGCGACGATACGCGGATCCTTCTCGTTGCCGCGCAGCCGCTTTGCGAGTGTGACGATTTCCGGATTCTCCACTTCCACCAGCGGCTCCGGATCAAGGAACACGCTCATCACCGTCGCCTTGGCGCCGTTAGGCAGCTCGTAGCGCGCCTTCAGCGCTTCAGGTGCCTCACGCTTGATCGTCAACGTGTCCCCGTGCATCCGCTGCCGGTACCCCTTTACGTCGAACCCGTCGAGCTCGACGCCGGACAATCGCACCACGAGCTCGGAGAGATTCTGCCTGATCGCCGCGTTCGCACTGATTGCCGTGGTCTCGTAGATATCCTGGTCAGCGGCCACCGAGGCACCACGCCTGGCAACGTCGAGTCTCCAGTTTTCGAAGGCGACTTCATACGGCCGCCGCTCCAGCGTAAGACCCAGCAGCTGCTGCGCAAGCACCACGCGCCCCTGTTCATCCACCCAACCCGCAAAGCTCCCGGGCGATCCGCCACTCGTCGTGAGCTTCCATGCACGAACGGTATCGGGCAGCGCTCCGCGCCACCGCGCCGAACCATTGTCGAACACGCTGCTGTCCTGCAGCACGAACACACTCTCGGCCTGAACCGAAATGCTGACGTCCTTGGGCGACATGGACGACGGATCGAACACCGGCAACGTGTAACTCCTGCCGACCCTGGGCCGTTCGCCAAGGGCAATCGCAAGAGGCACGAGCGTTGGCAACAGAATTGGCCCGTTCAGCCGGACGCGTTGCGTATCGGGCGCCTGTCCGGCAACACCACGCAATGTCAGCAGGAGCAGCGTATCGCCAAGTACGCGACCCGATGCCTTCATCGGCGTAAGGCCGGCATCGATGTCGACGGTAAAGCTGTTCACGCGCAACGCACGCGAGAGGCGCACGGACGTTCGCGCCGACGCACGATGCAGCTTGCCGCCAACGGGAAGATCCGCGACGAGATAGTCCGAGACGTTGATTCCGCCGTCGGCCGTATCCACCGTCGTGGACGCGAAGCCGATCTGCTGGCCTTTCTGGAGCACTGCGAAGAACGTGGCACCCGGCGTTACGCGCATGCCGGCTTCCACGAGCTGGTCCATGTGCGGCCGGAACAACTCCCGTTGCGCGAGAAATCCGAGCCCACCAATCCACAGTACAAGGACACCGGCCGCCAGCAGGCCGCGCTTGCCGAACCGGCGGCTCATTCGGTCATCGGCGCTGGGCGTCCCGCGCGCGACGATAGGCCGCCGCCGCTTCTGCCGGCCGCCCCAACCGGTCCAGCACAATGCCGATGCCCTTCAGCGCTCGCATGTTCGTGGGCTGCATGTTGGACGCCGCTTCGTACGACCTCAGTGCCGCCGGCAAGTCGTCGATGTGATTGTACGCTTCACCGAGATGATAGTGCGCATCTGCGCGCGTCGCATCAATGGCCACCGCGGCAAGCAGCGGCTCGATGGCCTCGCGCCACCGGGCGCGCTTGCTGAACAACATCCCCAGCTGGATCTGCACGTCGGCAGAGCGGTCGTTCACGCGCGCGGCCCGGCGAAGATCTTCTTCGGCCTGGTCATACCGGCCGCGCAGCGCGAGCAGTGCCGCTCGGGCGCAGAGAATCGCCACGTCATCGGGCGCCGTGTCCAGCGCCCGCCCGAGCTCACCCAGCGCACCTTCCATGTCGCCGCGACGCTCCAGCATGGAGGCGAGTGCCATGCGTGCCTTTCCGTTCGCAGGCTCGCGCGTCACGAGCGACCGGAGCGTCGTCGTCGCAGCACTCAGCTCTCCCCGCGCCGCCAGGTCCGCGGCCTGCTCAATGGGGTCGGGGGTCTGGTCCGCCGGTAATTCCATCGTAGTCGGCAGCGCCTCGGGCTCACCCAGGTCGAGCGTTTCCTGTGGCGAGCCGTCGGCCGCTGCACTGGCCGCGGGCGGCTCCGGATTCTGCGGCGACGGGGGCGGGGGCGTCCTGCGTTTGATTTCCCTCATATGCTCATCAGGCCAACGCCAGGGTCGTCTCTGCGTTGATCCACTCCAGGTATTTTGCGTTGCCCGAGGTGGCCGGAAGGGCCAGCAGCTCGGGGACCTTGTACGGGTGCAGCTCGTCGAACGCCATCTGCAGAGTCTCGAGGCGCGCGGAGCGTGTCTTGAGCAGTACCACGACCTCCTGTTCGTCCGCAATCTTGCCCTGCCACCGGTAGAGCGAGCGCGCACCGGGAAGGACCGTGCCGCAGGCGATCAACCGCCGTTCGAGCAGCGCGCGCACCAGCCGCACCGCTTCGTCCGCGGAGGAAAGTGTCGTCATCACAACGATGGCGTCGGTGTGCGGCATTGGGCGTGGTCCGGACGGTGGATGTCACAGCAATCTAACCACCAATCATCTTGTCTGGCGGCGGTCCGGACGCGAACTTTCCCCGGCTATGGCAGAAGACGCATTGATCGTCCGCGGCGCACGCGAGCACAACCTGCGCAACGTGGACGTAACCATCCCCCGCGACAAGCTCACGGTCATCACGGGACTGTCAGGATCGGGCAAGTCCTCGCTCGCATTCGACACCATCTATGCGGAAGGGCAGCGGCGCTACGTCGAATCCCTTTCCGCGTACGCGCGCCAGTTCCTCGGCCTCATGGAGAAGCCGGACGTCGACGCCATCGAAGGGCTGTCGCCGGCCATTTCCATCGAGCAGAAAACCGCGGGCCACAACCCGCGCTCCACCGTCGGCACGGTCACCGAAATCTACGACTACCTGCGCCTGCTGTTTGCGCGCGCCGGCATTCCGCATTGTCCCAATTGCGGACGTCCCGTCCAGCGCCAGAGCCCGGCACAGATTTCCGCCGTCGTGCTCAGTTGGAAGGAAGGCACGAAAATCGAGGTGCGCGCGCCGCTCATCCAGGGCCGGAAGGGTGAATTCCGCGAGCTGTTCGAGTCCGTCCGTAAGCAGGGCTTCATCCGCGCCTACGTCGACGGCGAGCTCATCGAGGTCGCCGATCCGCCGAAGTTGAATCGCCGCCAGAATCACGACGTCTCCGTCGTGGTCGACCGGCTCGTCGTGCGCGCCGATGATCGCGGCCGCCTGACGGACTCCGTCGAAACCGCCCTCAAGCTCGCCGAAGGGCTCGTCGAAGTCGTGAACTCCGACACCGGCAGCATCGAGACGTTCTCGGAAAAGTACGGCTGTCCCAATTGCGGCATCTCCATGCCCGAGCTCGAGCCGCGCCACTTCTCGTTCAACTCGCCATTCGGTGCGTGCACTGCGTGCGGTGGACTTGGCACACGTCGCCGCGTGAGCGAAGAGCTCATCCTCGGCGACTCGCGCATCTCCATCCTCGAAGGCGTGGTGCTGCCATGGGGCGAGCCGACCGGCTATCTGCGCAAGGTCGTGCTGCCCACCCTCGCAAAGCAGTTCAGGTTCGACCTGAACGCGCCATGGGGCGACCTCACGCAATCGGTGCGCGACACGCTGCTAAAGGGCGAAGGCTCCACGTCGAAAAAGAAAAAGGGCGACACCGCGTGGGAAGGCATCATCGCGAACGTCGAGCGTCGCTATCAGGAAAGCGATTCCGACATGGTGCGCGTCGAGCTCGAGGCATACATGCTCGCCGTACCGTGCACCGCGTGCCACGGTCATCGCCTCAAGCCCGAGTCGCTCGCCGTCACCATCGACAAACGCAACATCGGCGAGGTCACTGACTTCGCGATCACCGAAGCCCTCACGTTCTTTGATGGCATTCCCATCCGGAGCGCCAGCAAGCCGTTGGGTCTCGACGCGGAGATTGCCGGCCCCATCCTGAAGGAAGTGCGCGAGCGTCTGCGCTTCCTCGTCGACGTCGGCCTCGACTATCTCACCATGGGCCGCTCCGCGGAATCGTTGTCCGGCGGAGAAGCACAGCGCATCCGTCTCGCGACACAAATCGGATCCCGGCTCGTCGGCGTGCTCTACATTCTCGACGAGCCCTCCATCGGTTTGCACCAGCGCGACAATGCACGCCTGCTCGCCACGTTGGAGCAGCTGCGCGACCTTGGCAACACGGTCATCGTCGTGGAGCACGACGAAGAGACCATGCGCGCTGCGGATTATGTCATCGACATGGGTCCCGGCGCCGGAAAGCATGGCGGCGAAGTCATCGCATTCGGCTCCGTCGAGGACATCATGAAGAGCCCGCGCTCCATCACCGCGAAGTATCTCAGCGGTGAAATGGAGATCGCCATTCCGCCCGTGCGTCGGCAGCCGGACAGCAAGAAGTCCATCAAGATCGTCAACGCACGCGAGCACAACCTTCGCAACGTCAGCGCGGAAATCCCACTCGGCCTCTTCGTCGCTGTTACTGGCGTCTCAGGTTCGGGCAAGAGCTCGCTCATCGAGGACATCCTTCATCGCTCGCTCGCTCGCCATTTCTATCGTGCGCGCGTCATTCCGGGGTTGCACGATCGCATTACGGGTCTCGAGCACATCGACAAGGTCATCGACATCGATCAGAGTCCCATCGGCCGCACGCCGCGCTCCAATCCAGCCACGTACACCGGCTTGTTCACGCCCATTCGTGAGCTCTTTGCCGAGCTGCCCGAGGCAAAGATTCGCGGCTATGGACCGGGTCGTTTTTCATTCAACGTAAAGGGCGGCCGCTGCGAAGCCTGTCAGGGCGACGGTCTCGTGAAGATCGAGATGCACTTCCTGCCCGACGTCTACGTCCCGTGCGAAGTCTGTAAGGGCAAGCGCTACAACCGCGAAACGCTCGAGGTTCGCTTCCGTGGCCAGAGCATCGCGGACGTCCTCGAGATGACCGTCGAGGATGGTGCAAGCTTCTTCGAGAACCAGCCGCGCGTGAAGCAGAAGCTCGAGACGATGGTCGACGTCGGCCTTGGCTATATCCACCTTGGCCAGAGTGCGACGACACTCTCCGGTGGCGAGGCGCAGCGCATCAAGCTTGCAACGGAATTGTCCAAGCGCGATACCGGCCGCACGCTCTATATCCTGGACGAGCCCACCACCGGCCTCCATTTCGAGGACGTTCGTGTCCTGCTCACCGTGCTGCACCGCCTCGTCGACCGCGGCAATACGGTTCTTGTCATCGAGCACAACCTCGACGTCATCAAGACCGCAGACTGGATCATCGACATGGGCCCCGAAGGCGGCACGCGCGGTGGTACCATTATCGCGAGTGGTACGCCGGAAGACGTCGCAAAGGTCGCGGCCTCTCACACGGGGCACTACCTCAAGCCCATGCTCGCGAAGAAGTCCGTCAAGCGAAAAGCCAGTTAGCTGCAATCGGAATCTCCCGTCCCCTGTCCCCCGTCCCCCGCCCTTAGTGGTCTCCCTTCTCGACATCATCGGCCCCGTCATGGTCGGCCCCTCGTCCTCGCACACCGCGGGCGCGTGCCGCATTGGCCTGCTTGCGCGTGGGCTCGTGGGCGGAACGCCGGAGAAGGCGAAACTCGAGCTCCACGGCTCGTTCGCACGCACCGGTGAGGGCCATGGCACCGACAAGGCGCTCGTCGGCGGCTTGATGGGCTTCCGTCCTGACGACGAGCGCCTCCGCACCGCCTTGGAGATCGCCGAGAAGGAAGGGCTCGACTATCGGTTCGAGAAGACCACGCTGGACGAGAATGCACATCCGAACACCGTACGTCTTACTGTCGAGCGCGGAGATCGCCACGCGGTCATGACCGGTTCGTCATTAGGCGCCGGCCGCGTCCTCGTGACCGACATCGATGGGTATCCCGTGGAGTTCACCGGGAACTCTCACACCATCGTGCTCGTCGCCGAGGACGTCCGCGGCTCCATCGCCCGCATTGCGCAGCTGATCGCGGACGAAGGACTCAACATTGCCACGCTCAGATTGACGCGGAAGGAGCGCGGCGGCGACGCATTCATGGTCGTGGAAATCGACGAATCGCCTGGCGAGAGCCTGCGTGATCAGATTCGCGCGCTCCCGTGGGTGCGCTGGGCCTTCAGGCTGGACAAGGTCAGCGCATAACGGACGCAATACCCGGCCGTCCGACCCCGTTGACCACCGTTCAGAGAGCGTCAACCCACGGTCCAGCGACGTGTGCCGTGTTTCCAGGTCCATGTCCCACGCTTGCAGGAAGCGTTACCCCCCTGACAATCGACGTGTACCGCGTTTCGAGGTCCATGTCCCACGCGTGCAGGAACGGTGACCCCCCTGACAATCGACGTGTACCGCGTTTCGAGGTCCATGTCCCACGCGTGCAAGGAGCGTTACCCCCCTGTCAATCGACGCGTCCCGAGTCTCAAGGTCCACGTACCCCCCTGTCAGGGCGCGTGCACCTGCTTTGAGGCGACGCATCCCGAGCTTCAAGGTCTACGTACCCCCGTTGGCCGTGGCAAAACCAACGGCGACGTAGCGCCGTCCGAGTATCCTGCGCAACTGCACGCCGATGCGGTCGCTGGCATACGCCACGTGAACGTTGTGCGCCCAGAACAGTGCCCGTTCGCCCCCCGGACGCTTTCCGATCTCCGCGGCAATCGTCTCCGCCATGCCGCTGTCGCGCGCCGGTCCGGGCATCACGTCAATTCCCACGACGTCCACCTGCGTGCGCCCCGCACTGCGCTGCGATTCATTGTAACCGCGCAGCCAGGTGAACACAGCCTTCACCTCTCCAGTCTGCCAGAGCCGCGACATGGCGCGCATGAGAGAGTCCAGGTTCGCATCGCTGCCATGCACGTACAGGTTGATGGCGACCGTTGGTGCCGGACCGTTCTCCCAGCCAAGCACGGTGACGTGTTGCGTGAGCACGCCGTGCTGGATGAGACGCTGCTTCATGCGCCCGAACTCACTGGTGCCATGTGTCTGCTCGCCCATCCCGATCACGCGCGCCCGCAGTGAGCGCATCCCACCGCACGAGGTCGCGATCGTCCGCAGAGGCATCCACGGCGCGAATGGGCCACGCATGCATGGCGAACCACGCCAACGACGCGCTGGTCGCGTCCGTGGTGTCACCCACGCCCGGGACCGGTAACTGGGCACCAAGACCCAGGCTGAAGAGCGCCAGAGACGCTCCCAGGTGAAAGAACGTTCGAATGCGCATTGACGGGAGTGAAACGCCCTGCGAAGACCTGGACACCAGACGCGCCCGGCCTCTCGCTATCATTGGAGTATGTACAAATCCCTCGCAGACGCCATCCGCGACGCCGAAGCGCGCGGAATCTCCCTCTCCGAGCTCGCCCTCGAAACGGAGTCGAAGGATCAGGGCCGCACGGTCGCCGACATCCGCAACGCACTCCAACGCGCACTGGATGTCATGCGCGGCGCCGTCGCCCAGGGAATGGTCGGCGATCTCTACTCCGCCTCCGGCCTCGTCGGCGGCGACGCCGCCAAGCTCCGACTCGGCCCCGCCGGCCCGCTCGCCGGCACCCCATTCCGCGACATTCTCGCCCGTGCCCTCGCGGTGCAGGAAGTCAACGCGGCCATGGGTGTCATCGTGGCCGCGCCCACCGCAGGCGGAGCAGGTGTGCTCCCGGCGGTGCTCACCGGCCTTGCCGAGGCGCGCCACATTGGCGACGACGCCCTCGTCAGCGCCCTCGCTGTCGCGGGGCTTATCGGCGCCGTCATCGCCGAGCGGGCCTCACTGAGCGGAGCAGAAGGCGGTTGTCAGGCCGAGACAGGCGCCGCCGCCGCAATGGCTGCCGGCGCGGCGACGGAGATGCTCGGCGGCACTCCATCACAAGTCGGCCATGCTACCGCCCTCGCCATGCAAGGCACCCTCGGCCTCGTCTGCGACCCCCTTGGCGGCCTGGTCGAGCTTCCGTGTGTATTCCGCAACGCCACAGGGTCCGCCATCGCCCTCACCGGCATCGAGCTCGCCATGGCCGGCGTGGAATTCAAGATCCCCGTCGACGAAGTCATCGACGTCATGGGCGAGATCGGCAAGAGCATGGACGTGCGCTATCGCGAAACCGCCGGCGGTGGCCTGGCCGCCACTCCCACCGGCCGTCGCCTGGCCAAGGAACGCCTGGTCCAGATCAAGCGCAGCTAGAATACGGAAGTGGACGAGCGTAGCTCCTCCAAGTACACGCGCAGAAGTACAGATACACGAGTACATCTGTTGATCCTTCCCACCATGTACGCCCGCCCGTACCTTCCATCTGAAACAAGCCCGCGCCTGCGCCACGTAGTGGTAGGCAACCAGCACAATCACGGTGTGCCATGCTCACGAAAGACGACATCGAGAGTTTCCTCACACGGCTCAGCGCAACCGGCGCGACCTATTCAGAAGTCGAACCCGGCTTCTGGATCGTCCGTCCGAGCTCGGAAAGCGATCTCTCCGTCGCGGTCAATTTTTCTCCACCTGTTGTTCTCCTTCGTATCGACGTCATGACGCTGCCCAGGGACGCAGCCCAGACGGCGACACTCACCCGCCGGCTCCTCGAGCTCAACGCCTCCGATCTGCTTCACGGATCGTACGGCATTCAGGAAGAACAGATCGTCCTGACCGAAGCGCTCGAGCTGTCCGCACTCGACTTCGAGGAATTCCTCGCCAGCTACGAGAGCATGACGCTGTCACTCGCATCTCACATGCGTGAGCTCAGCTCGTTCCGCGAGGCACGCTGATCATGGGAATTTTCGATCGCTTCTCCGCGCTCCTCAAGAGCAACATCAACGACCTGATCTCCAAGGCCGAAGATCCCGAGAAAATGCTCACGCAGATTCTCGACGACCTGCGCGGCCAGCTCGTGAAGGCCAAGCAGCAGGTCGCCTCCGCTATCGCCGACGAAAAGCGGTTGCGCGACCAGGCCGACGCCGAATACAAACAGGCGCAGGACTGGGAGCGCCGCGCCATGCTCGCCATCCAGGAAGGCCGCGACGTCCTCGGCTAGCAGGCCCTCGTGCGCCAGCAGGAGCACGGCTCACACGGCCAGCAGCTCGAGGCCACGTGGGAGCAGCACAAGTCCGAGACCGACAAGCTCAAGAACCAGCTTCGCGACCTGAACGACAAGATCGAAGAGGCCAAGCGCAAAAAGAACCTGCTCGTCGCTCGGCAGCGTCGTGCCCAGGCACAGCAGCGCATTGCGGAGACGATGTCGTCGCTGTCCGAGAAGAGCGCGTTCGAAGCGTTCAGCCGCATGGAAGAGCGCATCGAGACCAACGAGCGCCAGATCAAGGCCGCCGCGGAGATCGACGACGAATTCACGGGCGACACCTTGCAGCGTGACTTCAAGGCGCTGGAACGCGGCGCAGGTGCCGTCTCCGTCGACACCCAGCTTCTCGCCCTCAAGCAGAAGATGGGTATGCTTGGTGCAGGCTCATCGCCGTCGTCAAAGGCACTCGGTGCCGGCCAGCGTGACGACGCCGAAGAAGTGGCCGCCGAGATTCAACGTCCCGGTCAAGGGAAGCAGAATTGATCGAAGAATCCAGGGCCGCCTCAAAGTTCAGGTTCGGCCCGATTCTCGGTGCGGTCGTTTTCACCGGGCTGCTGCTATGGTTGCTCGGCAGGGTGGCGGAGGTGTTTCTTCTCCTTTTCCTCGGCATCCTGATTTCGCTGTACCTCGGCGCCCTCGCCGGCGTGCTGCATCGGCGCGCGCGCCTTCCGGAGCGCCTGGCGTTTCTCGCCGCGCTCGTACTTTCGTTTGGCGGTCTGGCACTGCTGTTCTATGTGCTCGTGCCGCCGCTCATCTCCCAGACGCGCGAGCTGGTGAAAGTCCTGCCCGCGTACATCGGCGGGTGGGAGGCAGCGCTCGATCGCATGGCGGCCAAGGTGCCGGCGCTCGCGTCAGTCTATACGCCCGGCGAGCACAAGATCCTCACCGCCGTGTACGAGCAGGTCTCCGGGCAATTCGGCAGCGTGGTGCCCAAGGTCCTCGGCCTCGTCGAAGTGCTCGTCAGTCTGTTTTCCGTCATCGTGATGGGCCTGTACCTGGCCATCCATCCGGCGCTCTATCGCGAGTGGCTCATCGCGCTCTTTCCGCCCATCCATCGCGACTTCGTGCGCGATGTACTGTCCGACTGCGCCGGTTCGTTGCGCGCGTACATCGTCGGCTTGCTGCTCACCATGACGTTCCTCGGAACGCTCACGGCGAGTGGCCTGTACTTCCTTGGTGTTCCATACGCGCTCACCTTCGGCGTCTTTACCGGCCTCGCCACCATCGTGCCGTTTTTCGGAACGCTGCTGGCGACCACGCTTCCCGCGCTCTTCGTCCTCACCGGCCCCGATGGTGGATCACGCGCGCTCTCCGTGATCTTGCTCGGCGTGTTCGTTCACCTGGTCGAGGGCAACCTCGTCTCGCCGTACATCATGCAGCGGCAGGTCGACCTTCCCCCCGTGCTGACGATTGTCTTCGTCCTCATCGTGGGCAAGCTGCTCGGACCGTTGGGCCTTCTGGTTGCGGTGCCCGGTCTCGCCGTGCTCATGGTAATCGTGCGCCGCATCCTGCTCTCGCGCATCTATGAAGGCAAGGGCTTCCGCCGCTCCACGCGTGAGCGCCCCCTGGTGCTTCGCCTGCCCACGTCGGAAAAGGGAGTCATCATTCCGCAGACCCCCTTCGACATCGTCAGCGCGCTCGAGCGTCGCCGGCTCGCCAAATCCGCGTGATTTGGCGTGCTCGTTTGTCGTCCTGAACAAAACGCAGGACTTGTTTTGTTGTCATCCGGCAGGAGCGACGCGACTGTCGGGATCCATAGCCTGACCAAGGCGCAACCTCTTTACGCATAGCCCATCCGCATGTCCAAAGACCTGCGTTACCTCATTCTCGCCGACGGCCTCTTCGGCCCCGAAGAATCCAAGACCGCTAACGCGTGCATCCGCTACGCCCCTGAACGCGTCGCCGCCGTCCTCGACGCCAGCAAAGCCGGCAAGACCGCGCAGCAGGTCATCGGTTTTGGCGGCGGCATCCCCATCGTGGGCACCCTCGACGAAGGCATCGCACGCGGCGCCAACGCCCTGGTCATTGGCATTGCACCACCAGGCGGCCAGCTGCCCGAAGCGTGGATCGCCCTCCTCGCACGCGCGATAGAGAACAAGCTCGAGATCTGGAGCGGGCTGCACACCTTCATCAGCGACGTGCCGCAACTCGCCGAACTGTCGAAGAAACACAACGTCACCATCCACGACCTGCGTCGTCCGCCCGCCAAGCTGCCCGTGTCCAACGGCCGCGTGCGTAGCGTCGACGCCACCATCGTGCTCACCGTCGGCACCGATTGCAACATCGGCAAGATGACCACGCAGCTGCAGATCCTGGGTGGCCTGCGCTCACGTGGCATTCGCACCAACTTTGCCGCCACGGGCCAGACCGGCATCCTGGTGGAGGGCCGCGGCATCGGCGTCGACGCCGTGGTCGCGGACTTCATTGGCGGTGCCGCGGAGACCCTCGTGCTCGAGTGCGCAAAGGACGCCGATCTCGTGCTCGTGGAAGGGCAAGGCTCAATCATCCACCCCAGCTATTCCGGCGTGACGTATGGTCTGTTGCACGGCTCACTGCCCCATGCGCAGATCATGTGTGCGCAACCCTCCCGCAAGGCGATCAACCGCTGCGACTGGGTCAAGATTCCGCCATTGGTCGACTTCATCCGGCTGAGCGAAAACGCCGCCGCTCCTTTACGCCCGGCGCCGGTCATTGCCATCTCGCTCAACACCTTCGACCTCGACGAGGACACCGCGCTCCAGACCATCGAGACCGTGAAGCGCGAGACCGGATTGCCGACAACCGACACCGTGCGCTTCGACCCCGAGCCCATCGTCGACGCCATCGCAACCTTTCACCACAACCGTCCCCGCTAGCGTGTCGTCCTGAGCAAAGCGAAGGACCTGCTTTTTGGCGAGGGACCTGCTTCCCGCAGGAAAGCGATACATCACGCGTTCGTTTGGTGACGGTCATCGGCGTCGCCATTGCCATGTTGCACACATGACAATGGCCCTGCAGGTCCGAAACCTCTGGAAGAGCTACACCGCCGGTGTCCGCGGCTGCTCCGCAAGGGTATGGGTGCTCCGCGGCTGTGCGCTCGACGTCCAGCGCGGCGAGCGCGTCGCCATCATTGGCGGCGCCGGCTCCGGTAAGACAACGCTCCTCCACTGCCTCGCCGGCGACCGCCGCCCCGATGCGGGCCGAGTGGACCTCGGCGCCATCCTGTGCCGCGAGCCGCTGGAGGCTCGGGACAAGCGCATGCGTCTCCACAGCAACGAGCTCTGGCTGGTCGACGAAGCCGACCACGCGCTCCTGTATCAGCGCTTCGGCGGCGCACTCATCGTCGTCGCGCGTGACGCGTCCCGCGTGCAAGCCAGCGTGGATCGCATGCTCCTCCTCCGCGACGGCCACCTCACGCCGCTCACCCGCCTCGTCGCCCGACGTGTTGCCGAACGCCCACCTGCGCCCATCCTGGACGGTATCATCCGTTGACCCGCTGCGTCATTCACATCTAGCTTGCCGCCATGCCTGCCGCACCCGCAATTCTCCAGACACCCGCTACGCCTGCCAGCCGCCGCCCGCACACACTCTCCGAGTGGCGGCACAACGGTCTCGATTACGCGGTCGACAAAGCCATCGACGTCGGCGGTGTCGTCATCTCGATCTTTGTCGCGTGGCTATTCATCCGCTTCGTAGCGCGCCGCATCGAGAAGTGGGGCAGCGACGGAAATGGGCACGCCCACTCTGCCAGAGAGCAGCGCGCCCGGACCGCCGCAAAGCTCGTCCGCAACTTGGGACGCGCCGTGCTTTGGGTGGTAGGCGTGCTCATGGTGCTCAACCAGCTCGACTTCAACATCTCGCCGCTGCTCGCCAGCGCCGGCGTCGTCGGGCTGGCGGTGTCGTTCGGCTCGCAGAGTCTCGTACGCGATTATGTAACCGGCTTCTTCCTTCAGCTCGAGCACCAGTTCGCCCTGGGCGACGTCATCCGCATCGGCACCGTCGAAGGCACTGTCGAAAACATCACCTTGCGTCTCGTTTACCTGCGGGATGCCACGGGCGCGTTGCACATCATTCCCAACGGGCAGATCGCGCAGGTCACCAACCTCACCCGCTCATGGGGCCGAGCGAGCGTGGATGTCGAGGTGGCGTGGCGGGAGGCTGACAAGGCAACGGAATCCATTCGCCGCGCGGCGGAGCAATTGGCCGCCGACCCACGTCTCACCGATGCACTCCTGGACCCGCCCCAGGTGCTCGGCCTGGAGAAACTTTCGGGCGGGGCTGTTACGCTCCGCACCGTCGCCCGTGTCGACCCCTATCGCCGAGATGACGTGACGCGCGCCTTGCGGGGCGCCATCAAGCAGGCCCTGGATGCGGACGGAATCGCCACCTTCATCCCGCCAACGCCGCCAACAGCGTAACTTTCCATATTACGCCGAGCAGACCGATGATAGAATTCCGCCTGTACAATACGCTGACCAGAGCGGTCGAGCCCTTTGCCCCCGCCGATAACGCGACGGTGCGCATGTACACGTGCGGACCCACCGTTTACAACCCGGCGCACCTCGGCAATTTTCGCACGTTTCTGTTCGAGGATCTCATGCGGCGCGTGCTGGCCGTGCGCGGGTGGAAGGTTCATCAGGTCATGAACCTCACTGACGTCGACGACAAGATCATCAAGCGGGCGCAGGAGCAGGGAAAGACGATCACCGAAGTGACCGAACCCGTGATCGTCATCTTTCATCGCGATCGCGAATATCTGCGCATTCAGGCCGC
>JAQBPY010000408.1 GCA_028287285.1 Gemmatimonadota bacterium
CATCCGCCCAATGACCTCCGGTGGATCCTGGAGGTCCGCGTCAATGATGACGACTGCACGCCCGGTGGAGAAATCCAGACCCGCAGACACGGCCGACGAGTGCCCGAAGTTTCTGGCGAACGACAACACCCTGGTAGTCGGATCCGCGGCCGCAATGTCGTGAAGAATGTCGAGCGTACGATCGCGACTCCCGTCATCGACGTAGATGATCTCGTAGTCAGACACCAGCGCGCGCACGGTCTCGGAGAGCGTGCGGTGCGTGATTCCAATGACTTCTTCCTCATTGAAACACGGTACCACGACACTCAGCACCGGAATTCCTGCTCCGGATGCGGGCGACGTCTCAGCCATGGATCTCATCCTCGAGTGTCATGATTCAACCGTGAGCGCGGACCGATCGTGTGTCGGGTTCACCGCTTGTCGCTGCCACCGGTACTCGAGGGCGCCGCAACAGAAGCATCGGCGCCGTGCTCGACCTTGTACACACGCATGGCGCCGAAATCCTGCACGAGCCGCATGGGAATGCCGTTCCACGCGAGCCCGTCGCCGGCACCCCGACGCACCGGCAGCATGAGCTCCGTCACGAGTCCGTCGCGCAGCCCTTCGGTGTTGGTCCCGCCACTCGACACGATCCAATCGGCGGACCTGAGCGAATCGGTCATGGCCGCGACGAGCCCGGCACGGTCGTGGACGAGATTGGGCGTTCGGTAAATGTTCAAGCGCCTGATGTGCGCAATACTTCCGCTGTTGGCCAGCGTCAACCACGCTCCGTTCACATGCGGCGTGAACACGACCTTCTGCTCGGCCGATGCCTGCCCGTTGATCCACGTCACCACGTCCTTTGCCACATGCTGCCTGGGGCGAATGAGCGCGAACGTGGACAGCTGGCGCGAGGCGACGCCGCGATCATGAAATGCGACGTCGATTGGAATGACCTGGAACAGCACCATCGACGCCAGTACCGCACCGAGTGCGACACGGCGTTTTTTTTCCGCGAGACCGGCAAACGCCAGCCAGAAGGCGCCGAGCAGCGGCACCGACAGCGCGGTGACATATCGAATCTGGTTGAGCAGCGTGTGTGAAAGCGCGGCGCGCAGATAGAAGAGCGTGAGTACAGCAAGTGGAAGAATGAGAATCCACGTGCGAAGGCGGTCACGGCCGCGCCACACGCCGAGCCACGATGCACACCACACGAGCGGTGTGAGCGCGAAGACAGGGCCGGCGAATGGCCAGAATCCGAGGCTGTACACGGTATAGAACCAGCGGGACCACCGCTGATGTCCCCCTGACTCGAAGAACTGCGTGGTGTTCTCTTCCGCATATTTGACCATGTACAGCGGATCACCCCAGATCGCCTTCCACGAGATGACGAGCGCGATGGGATACACCAGCGAGATCACGCCGAACGCCGCGATGGCCGCAAGGATTCTAGGCCGCTTGATCACGAAATCCTGATCATCCTTCACGAAAAGCGCGAGCACGCCGATGCTTGCTCCCACGAACACACCGTCAAAGCGAAATGCCTCCGCTCCGGCGACACCGAGCGCGGACAGAATGAGCCACTGCGTTTTTGCGGGCTGTTCGGTCCATTGTATGGCCGCCGCGATTGCCGCAACGACGAAGAGCAGAAACGGCCCCTCAGTCATGGGGCCATTGCCGCTGATGTAGATGTGGAATGGAAGCAGCGCAAGCGTCCATGCCGCGAGCAATCCTCCACGCCGTCCGCCAAATTGCCGGCCGAGCACGAACAGCACCGGGATGGCGAGCGCGGAGAATGCCGCGCAGAACGCACGCACGCTCCAGTACGGATCGCCGCCCAGGGAGAGCGGAATGGCGGGCAGCAGGTAGTTGCCTTCGGGCCACGGTGTCCGTGCCCAGATGGACATGTTGCCTCGAACAAACGCCACTGCGGTCTGCGTCCGTGAAACCCAGTCACCTCCATCCATCTCGTTCTTCCAGACGAAGAGCAGACGGAGGACGATTCCCACGAGCAGCGGCGCGATCCACCCGCCGCGCTCGACCAGCCGTGCGGGGCCAGACTGTTCCTGTGTTGCCATGGATGGCGGCGGCGCCGAATGGTTGTGAGCGAAAACCGAGTCGCGGAGCAATGCTAATGTACGCGGGACGGTCTCGCCACGCTCGGCACATCCATCACCTCGGCGGCCGATACAAGAAATCAGGGCGACGCAGTGCGCCGCCCTGATCATCTCGTCACCGGATTTTTCAGTTGATCGTCGGAATGAAGAAAGGCTGAAGGATGGCGACGACGTCCGCACGAGCCAGCGCCTCATTGAACACTTCGTGCGCCGCCTCGATTCTGAATCGTGTCGAAGATTGTTTGATTTCCCTTTCAATAATCTCCTGTTCGACGAAAATCGATGGTTAGACGGGGGAGGGAGAGTTGCATGCCGAGAATATGCTCGGCAGCAGGACGATGCTTCCGCCAATTCCCATCAGGCGCAGAAAGTCTCGACGCGACGTGACCCGAAAACAGCGTTTCGGCCGGGTGCTGCGCGGCATCGAGTCGGGCACGCTTCGTCCTGGCGATCGCATGCCTACGTCGCGCGAGGTCGCTCCGGAGTTCGACGCCGACTATCGCATCGTGATCCTCGCGTACAAGGAGCTGCAGAAGGAGGGATTGGTCGAGCTGCGTCCGCGGGGCGGCGTCTATGTCTCCTCACGAAAGGGAGAGACGGGAGGCTCATCTCCGCTGCCGGAGCTGTGGCTCACCGAGATGCTGACGGCTGGACTCGCGCGCGAAATTCCGGGTCCCGAGCTTTCCGGATGGTTGCAGCGCTGCGTGGAGACGCTGCGTCTCCGCGTGCTCATCGTGGCGAGCACGGAAGACCAGATTCAGGGACTCTGCCGCGAGCTCCGAGATGACTTCGGTCTCGAGCCGGAGGGCGTGCTTGCTGACGAGCTGAAAGCGGAAGGCCACGCGCCCGGTATGGCGTGGCGCGCCGACCTGCTCATCACGACCGCCGCGCACGCCGACTGGGTGACGTCGCTGGCTGGCCAGCTCCACAAGCCAACCATCGTCATAACCGTTCGGCCGGAATTGCTCGGCGGCGAATGGGCACTTCTGCTCCGCCGTCCCGTTTACGCGGTGGTCGCGACGCCGGCATTCGGGGACATGCTTCGCGGATTTTTCTCAAAGGTCCCAGGCGTTGAGAACCTGCGCATCGTCGTGTTCGGTCGCGACGATCTCTCGATGATTCCGGAAGGTACGCCGACCTATGTCACGCAGCGAGTCCGCGCGGTGATGGGCCAGACTCGCATTCCGGGAAACATCCTGCCGGCGGCACGGACGATCTCGGCGGAGTCCGCACGCGAGATCTTTGCATTCATCGTACGCTCGAACATCGAAGCGATGGGTCGGCTGGGGCGCTGACGCCTTACGCCGGTGCCTTCACACCGAGCCTCGGATCGTGCCGGTTGCCAGGCCGAAGGGGGCATACCCTGCGCCACGCGAGCGGAACGATCATTTAGCTTTCGCCATGCTATCTGCCATGGTTTCCGCGAAGGGTGCTCGCCGATGGGCTACGGGTCACCCGTGGATTTATCGCAGCGACGTGATGGAGCGACCTGCGGGAGGTGCAGGCGCCGTGCGTGTCACGGACCAGCGAAGCAAGCCGCTTGGTGTGGCACTGTGGAGTCCGCACTCGGAGATCTCGTTGCGCTTGCTGGATGCGAACGCCGATGCGGTCATCGATGCCGAATGGTGGAACCATGCCATTGGACGTGCGGTGGCGCGCCGCAGCGGGCTCGAGCAGGATGCGAATGCGTTTCGACTGGTACATGGCGAAGGTGATCTCCTGCCCTCGCTCGTGGTTGACCGGTACGACGAATGGCTGGTGGTGCAGCTCATGAGTGCGGGCCTGGAGACGTTTCGTGTCGAGATCGTCGAGGCCCTGCGCACGCAAGTGAAACCGACGGGTATTCTCGCGCGCAATGACGTTCCACTGCGGGCGAAGGAAGGTCTTGGCAACGAGGTGGAGCTTCTGTTCGGCAGCGTCCCCGATGAGATCGAGGTACGCGAACATGGAGTGCGCTACCTGGCCGCGCCATGGCGTGGCCAGAAGACGGGAGCCTTTCTCGATCAACGCGAGAATCGCGCGCTCGTGGGAAAAATTGCTCACGGCCAGGCACTCGACTGCTTCAGCTATCACGGGTCGTTCGCATTGCATCTTGCGCAACGCGCCGATCACGTCATCGCACTGGATGCATCGGCGCACGCACTCACGCGCGCCGAGGAGAATTTTCGCCGCAACAACCTGACGAACGGCGAGTTCGTCGAAGCCAATGCATTCGAGTACCTGAAGGCCAGGGAGCGAGAGCGAGTGCGATTCGACACGATCGTGCTGGATCCGCCGGCGTTCGCGAAAACGCGCTCGGCACTGGAGAGCGGACTTCGGGGGTACAAGGAGGTGAATCTGCGGGCGATGCGTCTCCTCGCGCCGGGTGGCCTGCTGTTCACCGCGAGCTGCTCATTCCACTTGTCGAAGCCGCTGTTCCTGGAGATGCTCGAGGCGGCGGCGGCAGACAGTGGGCGACGTATGATGCTGCGTGAATTTCGCGGACAGCCGTTGGATCATCCGGAGCTGCTCGGGGTGCCGGAGACCGGGTACATCAAGTCTGCGCTGCTCGAGGCGGTCGACTAGTGGTTGTTACAACACGTTGTGATGGCGCAAGAGCTCAGTTCCGTTGACAGACAGGACACCAATAGGTTGAACGGCCCGCCTGCGCGAAACGTACGACCGGCGTCTTGCATCGGCGGCAGGGCACGCCTTCGCGATCATAGACGTCGAGGTGGACGGTGCTGTCGTCGGTATAGCGGGTGCCCTTCGCGCGCTTGAGTACAGCTGCAATGGCCTTCCGTAGATCGCTCACCTGCTTCGCCGTGAGCGTGTTGCACGGTGTCCTGGGGTTGATCTTGGCGCGCCACAGCGCCTCCGAGGCATAGATGTTTCCGAGGCCGGCAACGAGTTTCTGATCGAGGAGCGCGGGCTTGATGGGCCCTTTGCGCGCTGCCAGCGATGTGCCGAGCTGCCTTGCGGTCCATGAGGCCGATGCTGCATCCGGACCGAGTCCAAGGTCGGGCAGCGTTCCAGCCGCATGCAGCTCGATGGTGCCGAGCGCGCGCGAATCAACGAAGGTGATGCGTGAGTCGTCGGTGAAGTCGATCGTCGCGCGCGCGAAGCGTTGCAGATCGTCGCCGGCGTTGCCGTACTCCCAATCGCCGTTCATGCGAAAGTGCGCAAGCAGGATTCGTCCGTCGTCCAGATGAATGAGCTGATGCTTGCCCCGGCGCTCGACCGCTGCGATGGTGGCGCCTGCGATCGCCCGGAGCCGAGCCGGAGTGATGCGCCGTTGGAGCGAAGGGTGCAGGAGCGTGACCTTCGCGATGGTTCTGCCCACGGCCTTCCTGCGAAAACGGCGCACAGCAGCTTCGACTTCCGGCAATTCCGGCATCCGTGAATCTCCGAGACGTTGACATGACGCGTGTAAGCTAGACAGAATGCATCCCGATGCTCACACCGTTGCGCACCGATACCGTCGGAGACGAGACTTCGCGCATGCGCTCCGTTGGTGTCCGGCGCGCGCTCATGGTCGTGCTCGCATTGAACGCCATCTCCGCGGCGCTCAAGATAGGGATCGGGGCACGCACAGGCGCACTCACGGTGCTGGGCGCGGCGCTGGAGTCCGTCCTCGACATGCTGAGCAACGGCGTTGCGATCCTGGCCGTGTCGATCGCGTCTCGTGCACCGGACGACGATCACCCATATGGACATGAGAAGTTCGAGACGCTCGGCACGTTGGGAATCGTGGGATTCCTGTCGATCACGTGCTTCGAGCTGCTGCGACAGAGCGTGGGCGCGCTCACGACGGCGTCGGTGATACCGAAGGCCACGTTTTTCGACGGCATGATCCTCGTCGCTTCGCTCGGCGTGAATCTTTTCGTTGTGTATTATGAGCGCCGGCGCGGGCGCGTGCTCTCGAGTTCCCTGCTCCTCGCCGATGCGGCACATACGGCCAGCGACATTCTCGTCACGGCGCTGGCGCTCGCATCGCTGGTGTTGTCACACCTTGGCTTCCTGCGTGCGGATGCGGCGCTGGGATTGATCGTGGCGTTGATCATCGCATGGAGCGGATATCAGATCCTGCGCGGGTCCATTCCCATTCTGGTGGATGCACGCGCCGTTGATGCAGAGCGTTTGGCGGGAATTGTTCGGACGATTCCCGGGGTGAAGGGCGTTCGCGCGGCACGCTCGCGCCGCACGGCATCGGGGCATCTGTTCACGGAGGTGACGATTCTCGTGGACGGAGCGACGTCGGTGACCGCGGCGCATGAGTTCACGGATGATGTGGAGCGGGCCATTGCGCGGGAGCTCGGCGCGGCAGAGGCAATTGTGCATGTCGAGCCGGCGTGACACCCGAACAACAATTGGCTAACAGTATTGCTGCCAGCCACTTGCATACGCCGACCGCGACAGTACCTTTGTGATGTCCAGCATCCTGGGGTTCGGATGGCGCAGCGACCATCGCATTCGCTCAAGTACGAGTACGCCCAGTACGTCGAGCGAGAGATCGAGATCTACAAGGAGTCGGTGCCGCGCGCCGTGCTGCTCTCCATTGCGGATGAGGCGGTGCGGACGCTGGCGGAGGCTGACCAGCTCGCGCTCACGGAGTTCCTGCTCTGCGCCGAGGTGGACAAGATCATCTTCAAGCGCCTGCGTCTCCAGAGCTATGCGGTGTGGCGCAAGAACTACACGAAGCTCATGGCGGAGCTTCGCCGTCCCGAGCATTGGGGACTGAGCCAGGATGATCTCGTGGTCCGTGCGGTGCAGCCGGTGGCCGGCGATTCGCGCGTGCTCGTCGCGGGTGCGGAGATGCAGACGCCCGCGCTCTATCTTGCGGCCAACGGCTGTGACGTCACGACGCTCTCCGAGCCTGATGATGTGCAGCGGGTGATGGATGCCGCTGCGCAGGCGGGGCTTGGCGAGCGTGTGCATGCGAGTGCGGCGGGGCTGGAGTCATTCACGCCAGACGCGCCGCTGACCGCGGTGATCTATACGCCCGCAGCATTCGCGGGGCTTGGTGCGGCGGAACGCGCGCGCGTGATCCAGGTGCTGCAGAGCGCGACGGCGGATGGCGGCGTGCATCTTGTGCAGACCATTGTTGCGGGGAAGCGGACGTCGGTTTCCATTGATGAACTTCGGCGGCGGTACAGTGGTTGGGACGTCACGGTGGAGGAAGGCACGCCGGACAGCTTCATGGCTCGCAAGGGAATCACGCCTGAGCCGTTTATGTAGCAGAACGACGCAGCCGTGCGGCTCGGAGGCGTTTCATTTCGACACAAAGCGACCGGAATTCCGGTCGCTTTATTGCTACAAGTCGTTATATTGCAACAACTTACTGGCAAGACAATATCTGGCACCGGAACTGCTTTAGGTGGCGCTGCCCCCCG
>JAQBPY010000411.1 GCA_028287285.1 Gemmatimonadota bacterium
GCACCATCGTCGCCTCCATGCGCACAGTGCGCGCCGGCTCCAGGTGCCGGGCGACGGCACTTGTCACCAGCTCATCATTCAGCGTCGCGAGGGTGTACGGCGACACGCGGCGGAGCGTCGCGGCCAACGCGGATTTCGAGGGCGTCGCCGTCAGCGCGCTCACGCGACAGAACGCGCGATACGTCATCGAGTCGGCGAGATGAAACGCCAACTCGGCGTACGTCCAGCCCGTCAACTGCCGCACGAGCAGCAGGCGGAGCGCTTGCTCGCCCGTGAGGCCGGGACGCCCGGTGTGGGCATTTGTCGGACAGCCCGCTTCGAGGTCTTGCTGAACGCGCGCGCCCACCGCAGGTTGCTCGTCAAGTAGCGCGCTCATCGCCGCCAAGTCAGCGGCGTGCGCATGCGCGATCCACGGCGCGGTCAGTGGCAGCTGTGGCGATACGTGACGCATTCGGCGGTGCCTCCGCGTGATGGAGTTTGGTGTCTCGACAACGCCAACGTACATCATCGTTGGGAGAACCCCATCACCGGATGCGTCACTCGTTCACACCCTTACAAAACCCTCCGTCAGAGTTTCAGGACGGACACTAGCTAGCGCCACATCCGCGAACAACGCCAGATTGCCTCAGACGGTGATGCGCAACTCGCTGCGGATCGAGTGCACGAGGCGTTTCAGGGTTTTCGGTTTGTGGAAGCAGAACACTCGCCCTTTCGATGTAAGGTTATGGATCACGTGGCCTCCCAAGGGCGGAGCCTTGTTATCGTCTTGAAAGCCGTCCCGGCGAGTAGCGCAAAGAGCGGGAATGATGAGCTTTGGATCTCGACTGCATATCCACTTGGCCAGCGGAAGAGGAAGACTGACGAGAGGCAGAGCAAATGGAGAGCGTTGAAACGACCGGACAAGGCATAGGAGTTATAGCGCGCACTTCGCGCGCTTCGACAACGGTAACAACGCAGCAGATGCCTGACAACGCCGCACCGCCAGCGCCTACCTCCCAAACGCGCGACGACTTAGTTGCTGCGGCGCTTGGCGATCTCGACCCATCCATCGCCGACCTGTTTCGCAAAGGCCGGTCGTTGTGTTCGTGGCCTGACTCACCAGCATTGGCCTACTTGCTGGCGCATTGTGGCCGCGAGCTCTCTAATGTCGTAATACGTCAGTTGGAAACAACAGCGCGCCAAAGAACTACACCCGCTCAGATCCTTGAGCAGCTTAGCGAAGCCATTTCCGTCGCCTTGGATCTTCCACTGAGCGCGGAAGTCATCACTGCGGCCGCGACCGCAGTTCAGAATGCTTTCGACGTCCGCGAGAGGGAAGAAGTGCTTCCTCTTCGGGTCGCCAGCGCATTGAGTCTTCCCCGCACGGATCCCGTCGTTGGTCGCTGGACAACCATTCACAACGCATTTCAAGGTAGCGCACACGCACGGGTACCAAGCCCGCCAGTCGGGCCGCTGCGAGTCTACTTTGACGAGCTTTCTTCACTCCTCTATGCCCGCACCGGCCCGATATTCGATACGCGTACCGACGTGGATGGCCTTGCGGAGTTGGCGCACCCAACGGAAGATGACGTTGCACTC
Organism: Gemmatimonadota bacterium; assembly: GCA_028287285.1. Lineage (GTDB taxonomy): Bacteria > Gemmatimonadota > Gemmatimonadetes > Gemmatimonadales > Gemmatimonadaceae > AG11. Next base: position 1,579 of record JAQBPY010000411.1, read on the forward strand.
ATGCGATCTCGGACAGTCCGTCCGCATCAACGTCGACGTTTCTTCATGCGCGTCGAAAGTGCGGAATGGCTGGAACCTTTGCGCATTGCCGGTTTCTTCAGCCACCCTCCGGATCGGCTAGTCCATGAGGATGGGTCGTGGCAGCTAGTGGCGTGGCCAGAGGGGGAGTACCTGCTGCGAATGGCCTCTCATCGCCCTGCAGCAGTCGCGGAGATACTTCGCAGCATCCCGGCGAATTCCGAAAATCCGTTCGTATGGGCCGTGATCGCCGACGCACTCGTAGCGCTTCCCGAGGAATACGTCGCGCCACTCGCTCGCCTGCTGAAGAGCGCGCCCTCCATCGTTTTTCAGGTGATGATCGGGCACAAGGCCCTCGAAGTTGCTGTGTCGCTGGCGACTCGTAGGCGAGACGAGGCCTTCGTTGTCATGCATTCGGTGCTCAGAATGCGCAGTGCAATTGTTCCGTCACAGGCGCCGGCCGAGAACTCCGCGGATTACGTCGCGCGCCTGCGTGTACTGGGGACAAGGGTTTTCTCGAGCGACTCTTGGGTGCTTGAAACGCTCGATGTCCACGATCTTCCATTGCTGCTGACGACTGCAGTCGCCGCGCTCGAGCAACTTGACGGCGACAAAGCGCTGCGCCTCCTTGCGGGGCGTCTAGTCGAGTGCATCCGCGCGGTCAGGAGCGTACGGTTCGAGCTGTACGAGCGAGTGGTGACGAGGGAGGCGCTGACAGTTCACAAGGCTTCCGACGAAGCTGACGCTGTGGACGAAGAGTCTCTCACCGTGAGTCGCTGGCTGGATCCATTTTCCCAGCCGCCGACGTCCTACGAGAGCGATTCTCAATGGTGCGAGGATGTTCGCGACGGAACTATCCGCGGCAACGTTCGAGAGGGGTTTGCGCACGCGCTCTACGCGATGGGCATCCGGCTATCGGACGACGCATCGGCCCTTGAGTCTGTCCTCGCGGTGATGGATACGTACAATGCTATCGGGATTTTCCCCCGCATTCAAATGGCGCTCCTCGCGGAGGGCCGCGAATTGTCTCCGTCGCTGGTTGCCCGCGCGAACGCATTCGCGCGGAACGAAACCGCACTGTGGCCGGGGAGCAGAGGACGAGAAATTGCCAGTCTGCTTCGCGCTCACTTCGAAGAGCTCGACTCCGACGTGCAGGAGACGTTGGCGACGAGGCTTAAGGACGGGCCCCCGACCGAGTGGGTGACGGACCATCTCCTCTTTTTCGGCATTGAAGACAGTCCGGATGAGCGCTCCGATATAATTCAAGACTGGCAGCGATCGCGCCTCCGCTGGTTTCATGATAGGATTCCAGCGATTTTGAGGCCTCTTGCCGAGAAGCTCGCCGTTGCGGCGGAAGTCCCGGCTGAGAGACAGCAGTCGCTCGATGAAACAGGATCATGGAGTTCTGGAGTCATGACGAGGGGCGCCTACAGTGCGGCGGACTTCGACAGGCTATCTGGCCTTGATGCACAGGCTCTTATTCAGTACCTCGCGTCCTGGCATGTATCCGATACGGAAGGTGAAGAGAACGGCAGAGAGGGAGAGACACTTCGCGCCGCATTGATGGCGCTCGGCACTCAAGACCCCGACCGACTTCCAGAGTGGGTTGCGGCCCTCGATACGACATCGGTGGACCTTGCATTCCTCGACTCCATTGCGCTTGGAATCCGAGCCGCGCTGGCGCAGGGTACACCTGTTGACGGGCATAGTGTCATTCGCCTCGCCACCGTGCTCTTGAACCGCGCATCGTCGCCTCCCCCCGGAGTCACACTCGAGCCGCAACGGCATACGATGACAAAGGCGTGCGAGTTGATTCAGGAACTCGTGGAACGCTCGCCCCTCACGCCGCTTCTTATCTCAGAGGCGTGGGCGCTCGCTGATCGCATCCTCGATTCGCCAGTCGTCTGGACCGAAGAGGGGTCGCTCGAGCCACTTGAAAACTTCGACAGCTTGCGCCAGCGGTGCTGGAGTTCGCTGACCGGACGGGCGATGGAAATGTTGCTCGTCCTGGCATGGAAGGATTTCGAAACCCGCCGTTTCGATAGTCAGTGGGTGTGGCCGCCACTAGTCAACTCGCCGATTGAGGAGCGTCTGGCACACCACCTCGACCGCGCAATCACGGACACGTCCACCAACGCGCGCCTGGCACAGGCATCGTTGGGACAGAAACTTGGACAGCTGTTCTGGATGGCACCAGTCTGGGTGGAGCGCCACCTCGCTACGCTCTTCGACGGGGGTGATACCTCCCTGCTGGCACATCCTGCTTTTGGCATGTATGTCACGAACCATCGCCCGCGAGTTCCGTTGTTCAACAAGCTGCGGACCTGGTACGCTGCCGTTGCGTCCGCAACCGCACTTCCTGGCACGGCAAGGGACGAAGATCGTAGGGGACGCGTCCGCGATTCCATCCTCAACCACGTTGTGGCGGCCCTGCTTGATCAGATCGCACTACCTGCTGATTCTGACCATCTTGTTGAAAACGCTTTTGCTTCTGCCACAGCGGAACAGAGGAGCCGTTGCTATTGGGGGATCTATCGCTCCTGGTCAGACGCGAGCGCAGAGAGTGTAGTGGATCGTGTTCCGGGCTTGGTTCGTCTGTGGAGTTGGCGTCTCGACATTCTCGATGCAACGCCGAGCGGTCCGGAAAAGGACGAGGAGCTTCAGGGGATGGATATGCTTGTCGCCACGCCCCACTTGAGCATTGACGACGCCCTCCGTCTCACGGAGAGAACGGTCGCCATGACTGATCGCCGCGCACGCCAATTTACCTCTGCTTGGAGCCGCATTGCCGAGATGACCGCGCACGATCCTGCACGGGGCATGCAAGTAGTGGATCGGATAGTCCGTTCGATTCTCCAAGGAGAATACCCATATCTGCCGTTTGACGAGGTCGCGCCTGCACTTCGGTATGCGATCGAGGCTGGTGGCGATACGCGAGCCCAAGCACGTCGGCTCATCGACGCGTTGGGATTGCGCGGTCTAGAGGACTTTGCAGAACTTTGGCGCGAACTCTAAGCTCGTCATCGTTCTCCACGCGTTTGCGTCAAGTCGTGGTGATCCGCACCACTTCAGGTGATCTGCCGCTGCTTGGGATTCGCAGTTTCCTCGAGCATTACGCTCAGCGCATGCGGAAGATGCATCGTTGCCGATGTTCACGACTATAATCTGGCCCCAGCCGTCGATCGCAACGCCATTGGCCAGCTCAGTGACTCGCCCTGCACAAATCGACGCCTTGCCGTCGGCATAATGCGTCCTCTACATCTTGCTCCATGAAGCCACACATGTGGTCGACGGTGTGCTCGGTTTGATGCCTACGGCGGCGGATCCGCACGAGACGCCATTCTCGAAGAGTGTCTGGACGGCAAGGACCACGATCGCAACGCTGTATGCCAGTCCGCTACTCGACAGCACCATATTCCGCCCAGGGGGCAGGCTGCTCAGGGCTGGTGAGGTACAACTTCTTTATTTGGCGCTCAGTCGTACGCCGTTTGTCTCGGTCTACGGGAGCAGCAACTGGCATGACGATGTCGCCGAGTTGGTCGCGTGGTATCACCTGACGCAAGTTCTCAGGCAGCCGTACCGGATTCACGTCGGCAGCGCCAACTCGTTCGAGCCCATGGCGTCCGAACTGGTGCGCAGCAGGTTCGCTCAGTTGGGAATCTTCTACGTTCCATAACGGCGGGCTGTTATGGCGATCAGCTCGCGTAGTTCGCTCGCGTTCATTTGCGCCGCTTTGACCAGTTCTCAACCTCGAGGTCGGAATAGGCTGCAAAATCCTTCGTATTGACAGTGACGAGCACCAGTGTGTTGGTGTGGGCAATCGCCGCGATTTGCGCGTCCACGTACGGGGCTGGTCGGCCGAGTGCTTCGAGCCGTGCTCGTTCGAGCCCATGCCAGGTAGCCGCCGTCTCATCGTAGGGGAGGATGGGAAATGATGCGTGCACAACGTCGTTCAAGTAGGTCTCCAGCGCCGATCGGCGGCGACTCCGTGGAAGCCGGCGGCAGCCGTACGTCAACTCGTGCCACACCGGCGCGGCGATCGCACATTCGAGCCCGCGCTCTTCGAGGTGCTGCACGATGTTCGGATCGGGGCGCCTGGCGATTGGTGCAGACACGATGTTCGTATCCAGGAGATACCGCATGGTCACAGCGTGACCTTTCGGCCATCATCCGTTCCGCGAACTTCCGCGAAGGCCTCTGCCTCCAGGCCGACATCGTCGAGCGAGTAGCGCGCGAGGAAATCCCGATAGGTTGCCCCGAATTCAGGCCGGTGCTCCCTGAGCCGTTCGAGCGCGCGCAGTCCAACGACCGCAGCCACGAGCTTGCCGCGGCGGGTGAGCAGGACCTCGACGCCGGACTCGGCCTGATCCACGATGGTGGGGAGGCGGCTCCGCGCCTCGGCGATTGAGTAGTGAGTTGACATAGTGTAACGTACATGTAGATGTACAAGTCGAACAGGTGTCATTCCACATTGGCCACGTCCCCGCTCGAATCGGTGCTTCCGGGACGCATTGGCGGGCCCGGTAGCAAATTTGCTACCCTTCCAGTACGAGTGCCTGTCAAGCTGTCCGACGAGCTTGTGCTCGACGCACGCGTGACGAGCGCCGGCGCAAAGCGCTCGATCGCCGGTCAGATCGAGTTCTGGCTCTTCACCAGGCTGCACGGTTCGGTGTCCTTCACGGATATCTCGTCGCGGGCCCGCTCGGCGCTTGTGCCGCGTCGCTCGGCGTATTTCTGCCGGTGTACGTGTTCGTAGTATTGGTCACGCGCTGATTTCACTTCTTCGCGGCGAATGAGCGACTGCGCGCCACCATCGCCGGTGTCACGGCGGCCGCCACGGGTGCTATCGTCGGCGCCATGTTTGTCCTGGACCGGCGCGCGCTGACAGATGCGGGAGCATGGGTCATCTTCATGTTTGCGCTCGCGATCGTACTGCGAACCAAGCGACTCGCCGACCCCGTGCTGATATTGGCCGCGGGCCTCGTTGGCATTGCGCTGCGCGGCTAACCACGACCGGCACCAGTGCGCGGCGTAGGCGCGGGTGCCTTCGCTTCGCTCGAGGCCAGGATTGCATGCGGTACGGTGGACATCAGTCGGAAGAGCAGTGTCTCGACGTCGTCACGCACGGACCACGCATCAAAAGCTGACGCTTCCTGTTTCAGCGCATGCTCGAGCGCCGTCTCCAGCTGCGGTGAGACCGCCAGCGAGCACTCCAATGCGCGCGCCGTCCACTCGCCCGGATCCATGAGCGCGATTCGCTCGAGGAATTCGGTGGCATGGCAACGCATCTACAGCTTGATGAGGAGCGCGATGTTCAATCGCGTCTCGTGCGTCCGAAGGTCTGGGGTGAATCCGTCAACGGCTGATCCCGCCGCACCGACATTCCCACCCGGCGGGCTGATGCCTCCCGAGCCGGCGAAGTACGGCACACTCGACGCGCGATGATTCAGCTCGACGCGAAAGGTCGTGAACTGGTCGGGCATCATGTCCACCGTTGCCGTCGCATCCCAGGCCTTGAACGGATCGCCGGCATTCGCGGTGAAGTACGGCGTCCCCGACAATGCCGTCGCGCCATTGATTGGCGGGACGAGTACGAGATACCGCCCTGGGTTGTTCATGGCGCCGCCGCCGAGTGTGACAGCAAGCTTGTCGTGATTGAGCCATGTGCGGTTGTAGAGCATGAAGCCGACGAAGCTCTGTTTTGGGTCGGTTCCTCCCGTGCAACTCACCCCGCCACCCGACTCGCAACCCGCATCGACGGTGAGTGAGAACGCGGCCTTGCTCAGTCCACTGGCATCTGCCGTATCGAGATACTTCACCTGCACACTGTTGTCCGTGTGCACGCGCTTCCGGTCGGGAATCGCCAGCCAATCCGCGCCGTAGTAGCTGTTCGAGTGCAGAGACACTCGGCTCGTTGGCCGATAGAGCACCTGCATGCCGACGCCGGGCTGCTCGTTGAACATTCCGTAGGACTGCCAGCCATTCACCAGCCACGGTTCGATCTTCAGGTTCTCCGCGGGAAAGAACTGCGCGCGAATGCCGTTGAAGAACCATGGCGTATTCGACGACACGTACGACGGCTGATACGCCCAGTTGTCGAAGTTGTAGTAGCTGAACAACCCGACGTACGACATGAAGATGCCCGCGTCGAGGTTGATGCCGTGCATGGCATTCCAGTGATACCCTCCGTAGGCCTCGGACAGGTACCGATACGCGTCATCCAGCTTCCATTGCCCGCGCCCGGGACTCGCATCATTGCGCGGCGTCATCGTGCTGTACATGCCGAACTGCGTCATGAAGCGGCCGCGTGCATTTCCCGCATGGAAATCGCCGCCGATGCCAAGCTGCTGCACCTGCACCTCGCCCGTGCGGCCGCTCTCGCTCGTGCCGACCAGTGTGTGGTCACGCGGGTGGTTGAAATCCGCGACGTAGGTGATGTCGGCGCGGAATTCGCCGGTGAAGTACTTGCCGTCGAGGACAGCTTCCTTCTGGCGGCTATTGCCGTTCAGCCACGTCCAGTCGTACTTCGAGAATGGTGCGGCAACCGAGTCGGTCTGTTGCGCGCCAAGTGGCGCGATCGCGACGCTGATGCACAGTGCGGTGCGGGCGAGCAAAGCGAGCTCCTTGTGGCTTCGCTCTCACGTTGTCACCGGTGCCGTGAGGATCGCATTGGGAGACGGCGCTCATGCACAAGAATTCTACAAATACTGTACAGGTCCTGTCACTGCGGGAAGCTCCATGACGAAACGGCTTCCACCCTTCTCTCGCCGCTCATACACAAGTGTCCCGCGCTGCGCCGAGACCAATTGGCGCGCGATCGCGAGCCCGAGTCCCGTTCCCCGAGTATCGGCCGAAGCGGCAGCCCCACGATAGAAAGGGTCAAAGATCTTTTCCTCATCGCCCACGGCAACACCCGATCCCGAATCCTCGACGGTAAACCGCACTCGACCATCGTGCCGGACAACCCGAAGCACAACCGGGCTCGCGGCAGGTGAGTACTTCAACGCGTTCTCCAGAAGATTCGTGAGGGCCCTTGTTGCATGGGCGAGGTCGAACTCACCGACGAGAATCGCGCCCTCGTTCGCAACATGTGCATCAATTCGACCAGTTCCGTGCGCCGCCTCCACGCGCTCCAGTGCCGTTCCGACGACTTCATCCGCGGTATTGATGGTTGGGACAAACCGAACCACACCCGCATTGATCTGTGAGAACTCCAGCAAGTCATCCACGAGCTCGTTCAGGCGGTCCGCTTCTTCCTCGATGGCCATCGCGCGCGAGGGATCACCGCCCGTCCACACTTCGTTCGCAATTCCCTTGATCGCCGTGAGTGGCGTGCGGAGGTCATGCGAGACGGACGCGAGCAACGCATCCTTCAACCGATCCGCGCGACGCAGCGACTCTGCCTCGGCCGCTGCATCGGTAAGCCGTACGCGCTCGAGTCCGAGTGCGGCATAGTATGACAGCGCAGCCAGGACGCGGCGCTGGTCTGGCGTGAGCTCGAACGGCCGTGACGACGAGAGGCGCAACGTTCCAACGACTCGCTCACGGACGTTCAGTGCAATGGAAAGGGTTGATGCGTTGGATGGTGCCGCTCCGCCAGTCGCGATGACGCATTGCTCGACTCCCATCGCGTCGCGAATGACGCTCGCAATCGCGTCCAGGGCATCTTCTGCCCGAGGCGCATTCAATGTCTCGGCGCCAAGCGTCGCCAGGCGATCGATCTCGGCGGCGCGACGCTCCGCTTCCTCGCGCGCGCGTCTTTGTTTTTCGAGCAACTGCGCTGCAACGACACCAGTGATGAGGAACGCAATCAGCACGAGCCAATCGAGCGGGTTCGCGATGACGAGTGTGTTGTACGGCGGAAGGAACACCCAGTTGAAGACGAGAAAGGCTGTCGCGGCAAGCGATATCCCGAGCGCTCGTCCCTCTGCCGCGCTTCCGCCGAGTACAACGAGCAGGAATGCGATCGTGATGTGCGCCTTGTCGAGCTCCTCGCGGATGGGCCACATCGCGAGCGCCAGTAAGGCGAGCACGCCAAACCAGATGAGCCACTTGCGAGTTTTCATGGGCTAGTCGGCAAGCTCAAACCGATATCCGACTGCCGACTCCGTACGAATCAGCCTCGGCCGCACGGGATCAACTTCCAACTTTCGCCGCAGCTGGCCGACGTAGACACGCAGATATTGCTGAGCATCTCCTGCCGCGCCCCCCCACACGGCGTTGAACAACTGCGAGTGCGTGAGCGTCTGGCCCGCATGCCCGACGAATACTCGCAGGAGGTTCCACTCCGTCGGCGTGAGGTGCACCTCGACGTCGGCTCGCTTCACCGTGCGGGCCACGAGGTCGATCGTGACATCGCTCACCTTCACGATTCCGTCGTGACCCTTTCCGGCGACACGCGCTGCCGCGCGCCGCAGTTGCGCACGTACGCGCGCCTTGAGCTCGAGTGTACTGAACGGCTTGGTGACGTAGTCGTCTGCACCCGCGTCGAGCAGTCGCTCCTTCTCGTGATCGGAGTGCCGCGCCGAGAGCACGATGATCGGAGCGGAGGTGAAGCTCCGGAGATGCTGGCAGACGCTGAGCCCATCCTGGTCCGGAAGCCCGAGGTCCAGGACGATCAATGCCGGCTGTTCGGCAGCCGCCAGATCGATGCCCTCCGAACCAGATGAGGCCTCGATGACCCGTCGAGCCGATTCAGCCAGTGCATTGCGAACGACGCGCCGAATTTGCGGCTCGTCGTCGATGACGAGAATGACGTCGGCCGACGGTGGCTCAGGATGCACGACCATAAGGAACGATAGCGTCCTCGTCGCCAGTCACGCTATCGAGATCTTCGTCGTGGTCGATCATCTCACGGATCCGATAGGCGTGGCCGACCAGGTACGGGATCGCCGTCACGACAACGTTTGGTTTGAAGAGGAAGGCGGTGCGGATGTACAAAGCCGTCTTGTTGTGCAGCAGGTGTTCCCACCAGCGCTTCGGGACGATTTCCGGGACAACGATCGTGACCAACTCGCCGGGACTCACCATTCGGAGATTTGCGACATACTCGACCAGTGGCTTCAGGATCGACCGGTAGGGTGACGGCACGACGTCCAGCGGCACCCCGATATCCCACGACTCCCAGTCGGCGCGCAGGCGCTCCGTGTCCCGCGGATCGACCTCGATGTACACCGCAACGACCTCCGACGAGATCGTTGTCGCATAGACGAGCGCTCCTGACGTGGCCTTGGTGATGCCGTTGACTGGCACTATGACAGTATGGTGCATCGGGTTGATGGGACTCTGCCCATCGAACTTCACCTCCTCGGCAAAATCCGTGTAGTGTGTGTGGATCTTTCGGAGCAGCAGGATGATCGCCGGTATGATCACGGCGATGATCCAACCGCCGGTCGTGAACTTCGTGACGATCTGGATGATCGAGACGAGACCAGTCGCGACGGCGCCGATTCCATTGAGCCACGCCTTCCATTTCCAACCCGAATCGTGCGTCTTGCGCCAGTGCACGACCATGCCGGCCTGTGAGAGCGTGAAGCAGACGAATACGCCAATGGCGTATAGCGGAACGAGTGCGTTCGTGTCACCGTGGAACATCCACACGAGCAGCCACGCGACGAGCGCCAGCGCCAGGATCCCATTGGAGAACGCAAGGCGATCGCCGCGCGCGGCGAGCTGGCGCGGCATGTACTTGTCGCCCGCAAGAATGCCGGCGAGGCGCGGAAAATCTGCGAAGGCCGTGTTCGCGGCGAGCACCAGTACAGCGAACGTCGTGTATTGAAGTCCGTAGTAGAGCGGTCCGCCACCGAAGACGTGGTGCCCGAGGATCGAGAGGACGGTCTCCTGCGTCGTCGGCATCACCTGATAGTGTTGTGCCAGGAACGAGACGCCAAGGAAGAATATCGCGAGAATCGCGACCATCCAGCCGAGTGTGGTCGCGGCATTCTTCTGCGCTGGCGCCTTGAAGGCCATCACGCCATTGGAGATCGCCTCCGTTCCTGTCATGGCCGCGCAGCCCTCGGCGAAGCCACGCATCAGTAGGTACACGAGTGCGAAGCCTGTGATCGGCGACATGCCCTTGTGCGCAGTGGCTGGGTCCACCTCGAGGGCGGCGGTCAGCGTGGCCAGCTCGTGTCCTGTCCAGTACCGATACGCGCCGACGCCAAGCAATGCGAGCATCATCGCGATGAAGGCATACGTGGGGACGGAGAACGCCACGCCCGATTCGCGCACGCCACGCATGTTCACCGTGGCGAGCATTAGGATCGACAGCGAGCAGATCATCACCGTGTGCGGCGCGAGTGACGGATACGCCGACGTGATTGCCGCGACGCCGCCGGAGATCGAGACGGCCACGGTGAGGATATAGTCCGTGAGCAGCGCCGCCGCGGCGACGAGGCCGGGCATGTCGCCGAGATTCTCGCGCGCGACGGTGTAGGAGCCGCCACCATTCGGGTAGGCGAACACAGTCTGCCGATATGATAGGCCGACGAGCACCAGGAGCCCGACGATGACCGCCGAGATGGGCAGGACGTAATTCACGGCCGCGAGACCAATGGCGCCGCCGAGAACGAAGAGGATCTGGTCGGTTGCGTAGGCCACCGACGAGATTGCGTCGGAGGACAGGACCGCCAGCGCGGTCTTCTTGTTCAGCCGCTCGTGCTCAAGCCGTTCACTCGGCAGGGGTCTGCCGAAGACGACGTGCTTGAGACGGCGATACGTGGACGACATTCGTGGGTTCTAGGGAGCGGGATGCTGCCCTGAACTCTACCTCGAATGGCGTAACGGTCGCACATGCGTGCCATCGTCCGGCACAAGGATTCTACAAAGACCTATCGTCCTGTTCCGGACCGGCCATTCGGGCTTGCACAGCATGATGGGCGCATTACTCATCCGGTATGAAGATTTCGCATGGATGACGCATGGCCTCACTGACACGCGTGCTCGAGCATCGCAACTTTCGCCTGTTCTTCGGCGGGCAGAGCGTTTCGCTTGTAGGCACGTGGTCATCCGCGTGGCCACGAGCTGGCTGATCTATCGGCTCACCGAATCATTGCTTCCGCTCGGCGTCGTGAGCTTTTGCGGCCAGATCCCCACGCTGCTGCTCGCTCCGTTCGCGGCGGTGATGTCGGAAATGCTCATGACGTCTCTCCTTTCAGCAATAAATTTTGATGTATCGCGGAACACAACGCAGAGAATTGCCATGTCTGTTCTCTGCGTTGTTCCTCTGCGTCTTCTCCGCGTCCTCTGCGGTTCAGCTGTGGAGTTTTCTCTCTCCTCCGTGGTTCATATTTTTTCATATCATAGCTGAAGATGAAATTGCCGGACGCTGCTTCGACGACAACTGCAGTGCCGTCCTGCCTGGCTGACGTCACGCCTGCGGCGCTAGCCACCACGCTCGCACCCTCCTTCGCAAGCCCGAGCGTTGCGCCGGGCAAGCGAATTGTCGCACGCGTGTTCGCGGGGACGCGGACGTCCATCGTCATACGGCCGCCATTGAGTTGCCAGGAAGACAGCGCACGCCCGTATTGCGTCATCAGCTCCGCACGTGCCGAGGTGAGCGTGCCGCCGGGCTGAGGATGAACTACGAGATGCTTGTACCCAGGTGCTGCTTCATCGAGGTCGAGGCCGGCGACGACGCGCACCATCCAGTCACCAATCGCGCCGTACGCATAGTGATTGAACGAGTTCATGCTCGTTTCCCGAAACGAGCTGTCGGGCTTCTGGCCCTCCCAGCGCTCCCAGATGGTTGTCGCGCCCTGGGTAATCGGCGCGAATGGTGGAGAAGGCGAGCCAGTCGCCGTAATGCCAGCCGCTGTTCCACAGCAGCTTGTCGCCAGCGACGTTGCGCTGATACTCGACGTAGCGCTTCATGCTCGGGTACTGCCGTGCGAGCAGTCTGGTGTCCCCATAGGTGAGGTACATCGTCCACGGGATGATCACGCCGGCGTCGCCCCAGCCTGCGGAGCTCGTGGCCTTGGGCTGACCGCGCGTGAGCACATCGGGAATGACATCGGGAAACGAACCGATCTCGCGTTGATCGGCGATCGCATCACCAAGCCAGAATGGGTCCGGTGGACGACTTCCATCCGTTGCCCGTTGCGATGACCCGCTCGCGCCCATGGGTGTATCGAACGACGATCTGCGCGAGCAATGCCACACGCTTGCCATACGTGTTGCGGCGTGTTTCCCAGGGCATACTCAGTGCGCAGCCGATCGAGCTGGATGACCTGGGCGTGTACCGAGGACACGCCCAGGAACGTGGCCGCGAAAACCTGCCTGATGATCGTCATTGATCGTGTCTCGGGGCGAAGCGAAGAACGTGCGTTCGTCGCGCTGGTTGCAGTTTCGCGGCGACGGGATATTGTAGGCGCTCGGAACACATGCCGCGAGGGCATGATCCCCTGGGATGGATGCGTGGCGCAGGAATCACCACCTTGAGGAAGATGAACGTGAGCAATATTGAAGCTGATTTCATGTCAGAGCTCGTCGGCACGGCCCTCCTCATGCTCCTCGGTTGCGGCGTCGTCGCGAACGTCGCGCTCACGAAGACCAAGGGAAATGGCGGCGGCTTCCTGCTCGTCAACTTCGGTTGGGGCATCGCCGTGTATGCCGGCGTCATCGCCAGTTACAACTCCGGCGCACACCTCAACCCGGCGGTAACACTTGGCCTCATTGCCAGCGGAGCAACGTCGTTCGGCGGGGGAGTGCCCGTGACGCTGACGTCGACGCTCGTGTACCTGACCGCACAGCTCGTGGGTGCTTTCCTCGGTGCCGCCATCTGCTGGCTCGCCTACAAGCAGCACTTCGACGAGGAGCCCGATGCCGCCAGCACGCTTGGCGTATTCGCCACCGCGCCCGCACTCCGAAATCCCCTTCTGAACGTCATCACCGAAGTCATTGCCACCTTCGTGCTCGTTTTCGTCGTCATCGGCTTTGGACGCCAGCCCGCCGGCGGTGGACTCGCTGCACTCGGCGCACTGCCCGTTGCGTTACTCGTGATCGGCATTGGCGCATCGCTTGGCGGACCAACCGGCTATGCGATCAACCCCGCGCGCGATCTTGGGCCGCGCATTGCGCACTTTGTGTTGCCAATCAAGGGCAAGGGCGGCAGCGACTGGGGCTATGCATGGGTGCCGATCGTCGGGCCGATCATTGGCGGTGTCCTCGCGGGCTGGGCGTCGACGATTCTGATGCCCATTCTGAAATAGCGCTTGTCGTCCGTCGCTTACTCAGGACGACAAATACGGAGAAATGACATGACTGAGAAATATGTTCTCGCCATAGACCAGGGCACCACGAGCACGCGTGCCATCATCTTCAACCACGCCGGCGGCATCGTCGCCTCGGGGCAGAAGGAACATGCACAGATCTTCCCCAAGCCGGGTTGGGTCGAGCACGATCCCATGGAGATTTGGGCCAACGTTCGCGAAGTGATCGGACTCGCGCTCTCAAAGGCCGACATCACGCGACACGACATCGCCGCGATCGGCATCACGAACCAGCGCGAGACCACCGTCGTGTGGAACAGGCACACCGGCACGCCCGTGTGCAATGCGCTCGTGTGGCAGGACACGCGCACGCAAGCCATCGTCGAACGACTTGCCGCCACCGGGGGCGTGGACCGCTTCAAGAAGAAAGTCGGGCTCCCGCTGAGCACCTACTTCTCCGGCACGAAGATCGTCTGGATTCTCGAGAACGTACCAGGCGCGCGCGAAAGTGCGGACAGGGGCGACCTGCTCTTTGGCACCATCGACACATGGCTGCTGTGGAACCTCACCGGCGGCACGGATGGAGGCGTTCACGCAACCGACGTCACCAACGCGAGCCGCACGATGTTCCTCGATCTCGAGACACTCACCTGGGACAGCGACATCCTTGCCGCCTTCAACGTGCCGCGCTCGATGTTGCCCGGCGTGCGGTCGTCGTCGGAGGTATACGGAACCGCCGAATCATCGAGCCTGCTGCGCGAAGTGCCAATCGCCGGCATACTCGGTGACCAGCAGGCCGCAACGTTTGGCCAGGCGGCGTTCGATGCGGGGCAGGCAAAGAACACGTACGGCACCGGGAATTTTCTCATCTTCAACACCGGCACGGAAATCGTGCACAGTGCGAATGGGCTGCTCACCACGATCGCCTACAAGATTGGTAACGGGCCAACGAACTATGCCCTGGAAGGCTCGATTGCGGTTACCGGCTCGCTCATCCAGTGGCTTCGCGACAACCTCGGCATCATCAACACCGCGGCCGACGTCGAAGCGCTTGCACAAACCGTGGATGACAATGGCGGTGCGTATTTCGTCCCCGCGTTTTCGGGTCTCTTCGCCCCACACTGGCGTGCCGATGCGCGTGGCGCACTCGTGGGCCTGACACGCTACGTGAACAAGGGACACATCGCGCGTGCCGCGATCGAGGCAATCGCCTTCCAGACGCGCGAAGTGCTCGACGCCGTGAACGCCGACGCCGGGCTTCCGCTCACGCAGCTCAAGGTGGACGGCGGTGCGACGGGCAATGACCTGTTACTGCAATTCCAGGCGGACATGCTCAACGTGCCCGTGGTCCGGCCCGTGGTTGCCGAGACCACGGCGTTGGGCGCTGCGTACGCGGCGGGGCTGGCGGTGGGCTACTGGGAGAACTTCGATGACCTGCGGAAGAACTGGCAGGAAGACAGGCGTTGGACGCCACGCATGGAGCGCGGCGAGCGCGAGCGTCTTTACCGCAACTGGAAAAAGGCGGTGACGAAGACGCTCGACTGGGTCGATGACGACGTGTCGGCCTGACTGCATACTGTCATCCCGCATACTGTAAAGTACTCGTGGCTTGTCAGGTGAAACGGTTGGTGGAGTATTTCCCGACATCGCTTCGCGATGCGGGATGACAAACTTTGTATGCTTCGCGCTGCGGGATGACAAACTCTGTGTTCTTCGCGATGCGGGATGACAAAGCCTTTCGTCCTGAGCGCAGCGAAGGACCTGTTCTTGCTCGACGAAAACAGATCAGGCGTGGCCTGCCCACGCGCGGTCGCCGGGGGTGTACGGAATGCACGGCTCGTAACGGCCTGGCGATTCGACATACTGCTGCGCCTTGGTCATTCCGATCTCCGAGCTGAAGTAGCCGAGCAGCGCGAGCTCCTTCATCATGCGAAAGTAGTGCGCCGGCGTGTCCTTCGTGATCGACGCGGCGGCGCTCACGTCCGTCGTCGTGGAGGCGTTTTCCTTTCGCTGGTCCGGCAGGTACGCGTCACTCTTTGCCTTTCGCTTCTCCGCATCGCGCGCGTCGGAATGGGTTTTCTGTTCCTTGTCGAGTGACTCGAGCAACACCAACCGTTGCGCCGGTGTCGCCGCAACGAACGACACATTGTTGGCCTTTCTGCTTGCGTCGTCCAGCGCACGCATGCCCGCGCGAAAAATCTTCTGGTCGTCGGCGCCGTAGCTGTCCGTGACCATCAACGCCATGAACGCGCCGGTCCTGGCCGCCTTCGCGCCCGGCGTCTTCGTCTCGGGCAGGATCGTTTCGGCGATTTCGTCGAGATAAGCGATATCGTCGGGCGTGAATGGAGTAAATGCCGCCGTATTAACCCGCGGTGTATCACGGCACCCGGTGAACATTGCCGTTCCCCCCACCAGCGCCACGCCGCCAAGGAGCGCACTCACGCGACGGATGGCCTCGCGCCGCGAAATCAGATATGCAGGCTCGTTCAGGATCGTCATGAGTGCACGCGTGGGTTAGAGGTTGCGCTTGTTGAGCTCACTCACGGCGAAGTCCGCCGCGCGCGCGGTCATGGCCATGTAGGTGAGCGACGGATTCACGCAGGCGGATGACACCATTCCGGAACCGTCGGTGACGAACACGTTCGGCGCATCCCACACCTGGTTGTGCGAGTTGAGTACCGACGTCTTCGGATCACGACCCATGCGCGCCGTTCCCATTTCATGGATGCCCATGCCGGGAAAGTAGGTGTCATCATTGATCTTCACCTTCTTTACCCCCGCCGCCTCGAGCATCTCGGCCATGTCGTGAAGCATGTCCTTCCGCATGGCGGCTTCATTCGGCCCGGTCGCACAATCGATACGGAGCACGGGCATGCCCCATTTGTCCTTCTTGTTCTGGTCGAGTGAAATCATGTTCGCGTGATTGGGCAGCATCTCGCCGAAGCCGGTTGCGCCCACGGTCCACGTACCGGGCAGCGACATCTCGTCCTTGAACGCACCACCTACACCGAGCTCGGCGACAGCGCGCGACCACCCCTGGCGGCCCGCACTGCCCTGGTAACCAAAGCCGCGAAGGTAGTCGCGCTTGTCGCCGAACAGGTTGCGATAGCGCGGGATGTAAAAGCCATTCGGTCGACGTCCATATGTCGTCTTGTCGTCGAGCCCTTCGAGGGTGCCCTCTGCGCCAGCGCGGAAATGGTGATCCATCAGATTGTGCCCGAGCTCGCCCGAGCTACTGCCCAGGCCACCGGGCCACATGTCCGTGGCAGAGCGCATGAGGAGCCAGGTGGAATTCAGCGTGGACGCGCACAGGAAGATAATTTTCGCCTTGTAGTCGGTGACCTGCTCGCTCACCGCGTCCATCACCCGCACGCCCGTGGCGCGCTTGGCGTTCTTGTCGAACAACACCTCGCTCACGATGGAAAACGGCTTCAACGTGAGCTTGCCGGTTTTCGCTGCCGCGGGCAAGGTGGATGACTGCGTGCTGAAGTAGGCGCCATAGGGGCAGCCAAGCCAGCAGGCGTTGCGATACTGGCATGCATTGCGACCGTCCAGCTTCTGCGTCGCGTTGGCAACGCGGCCCGGAATGATCTTCCGCTTGCCGCCAAACTGTTTCGACACCTTTCCGGCCACCAGCTCCTCGCCGCAGTTGAGCGGCATGGCCGGCTGAAACTGTCCATCGGGCAGTTGCTCGAGTCCTTCGTGTGATCCAGAGATGCCGGCGTGCTTCTCCACCTTGTCGTACCACGGTGCGAGATCGGCATAGCGAAGCGGCCAGTCGACGGCGACGCCTTCCTTTGCATTGGCATTGAAATCGAGGTCGCTCCAGCGATAGCTCTGCCGCCCCCACATCAGCGACTTGCCACCTACCTGATACCCACGAAACCAGTCGAAGCGCCGGGACTCCGTATAAGGCGACTCCTGCTCATTGACCCAGAACGCAAGATTTTTTTCATTGAGCGGATAGTCGCGCTTGAGGACGGGGTACAATTCCTCCATGGACTTGGTGCGTCCGCCGCGATGCGCGTATTCCCACGGCGCCTTCGTGGCACTCACGTAGTCCTTGATGTGCTCGACGTTTCGTCCACGCTCGAGCAACAGCACACGCAGCCCTTTCTCGGTGAGCTCCTTGGCGGCCCAACCGCCGGAAATTCCCGAGCCCACCACGATTGCGTCGTATTCGACAGACTGCACGGTTCCTCTTCTCTCTCGAGAATTGGGGGTGGTAGCGCCCATCACTCGGCGCTGAATAAAAGATTTTTCACATAAATTCAATCAAGGGCAATAACTGCGCATCGATCGCAACGGATGATGTTTACATGGAATGATGTGACAATGATTGCTGTTGATTGTACCTATGTGAATTTCCGTTGCTGTTCTTTGTAGTCCTGTAATGTCAGCGGCGCGCCTTCAACAACTCTTCCTCCGTCCACGGCTTCGTTCGCCCCGTGATCAGCCCACGCACCTCGTGCACCGTTGCCGCATCAACCGCCGACGCGCTGTTACCCCACGACCGGCGCACATACGTGAGCACCGCGGCCACCTGATCATTCGTGAGCGCCGCACCAACGGGCGGCATCAACATGGTGCCTTCCTTGCCGTTCTGCACGATGCGAATGAGCCGAGCGGGGTCGCCGAGCACCCATTGTGAACCCACAAGCGGCTTGGCCACGCCGGCAAGGCCGGTACCGCGCAGCTGGTGGCATCCCGCGCATGTTGCCGCGTACTGCTTCTGACCCGCCGCGTAGCGCAGCTTCTCCGCGGGCGTAAAGGGCTTCACAGGCGCCGCGGCCGCCCGCTTGCCGGGCCATGTGAGCAATTCAGCGGCACTCGTGGCACGAACGCGAATCACGGAATCAGGACTCGCTGCAGCGGTGATCAAGGTGGCAGGACGAGCGGCGAGCCTGATCACGAAACCGCCTTGCGTGCCCGCGGGCCGCCGCAAGCCGTCCAGCAGTGCAACACGCTGCCAGCGCACGCGCGATTTTTCGGTGGCCAGCGATACAATGCGCTCCACGTTTACCGCATTGCGCGATGCGACCACGCTACGGGTGAGTGACAACATCACCGGCGACACCTTGTCCGGCTGTGCCACGGCGAGCAGACGCGCCAGAAAGCCAAGCTCGCGACCGGCAAGGGCACTCACCACGACGTCTGCCACAACGGGATCATCGCCGTGATGCATGACGATGTCGTACAACGCGTCATCACGCTGCGTGACTGGAAGCTCGCCCACTGTGGCCGCAAGCTGGCGCCGCACTGCGGGATCTCGATCCGACACCAGTTGCAGCACGGCCGTCTGCAACGCGGCGTCCGATGCGAGCAAGGGTTCCGCAATACGAATGGCGGCCGCCCGTACGGCAGATGACGTGTCACCAAGCGCCGCAACCACCGTGGCCCGATCCGCTCGGCCAATACCATCAAGCGTCCAGAGCGCATGCAGGCGCGTGATGTCGCTGGTGCTCGACACGAACAACCGGCGCAGGGCAGGTGCGACCGACGTATCACCACGCTCGACGATGATGCGCTGCGCCGTGATGCGCCACCAG
>JAQBPY010000258.1 GCA_028287285.1 Gemmatimonadota bacterium
TTCGCACCGGCGATCATCTGGTCCACGTCGGCGCTGAATGGAATCATCGTCTGCGCGCCATCGGCCACACCTATGTGCCAGATCTTGCCATGGTGCGCGATGATGACGGCCTTGCTGTCCGGCGTAAACGAGAACGGTGGAAGGAGATCGCGGCTGTAGCGTGACTCCTGGTCGTCACGCTGCACGTTGGGGGCGAGCCAGCGTTCGTCGCCGGTGGCGAGATCACGGATGCGAAGCGCCGTGAGTGAATCCCTGCGCGTGGCGTACACGAGCCATTTGCCATCGGGGCTCAGCTCGGGACGCATGCCGGAGCCTACGGCCTGCGTGCGGACGAACGTCTTGCCCGTCTTGCGATCGTATACGCCAATCTGCCAGTTGAGCGACGTCTGGTTGTAACCGCCGCCGGCCGCCGTACGCACCGCCGAGTAGATGTATCGCGGGTCGTTGCCGAAGGCCGCTCCCACGTAGTTGCTGGTGGCGAACGGCGCATTCGCCGCCGGACTAGTGGTGATCTGCAGGCCGGTGCCGCCGTCCTTGTGATACATGAACAGGTTGTAGCCTGCGCCTGCACCGTTCCGCGACACGACCACGTACTTGCCGTCCGGCGACCATGTCGGCGAGATGAACGTGCGGGCATCTTCGCGCGTCAGCGCACGTGCGCCGGAGCCGTTGGCATTGACGAGCCACAGGTTGTCCGTGCCCGAGCGGTCGCTGACGAACACGATCGTCTTGCCATCGGGCGACCAGTGCGGCTGGCTGTCGAAGGCCTGGCCGCTGGTGAGCCGCGTGGCCTTTCCGCCGGCAATCGGCAGCGTGTAAAGGTCGCCGAGCAGATCGAAGACGATCGTCTTGCCGTCGGGCGAAAGATCGAGCGAGAGCCACGTGCCTTCGTCCGTGGTAAAACGGAGGGGCTTCGTGACGGAAAGTGGCAGCTCGCGCGGTGCGCGTGATGCCGCCGAATCGCGTTGCGCGTTCGCCGCGACGGGAAGCAGCGCCAGCAAGGCATACACGGCAAAACGGTAGGTTTGACGCATGATCTCCGGGCCTGTGGGTTGTGTGTACTCGCATTTCTGAAGAGCAGCTCCTTCACGACCAACGCGCCCGTTGCCGTCCTGAGCGCAGCGAAGGACCCGCTCTTTCAACTACGGCCTGACGACAGTGTGATCGAGTTGCTGAATCGTGGCAATCGACGCCGGCCGCTCACGCTTGAGCCGCGCCGACACGACCTCTGCACGCTTCAGCACACGCAAAACATTCTCTCCGGCCAGCTTCTTCAGCTCCGCGTCAGACCATCCACGCCGCGCCAGCTCGGCAAACAGCATGGGGAACGTCGACACGTCCTCGAGACCAATCACGTTCTCCGCAATGCCGTCGAAATCGCTGCCGATGCCCACGTGATCCACTCCCGCTACCTTGCGAACGTGATCGATGTGATCGGCGACCTCCGCCAGCGTGGACCGCGGACGCGGATGCGCCTTGCGCCACGCCGCGAGCTCACGCTTTTGCGCGGCGGTATCCGATGGCATCCGGCGCCTGATGTCTTCCGTCATCCGCTCCAGCTCGACGTCATCCGCATACACCGTCTTCGACGTGAACGCTGCCACGAACGGCACCATCACAACGCCGCCATTCCTGGGCACCCGCGCCAGGATGGAATCGGGAACATTGCGGCGATGATCCACCAGTGCACGCGCGCCGGAGTGCGAGAAAATGACCGGCGCCTCCGTGACATCGAGAACGTTGCTCATCGTACCCGGCGACACGTGCGACAAATCGCACAGCATGCCCAGCCTGTTCATCTCCCGCACGACTTCGCGGCCAAAGGGGGTGAGACCGCCATGTTTTGGTGTATCGAGCGCAGCGTCGGCCCAGTCGAGCGTCACGTTGTGCGTGAGCGTCATGTAGCGCGCGCCGAGGTCGTAGTACGCCCGCAGGACCTCGAGCGAGTTCTCGATGGCGTGCCCACCTTCCATGCCGAGCATCGAGCCGATCCGGTGCGATGCGAATGCCTTGCGGACGTCGGCCTCCGTCGTGGCAAACGCAAAGGTCTGCGGATACCTGGCAATGATCCGGCGCGCGATCTGGATCTGCTCCAGCTGCACCCGCGCGTAGCCCGGCGTGCTGCTCACGTTTCCATTGCGCGCGTAGCTGCCGTCATTCGGCTCGCCGGGAATATAGACCGACCAGAATTGCGCACCGACCAGCCCGGCTTTCAGGCGCGCGAGGTCCGTCATGCCCGGCGTGCGCTTGGCAAGGTCGTACGCCTCGATGTCGTTCGCGTGCAGCGTATCTTCGCGAATGCGCCATGGAAGGTCGTTATGGCCGTCCACCAACGGCGACGACTTGAGAACGGCTTTCGCACGGGCGAGGAATTTATCGTCCTGTTGGGCGCTCGACGGCGTTGCCGCGATAGCTGTCGCGAGCACCGCGATGCACATGACCTTCATTGTCGAATCTCCTGGAATGGAACTGCGGAATCAACCTGACCTGACCTCGCGCGCGCGCTCCGGCCGCGTGGGCCGGAATGCGGCGCGATTCTTCACAAGTATGAACGTCCCCATCGCGATGAGGAATACCGCGAACGCCTGCTTGAGGGCGCGTTGCGATACGAAACGAACGAGGTAGGTGCCAACGAGGATGCCGGCCACCGCCATCGTCGTGAAACCGGCCACGACCGCCCATGGAATCTCGCTTCTGCCAAGGTAGCCAATAAAACCGGACGCGCAGTTCATGGAAATCACGAGCAGCGACGTGCCCACGGCGCGCTTCATGGACTCCCTGCCCAGCACCACGAGCGCGGGCACCACCAGAAATCCGCCCCCCACCCCCACGAATCCCGTGAGGAGTCCCACGCACACGGCCACCGGCAGCAGCAGGCGCAGGTTGGCCAACGTGTCCGGGCTTGCGGCCTCGATGTGCCGAACGGCTGGGAGCCGCGCCGAACGAAACATGGAGACAGCCGCCACGACCATCACCGCGGCCAGGAGCGACAGCTGGAACGCGCCCGTGGCGAGCACGGCGAGCCGCGCGCCCAGGTATGCGCCGCCCATGGCCACGACACCAAAGATGGCCGCGATCTTCAGGTCGATGTTTCCCGCCCGCCAGTGCCCGGCGGCGCCCACCAGGCTCGTGATGCCCACGACGGGAAGGCTCATGGCAATGGCGAGCTTGGGGTCATATCCCAGCACATAGACAAAAATGGGAACGGTGAGGATGGATCCACCCCCTCCCATCAGCCCCAGCGACAGTCCAATCAGCGCCGCGAGCGAATAACCCAGAATCAGCATGCAGGAGTCTGGACCCGGACATGCCGGCGCGCAACGCTGGCAGGGAACGTAGTGTCAAAGTATATGTATGAGACTCGCGCGCCTTGCCACCTCCGTTTTCCCGTCATCCCGCCAGATGATCCCTGACATGCCGAGCGACGATTTCATCGAGCGGATTCGCGCGCGCCTCGGCGATCGCTACGACATCTCGCGCGAGCTGCACGGCGGCGGCATGAGTCGCGTGTTCGTGGCGCGTGAAATCGCGCTCGACCGGCAGATCGTGATCAAGTTCCTGCCGCCGGAAATCGCGGCAGGTGCGAACCGCGACCGGTTCCGGCGCGAGATCCAGATGGCGGCGCGTCTCAGCCACCCGCACATCGCACCGCTCTTTTCCGCGGCAGAAGAAGGGGAGCTGCTCTACTACACCATGCCCTTCGTCTCCGGCGAATCGCTGCGGCATTCGCTCGAGGCGGGGCGTGTATTCGGCATCAGCGAGACGGTCGAGATTCTTCGCGACGTGGCCGATGCACTCGCCTACGCCCACCGCGCCGGCATCGTGCATCGCGACATCAAGCCGGCCAACATTCTCCGCGAGGGCGACCACGCCGTCGTCACCGATTTCGGCGTCGCAAAGGCAGTGAGCTTCGCGCTGGGCCTCGATACCCGCGCGAGCGCGGCAACCGTGTCGGGAATGGCCATCGGAACGCCGGCGTACATGGCACCGGAGCAGATTGCCGGCGACGTTGCCGCCGACCACCGCGTGGACATCTATGCGTTCGGGCTCCTTGGCTACGAGCTGCTCACGGGACATTCTCCATTCCGGGCTCCATCCCCGCAGGCACAGCTCGCGGCACAGCTCACGCAGCCGCCGCCACCCATTCTCGACGCGCGCCCCGACGTGCCGCCGACGCTTGCGGCCCTGCTCACCCGCTGTCTGGAAAAAGACGCGGATCGCCGGCCGCCAAGCGCGGAATCGGTCATCGAAGTGCTGCGCGCCGTGAGCACGAGTTCGGGCCAGGTCTACGTTGCGCCCCCCGTGCAGCGCTCGTACACGCGTCAGCTCCTCGCCGCGGCGGGCGTGCTGGCACTCGGTGCCATTGCGTGGTCCTTCGCGTCGCGGCCGACGTCGCCGGTCAGGGAGCCGGCAAAGGCCGTTGCCGATTCAGCCGTCGCGAAGGTGGCCGCGCCGGCACCTGCCGAGATCACCAGGGCGGAACGCGATAGTCTTCGCCTCCTCGGCGAGCTCAATACAAAACGGGATGCGCGCCTGCTCGCCCTGCTCAAGGATTCGATCTCCAACGCGGTGCACAAGACCCTGTCTGATTCGCTGGCAAAGGCAAATGCCGCGGAGCTCGCGGCAACGCGGTTGCAGGACTCCATCGCGCGTGCATCGCAGGCGGCGACCTCGGTGCAGCTCAACGGCCGCATCATACCGTTCACGGATGCAACCGTGCGCGGCCCAATGGGGCTCAGCAAGGAGTCGGAACAGGCGCTCTACAAGATGCGGGACTCCATCATGAAGAACGCGCGGGTCTACATGGGCGCCCCCATGCCCCCCACTACGATGCGCGGCTCGCTGTCGCCGGAAGCGTTCGCGGCTCGGGCAAACAACATGGGTCCGGCACGCCGCATCGGCGTATCCATCTACTCGGGCCTCCGGTCGCCGGCGATGATCTCGGCCGCGGGAGCCGTGCGCGACAGCGTGATCGCCCGCCTTCGCGGCAAATCACGGTATGTCATCATCCCGACCGACTCCGTGAGCTCGGCGCTCGCCAGGAGCCGTATCACGGACTCGCTGCGGACATGGCTGAACGCTGATCTGTGGCTGACCATCAACGTCTCCGGCGACGTCGGCGCCGACTCGGTGAACTGGACCCTGACGATGCGCGACTTCACCGCACACGGAACCTATGCGAACCGTGGCGTAGGCAGCAGACGCGTGGCCCTCTCCAACTCCGCCGACCCCGCCACACTCTCGGCACTCATGGCGGGCGTTGTACAGGCGCTGGAATCGATGGACAGGGCTCCGCGCCGAGAGCCGCCGCTACGGTAGCGTCTTTCCTTCGGGAATGTTTTCTTCGTTGATGGCGATCGCCACGCGCTCCGCCTTGACGTCCAGCTTAACCATCGCAATTACACCCATGTAGATGTTCGCCACGAACACGAGGGCGAACTCCGCGATGACATATCCACGCCAGTCGTCGATGAGCAGCGTGTAGCGCGTCAGGACCAGGAAAAACGCCGTCACGTAGTGGCTGAAGCAGTACTCACACGTGAAGAGGTAGAAGAACTTGCGGGCAACGAGCGTGTGACAGCTCTTGCTCTTTGCCACACAGTAGTCGTGTACTTCCCTGAAGACTTCTTCGTGCGTCACCGTCCATGCGATGCATGCGATGGGAAGCGCGAGCACAAGGAGCCACGTTATCTGGATGCCGAGCGGCACGGTCTCGATTGGTGTCGGGAGGCCTGCGGCGAGGTGGGTCTTCCGCCGCACGTTCCACTGGCAACTTCAGTGCTAGGGTTTCCACGGTGTTCTAGGTGAGGAGGGAACGAGCACCTCACCCAGATACACGTGAACTGCCAAGCTGTGACTTACATCAACCGGCGCCCTGCCCTCGAGTCCGGTATCAGGCTCCAACGAGGCTGAATGCCTGCGGCTCGTAGCTCATCAGCGGCCTCGCGTAGCTCCGTGCGTATTGACCCGGCGGCACACCTACCACGCGCTTGAAGCGCCGGGTCAGGTGGCTCTGGTCGCTGAAGCCCGTGGCGAAGGCGACGTCCGAAATCCGCACGCCCTGCTGCAGCATCTCCTTCGCACGGTCAATCCGGATCACCTCGAGAAACATGTAGGGTGGCAGTCCATACGCCCGCCGGAACTGGCGAATGAGGTGAAACGGGCTGGCTCCCGCGAGGGTGGCGAGGTCTGCCAGGCACACGGCCTTGGCAAAGTTGGTCTCCAGGTATTCACGGACCCGCGCCAGCGACGCACTACGGGGCCGCGGCGCGACCCCCACGCCGCGCGTGGCGTGGCGCTCACAGAGCAGGTGCAGGGTACTGGCGAGCACGCTGCCCTGCTGCAGCACGTCGGGCTCCGACTCCAGGAGCCGGTGCAGCGCGACGAGCTGCCGTGCCACCTCGGGGTCGGCGTACGACGAATGGGCGAAACGCGGCTCCGCCATGTCGTCACTGCCAAAGCGCGCCATGAGCTCGCGAGGGAGGTACATCATGCAATAGCTCCACCCGAGCGTGTCCACCGGCTCACCGGTGTGCACTTCCTGCGGCTCGATGACGACGATTCCTCCGGCGACATGGGTCACATCGACGCCGCGGTAGCGGATCCGCGTCGACCCGCTCTCGATGACGCCCACGGCGTAGGTATCGTGCATGTGGGGCGCAAACTTCTGCCGAACATATCGGCCCCGCAGTATCTCGAACGGGCTGTCGCATCGGACTAGCGTAACGTGCGCGGCTTCGTCTTCGCAAAACATGGGAGGCATCCGGTGGCGAGGTGGGTATGTCTTGGCCTGCACCGAGTTTGACACTGTGTTGCGGGTGAACGTCTTCTTCCGTGGACGAGACGCACCGATAGTGGGACGAGACGCAGTTTCCGCAGGATCGTGCAAGACGACCCGCAACGGCGGGCGGCGGCGCCTTCAACTCCTCTCTGCCTGATGGCATCTTTCCGACGCAATTTGTTGCTAGCGTCTCCCTCCCACGGAGACCACACTGCTGCATCCACACCGCTCCAGCCGGCCCCTCCTCGAGATCACGTTGTATACCCTCCCCCTTCCTCGCGCCCTCGCCACGGCGCTCGCCCTGCTTGTGCCCCTGATGACGGATGCGCAGGACATGCCGCGGGTGCTCGTTGGGCTCCCCCGCACACATGCCGCCGAGGCGACCACAGCCGACATCACCGCCGCTGACCTCAAGACGCGTCTCTACGCCTTTGCGGACGACTCCATGGAGGGCCGAGAGGCCGGCAAGCGCGGCGGCGCGCGGGCGGAGGAATGGCTGGCGCGTGAAGCCAGGCGTATCGGGCTCATTCCTGCCGGCGACAACGGGACATACTTCCAGAAGATCCCGCTTTCATCGCGCAAGGCAGATCCGTCCTCCATCCTGCGCGTTGGGGATCAGGCGCTGGCATACGGCCGTGATTTCGCACCGGTCCCGCGGCTCGGCGCACCGGCGCTGGGCGGACCTCCCTTTGGCGGCACGTTCAACGGCGCGAACGTGGAAACCGTGTTTGGCGGACGGGCTGGAGACCCGAACACCATCGAGCCGGCAGCGGTGCGCGGAAAGCTCGTGGTGCTGCTCGCCCCGCTCGATCCCAATGGCAGACTTCGCGCGACGTTCTGGCAGCGTGACAATCTCGTGCGCTATGCCGGCGCGGCGGCAATTGCGGTCATCGCGCTCGACGGGCCGCCGCCACCGTTCGCGAGTGCAGCGCGCGACACCTACGACGACAGGGAAAAACCGGGTACGACCCTCACCGCCATGCTCATCTCGAATGACGCGGCCGCCGCGATATTCGGCGCTCCGGCGGCGTCGCTCACCGTGGGCACGGCGGGCAAGTCCGTGTCAGGCCGCGTGGGATTCATCGACACGCCCACGGAGACACCGGCGCGCAACGTCGTCGCCATTCTTCCCGGAAGCGACCCGGCGCTCAGGAACAGTTACGTCGCCGTTGGCGCGCACAGCGATCACATCGGCTTCACGCCGCGCGCGCTCGAGCACGATTCCATTCGCGTGTTCAACTCCATCGTGCGGCCTCGCGGCGCGGACGATCCGCCCCGCCCCGCTACGGAAGCACAGGCGTCGCTCGTCCATGCGGTATTGGACAGCATGCACCGCCTCCTGCCCGCGCGTGCCGACTCCATCAACAACGGCGCCGACGACGACGGCAGCGGCTCCGTCCTCGCACTCGAAATTGCCGAGTCGCTGGTGAAGCACGCGCCCAGGCGCTCGGTGCTTTTCGTCTGGCACACCGCCGAAGAAAAAGGTCTCTACGGTGCGCAGTACTTCTCCGACCACCCCACGGTTCCGCGCGATTCGATCGTCGCGCAGATCAACATGGACCAGATGGGGCGCGGCGAGCCTGAGGATGCGCCTCCCGGTGGCAGGAACGCGCTCGTGATCATTGGCGCCAAGCGCCTCTCCACCGAGCTGGGAACGCTTGCTGAAACGGTGAACGCCAGACCGCAGCATTCATTCGCGCTCGACTATGCCTTTGACAGGGACGGTGACCCCACGCAGGCATACTGCCGCAGCGATCACTACATGTATGCCCGATACGGCATTCCAGTCGTCTTCTACTCGGCGGCGGCGTGGCACATCGATTATCACATGGTGAGCGACGAGCCGCAGTATGTCGCGTACGACCGCACGGCAAGGATCGGACGCTACATCAGGGACGTCATCGAAGCCGTCGCGAATCTCGACCACCGCCCGGTGGTGGACAAGCCCAGGCCCGATCCGAACGGATCGTGCAAGCAGTAATCCAGGGACCGAAATGAAGATCACGATTGCCGCCGCACTGCTGCTCGCCACGGCTCGCCCGATATCGCCGCCTGCCCTATCCTACAGTGGCCGCGAGGGACAGCTCCACGTTCGCGCGCCACGGCTCGAGGAAGACGCCATCATCGATGGCACCATGAGCGACGCGGTATGGTCGCGCGCGGCGCTGCTCACGGGGTTCTCGCAGTTCTCGCCGCAGGACGGAATTCCCTCCGCGGATTCCACCGAAGTGCTCGTGTGGTACTCGGCAAATGCGATCTATTTTGGCGTGCGCGCGTTCGAGAAACACGGTCCGGTGCACGCAACGCACGCCGACCGCGACAAGATCTCCACCGACGACAACGTGCAGATCTTTCTCGGCACCTTCCACGACCGGCGCCAAGCCACCGTGTTCGGGGTCAATCCGTACGGGGCGCAGATGGACGGCACCATCGTCGAGCGGGGACAGTCGCAGTCGGCGGGGTGGACCGGGGCGCTGGCCGCGCGCGTGGCGCCGGACCTGAACCAGGATTTCGTGTTCACGTCCAAGGGCCGGCTCACCGACTACGGCTACGAGGTGGAGGTGCGCATTCCCTTCAAGAGCCTCAAGTACCAGAGCGACGATGAACAGAGCTGGGACTTCAACGTGGTGCGTGACGTGCAACATTCCGCGTCCGAAGACAGCTGGGCGCCGGCCAGGCGCGCCAATCCCTCGTTCCTTGGCCAGGCCGGCTCGCTGGACGGCCTGCACGGCTTCGCCCGCGATCTGGTGCTCGACGTCAACCCCGTGGTCACGCAGAAGAGCATCGGCTCTCCGCGCACTGCGCTCGGCTGGAACTACGACGCGGGAAAACCACAGGTTGGCGCGAGTGCACGATGGGGTATCACCAACAACCTGACGCTCAGCGGCACGGCACACCCTGATTTTGCGGAAGTGGAGTCGGATGCCGGCAAGCTCGTGCAGGATCCGCGGCTCGCGCTTTACTACCCGGAAAAACGGCCCTTCTTTCTCGAGGGGGCGGAGCAGTTCAACGTGCCCAGCGGGCTCATTTACACGCGGCGCATCACGCAGCCATTGGGAGCGGTAAAGCTGAGCGGCAAGGCGGCAGGCACCACCATTGGCCTGCTGTCGGCGGTGGATGATCCGTCCGCCACGACCACGGGCAGGAATGCCATCTACAACGTGCTGCGTCTCCAGCGCGACATCGGCGGCCAATCGCGCCTTGGGCTCGCGTACACCGACCGCATCCTTGGCAGCGACTACAACCGCATGGCCGATGTCGACACGCGGCTCGTGTGGGGCGGCCTGTACAGCGCCACCATGCAGTACGCCGGCAGCACCACCAGGCAGGGCACGAGGGATCTCGACGGCTCGCTGTGGCTCGCCACCATGAGCCGTACCGGCAAGAACTTTGGCTCGCGCTACCAGTTCAACGGCACCACGTCCGACTTCCGCGCGCAAACCGGCTTCATCTCGCGTACCGGCATTACCCGGGGCACGATCGACCATCACTACACATGGTTTGGCGACCGCGGCTCCGCGATCGACAACACCACGCTGGCGTTCATTCTCGATGATACCTGGATTACCTCGAACTTCGAGCGGCGCGGCGACGCGCAGGACAAGAAGTACCACCTGAACCTGAGCAACACGCTGCGCGGCGGCTGGACCATCGGGACGTCGGTCTACTGGGAGACGTTCGGCTACGACGAGACGCTCTTTGCCGGCTACAAGATGGAGCGTACGGTGGGTGCGAAGGTCGACACGATTCCATTCGTGGGTACCCCACGCATCATGAACCGCGATTACGTGCTCACGCTGAACACCCCCAAATTCTCGAAGTTCAGCGGTACGCTGCTGTACGTGGGCGGGCAGGACGAGAATTTCTATGAGTGGGCACAGGCCGATATCCATCTCATCTCCGCCACGCTCAGCCTGCGCCCCACGGCACGCCTGCGCATCGACGGCTCGTATGACTACCAGGACTTCTGGCGCCGGACCGACGGGACCAAAGTGGGCGCCAGCGAGATTCCGCGCGTGCGCGTGGAGTACCAGGTCACGCCGTCCATCTTTGTACGCGTCGTGGGCGAGCGGGATGGCACCGAACAGGATGACCTGCGTGATGAGACCCGCACGAACTATCCAATCATCCTCAATGGCAAGAAGGCGCTCGCCACGCGCACCCGGTCATTCAACGGCGACCTGCTCTTTTCGTACCAGCCCATCCCGGGAACCGTGCTGTTCCTCGGGTACGGCGGCCAGGCGGATGCGATTGCGGATCCGCGCGAGCGGTTTGCCTATCAGAATCTCGTGCGCGACACGGATCATTTCTTCGTGAAGTTCAGTCACCTGTTCAGGCTCTGACGGCAGGAGCAGGTCCCTTGCCCGCTCCGGACGACAGTCATGGCTTCATGAGCGTAACGGAGCTCGCGGAATACGTTGGCGGGGTGGTAAAACCCGCCGGCAACGTGGTCGAGGCAAAGGTGCCGGTAATCGAGCCGCCCGTCGTCAACACCGGGAAGCTGCTCCCAGAGGCTGGAACGTAGGACGCAGTGGCATTCAGCGTTCCGCCCAGCGTTGCGCTCCCGGAAATCGTGATCACGTCAAAGGCCGTGGCGCTCGCGAGCTTCATGGTGATGGTGCCGCTGTTGGAAAGATTCCCGATGATGTTCAACTGTCCGGTTCCGCCAAAGCCCGGCGAGAGCGAGCCCTGGTTGTTGAATGCCGCGTTGATCGTCCGTCCACCACCCGCCCCCACACTCGAGCGGATGTTGCCGGCATTCGTGAGGAAGCCCGTGCTGACGGTGAGCGTTGACTGGTAGGCACCGGAACTGCTCGTGAGGTCGATGAGCCCGTTGTTGGTAAAGCCCTGGCCGGCGGTCAGCGTTGCGGCTCCATAGGACGGTCCCCCTTCGACGCGCAGCGTTGATCCGGCGGTTGTCGTAAACGCTCCCGTAATTGCGACTCCGCCGTTCGTCACGATGGCTCCCTGATTCGTGAGCGGGATGCCGATGGTGGTGGATCCGAGCGTCATGGTCTGTCCGGCAGCGTTGGTCAGCGAGCCGCCGGTACCACCAAGGAAGGTCGTATTCACCGTCATTGCGAGGCCTGCAGTTGACACATTGGTGTTCAGCAGCATCGAGGAGCCCGCGACCGTCAGCGCGCTCAGGGAGAAGTTGCCGTTAAAGGTTGCGTTAACGCTCGAGAGCGACATCGCGCCGCCGCCGCTGAGCACGGCACCGGCCTGTTCCGTGAAGGCACCGCCCCCAACCGACATGGTACGCCCCACGTTCACGGCAATCGTGCCGCTGTTCGTGAAGCTCGGCGTACCGGAGAACTGCGAGATGGACAGATCACCGGTGGCCAGCGTGATGGTGCCGGTGTTGGTGTGGACACCACCCGGCCTGTCGAGCAGCAGCGTGTTGCCGTCGATCGTGATGCTCCCGTCGTTGGCGAGCTTTGCACTCAACGTGCGACCACCACCCGCGCCCGTGCTCGAGAGGATGAAGGCGCCGGGATTGTTGGTGAGTGTTCCGGAGGTCACGGTCAGCGTGGACTGGTAGCCACCGCCAATTGACGTGAGGTCGATGGTGCCATTGTTTGCGAAGCCTGTTGCAACCGTGAGCGCCGAGCCGCCAAGGGAACCGTTGCCCTGGCCGCGGAGTACCGCCCCGGTGGTATTGGCGAAGGTGCCGTTGATTGCCGTCGACCCACTCGTGACAGTCGTCCCGTTGTTCACGAAAGGCGCGTTCACCGTGGTACTCGCCAGCAGCAGCGTCTGCCCCGCGGCATTGGTCAACGTCATGGGCCCGTTGATGGTCGTCGAGGTGGCCGACATGGCAAACGATGCCGTGGACACCGGGGCGCCAAGATTGACGGACGCACCGGAAACGTTGAGGGCCGCGAGCGTCATCGATGTATTCAAGGTAGATGCGACGTTGGTCAGCACGAGTGATCCGCCACCGTTGAGCGTGGCGCCGGCCTGCTGCGTGAATGTGCCGCCGTTGATGGACCACGTTGTGCCCGCGCCCACCGCCACGGTTCCGGTGTTGATGAAGCTTGGCGCCGTTCCGCTCTGCTGCAGCAGCCAGTTGACGCCGCTCGAGTTGATCGTTCCGCTGTTCGTGTGCGCCGCGCCAGCCTTGTCGAGCGTCAGTGGGCCATGGATGGAGAGGATGCCCTGGTTGTTGAGCTCCGCGGAGAGCACTCGCCCGCCACCGGAGCCGGCGCTGGAGAGGATGACCGCGCCCGGCGCGTTGACCAGGGTGCCGCCGTTCACGGTGAGGGTGGACGCGTATCCACCCCCGGTGCTCGTGAGGTCGATCGCTCCGAAGTTCGTGAACGGGTTCGCGAGGGTCAGCACCGCGCTGCCAATGGAGCCGTTGCCCTGCACGCGGACGACGCCGCCAACGGGATTGGTGAGGGCACCGCCAAGAGAGCTGCTTCCGGCGGTGAGGATCGTTCCCTGATTGACGATGGGAAGGTTGATGATGCTGCTGGTCAGGTTGATCGTCTGGCCCGACACGTTGGTAATCGTTGCCGTTCCGCTGATCGCGCTGTTGGTGGCGGCGAAGGCGAGGCCGCTGGTGGAGAAGCTCGTGTTGAAGGTCGCCACCGATCCACTCGCCGAGAACCCACCGAGCGAGAAGCCGGTCGCAAATGTGGCCGTTACCCCATTGGCGAGCGCAACATTACCTCCGCCACCGAGGGTGGCGCCGGCCTGCTGCGCGAATACGCCGCCCTGCACCGTCAGGAACCGTCCACTGGCCACTGTGATGCCGCCCGTGTTGGTGAACGACGGCGCCGAGCCGGACTGCGTCACAGTCATGTCCCCGCCGCTGACGTTGATGGATCCCGTATTGGAGTGCGTCGAGGACGCGCGTGCAACGTCCAGCGGAGCTGACACCATCATGGCGCCGCGGTTGTCGAGCTGCGCGTTCAACTGTCGGGCGCCGCCTGCGCCGGTGCTCGCGAGGATCGATGCACCTGCCTCGTTGACGAGCGTGCCGTTGGCAACCGCAAGAACCGAGGAATATCCGCCCGACACGCTCGTGAGGTCGATGATGCCCAGGTTCGTGAAGCCGTTCGAGATCGTGGCGCTGGCCCCACCCACGCTGCCGTTGCCCTCGACCCGCAGCGTTGCGCCCGCACCGTTGGAGAACGTATTGCCGATGTTCACCGTGCCGGCGAGGCTCAGCGTGCCGAGGTTGGTGAACGGTACGTTGATGATGCCGCTCGTCATTGCGACCGCCTGGCCGGCCGCATTCGTGAGGCTGCCCGAGCCGACGACGGTGGAGTTGCTGATTGACAGCGTGAGGCCGCTGGTGCTCACCGGCACGCCAAGCACGAGTGACGAATTGCCCAGCCCCAGAGCGCCAAGCGTGAAGGCGGAGTTGAGCGTACCGGTAACATTGTTGTAAAGCAGCGATCCGCCGCCGTTCAGCACGGCCCCTGGCTGCTGCGTAAACGCACCATTCGTCACGATCACCGACCTTCCTGGCACCACGGTGAGCGTGCCGGAGTTGGTGAAGCTCGGCGAAGCGCCCGACTCATCAATCGAGAAATCGCCCCCGCTCACGGTGATCGTTCCCGTGTTGACGTGATGCGCTGCTGCGCCACTCAGACTCAAGGGTGCATTGAGAGTCATCGTGCCCTGGTTGCTCAGCGCCCCCGCAAGACTGCGAGAGCCGCCGGCGCCGGCCGACGCGAGAATGGTGGCGCCAGGTGCATTCACCAGCGTTCCACCATTGACGATGAGTGCGGCCACGTATCCACCGCCCGTGCTGGTGAGATCGATCGTGCCCTGGTTGGTGAATCCGCTGCTGAGGGCCAGACTCGCGCCACCCACCGAGCCATTCCCCTCGATGCGCACCATGCCGCCCACCGGATTGGCAAAGGCGCCTGTAAATCCGGCGCCACCGGAAACGTTGATCGTTCCGGCATTCAGTATGGCCGGGATGACGGCGCCCGATTGAACAGTCATGGTGCCCTGATTGTTGACGATTCCCGGACCGACGATGGACGCGTTGGTGCCATGCACGGCGCCATGCGCCAGGATCGTGAGCACGTTGTTCACCTGGAGGGTGCCGCTCTGCATCGCGAGCGTCTGCGTTCCGCTGCCCGCCCCAATGGTGATGTAGCTCGCGACGACGGGCACATCCATCGTGATCGCGTACGTACCGGCGACATCGATGGCGATGGAATCTCCGCTGGTCGGAGTACGCGCCAGGCTCCAGTTGCCGGGAGCGCTCCAGACTCCGCCGCTCGCGTTCGTCCAGTGCATGACTTGCGCGCCAATATTGAAGGGCGTGCTCGTTGCCGGCGTCAACCCCGCTCTGCTCGCGATCAACGTGTAGCCCGTGCCCTGCGCATTGAGGCTGAGATTGTTGAAGATTCCCACACCCGCCGACGCATTCACTGTGGTGGTGCCTGACAGCGTGGCTGCGCCGGGATTGGCACCGATGGCGATGGAAAGCGGGCCCGCAAACGCGGCCACATTGCCAAATGCATCGAGCACGGCAACACTCACACTCGGCGTGATGACCGCACCGGCGCCGGCCGACGTAGGCTGATTGACGAACGACAACGCCGTCGCGGCACCGGGCGAGACGGCGAATGGAAATCCACTCGCGGATAGCACACCGGACGTGGCGCCGAGCGCATAGCCCGTTCCCGATTTCGTGATGGACAAGGTGGAAAAGGCGGCGACTCCACCAATTGCGACGACACTCGTCGTACCAGCCAGCGCTCCTCCAGCCGGATTGTTCGCCAGGCCCATGGTGACCGTGCCCACGAACGACGTTGCCAGACTGCCGTTCACGTCACGCGCTTCCACGGTGGCCGTAAAGTTCGAACCCGCGGTCGTTCCGGTGGGAGAGGCAATGAACACGAACGAGGTTGCCACTCCGGGAGCGGCGGCGGTTGCGGTCGCCGAGATGAGGAGATTGGACACGCCGGATGCCGAGGCGGTGATCTGTTGAGGTCCCGCCGTGGGACCGAGCGTCCATTGCGTGGGAACGCGGCCCAGTGCGTCCGTCGTGCCGGTGAGGGTGGTGAGCGATCCGTTGCCCGGAGCCGCCGCATACGCGATGAACTGGCCCGGAATGGGATTCAGGAAGGCGTCGACGAGCTTTGTGATCACCGGTTGCGTCAGCGTCGTGCCCACCGTGCCCGTCTGCGAACCGCCGCTCACGAGAATCAAGCTGTTCGGGTTGGACGGATTCACCGATATCGCGTATGGCGTGCTCGAGATGGACCCGGTCGTGGCAACGAGCGTATACCCGTTGCTGGCCGTGTGGATGGAGTTGTTGGCGAACATCACGATGCCGTTCACGGCGTTGACGCTCACGGTGCCAAGGAGCGTTCCCAATGCCGGGTTTGCTCCAAAACCGAGCGATACGGCGCCATTGAAGGTGGTCACGACGGCATTTGTCGCGTCGCGCGCTTCGTACGTGGTAGTAAAGGTCGCACCTGCATTCACCGACAAGGGGCCACTCGTGATGACGAGCTGCGTCATCACACCGCCGGTTGCGCCGCTTGCGGTTGCGCCGATGCTCAGCGCCGGCACTCCTGCCGCGGACGCCGTCATGGCCTGCGCGCCCGCCGTTGCCCCGAGCGTCCAGGTGGTGCTCACCTGGCCCGTGCCATTCGTTGTTCCACTCGCGGGCGACAATGTGCCGTTGCCAGGCGTGGCAACAAACGACACCGTCTGGCCGGCGAGTGGATTGCCAAATGCGTCCGTGACGCTGACAACGACCGGCTGTGGGAGGGCGGTGCTCTGCGCCGCTGCCTGCCCCCCGCCGCTGACCAGCACGAGCTGCGAGGCCGCACCGGCCGTTGCGCTGAACACACTACTCGCGGCACTCGGCACATTCGCTGACGTCGCCGTCAACTGGTAACTGCCGGCACGATTCACGGAGAGGCTGGAAAACGTTGCGACGCCCGCAACCGCGGCAACGCTCGTGGAGCCGCCAAGCGTCGATCCGCTCGGCCCTGTGAGAATGCCCAGCGTTACGCTGCCTGTAAAGCCGGCCGCCACGTTGCCCAGGGCATCACGAACGGTCACGATTGGTGCCGGCGTGATGGCCGCACCGGCAACGGCACTGCCTGGCTGGACGGTGAATGTCAGCTGTGTTGCGGCGCCTGCGGTAATGTCGAACGCATTGGTCGTTACACTCGCGAGCGTGCCACTCGTTGCCGCAAGCGTATACGCACTCCCCACCTTGCTCACGGCGAGTCCGGAGAACGATGCAACGCCGGCCACGGCGTTCACCGTCGTTACCCCGCCAAGGGTTGCGCCAGCCGTGTTTGCCGCAAGCGCAATGGTCACGGCGCCGGTGAATGCCGTGGCCGTATTTCCGCCCGCGTCCAGCGCCGTGATCACCGTGGAAACAGGTGAGCCAACGGGCACATTTACCGGTTGCTGCGAGACGACGAGCTTCGTTGCCGGCAGCGGCGTGGCCGTCGCAGTGAAGACCGCGGACCCGGTCACGCCCGCGGCCGTCGCGGTGAGCGATTGGACGCCAATGGCCGTCCCCAGTTTCCAGGTCGTCTGTGCGTTACCGCTTGCGTCCGTGCTCACCGTAGCCGAGCCCACCGTGCCGCCGGCCGCGGGAGTGAAGGCAACGGCAACACCACTTACGCCGCCACCATCGGCAGCGGTGACGCGGACCACTACCGGCAGGGCGAGTGTTGTTCCAACAGCGCCCGACTGAGCGGACCCGGATGCCACGGCAATCGCGGACGGAAGTGGCTGCACCACCAGCGACGCGGCATCGGTAAGGCCACCTGTAAGAAGCGACGCGGTAATCTGGACGGTACCTCGGCCATTCAATGCGTTGCCGCTCCCTGATCCTGCCGTCGGCAGCACGGCGAGCGTGGCGTTCGACGAAGAAAAGATGATGGGCGTGCCGGGAATCACATTGTTGGCGGCATCGAATGCCTGCGCCGTGAATGTAAATGGCGAGCCGGCATTGACCGTCTGGTTCTTTGGACTGATGACGACTTTCGTGGCGCCTGCCCCCGGGCCGGCGTACGTTACTGGAACCACGACGGGCGGTGCGGTGACCTGCCCCAGGATGGCCGGCGTCGCATTCACCGTTACCGGCCCCCCCGTGAACACCACGCCACCTGATGACGTGAGGTAGCTCAGGGTGAGCGTCATCGGCTCACCCGAGGCGGGAGCGCTCGCGAGCAGCTTCACGCTGAGGCTCACCTGGACGGAATCGGCGTCGGAGGGAAACGCGATCAGCGTGTCGAGCGCAATGGTGCCGTCGGAATGGCGAAGCGTTACACGGACGTTCGCAAAGGCGACCAGGCCGGGTGCCGAGCCTGCCGCGGCGTCATAGGCGGCGGGAAACACCGCCTTGAACGAGATACCGCGCGCGTACCGGGCGCTTTGTTCGCCGTCGGCGAGTGGAGAAGTCACGTCGCGGCCGCAATTGATTGCGCCCGCGACAAGGGTGACGAGGGCGAGTGTCGCGGTACGTAGCCGAAGACGGATCAATTTTGGACTCTTGTGGCGGGGCAGTAAAGCCGAATCGACCAGCTTACGATTTACCGGCCGCGACTGCAAGGCGCATGTTCGGACGGTTACGCCTGCATGTGACCTGGCTCACGCAAAATGGGCGTCAACCGGCCAAGCCGATGATCTCCCTGGCCGCGCGCAACCCTGAGGCGATCGCGCCGTGCACGGTTCCTGTTCTGCCCTCCTTGTCGGCCGCCTCGCCCGCAAACCACACGGTATCCTGCACCGCCTTTCCGAGTCGGACCGAGGCGCGATGACCACCTACCTGCGCGTAGGAGTACGCACCACGCGCGAACGGATCATTGATCCAGTCATGATGGAAGATGGCGCAAACACGCTCCCTCACTGCGCCAGGCCGCATCTGGAACATCGTTGCCAGTGATTCCACCGCGAGGGTTTCCCGCTCGCGGCGAGGCCGAGCCGCGAGACTCGTGGCGGGGGGACCGCCGCTCCACGCCGTCAGGATCGGCGCTCGCACGGGATAGGGGGTCCACCACACCGGAAAAGCCAGTGGGCTCCGGGCATGAAGGAACGACATCTGATCGATGCTTTCCGCACCGATGCGGCCCGCGAATCTTGGCTCGAGCCAGAAGGGTGCGTCGAACTGGAGCACCATCTTCACGATGGTTCCCATGGCCATGCTGTCCACCGCGCGTGTCACGGATGGAATCTCCGGCGAGATGGCCAGGGTGCGCGCGGCGAGCACGCCGACGGGCACGGTCACGATGACGTGACGCGCAGCGAGCGTCTCCACCAGCGTTCCGAGTGCGTCGCGATGATCGACCTCCACATGGCCGCGCCGCCAGCGAACCGCGGAAGCCTGCGCACCGAGCTGGATGCGCGAGCGCACCTTTGCGGCGAGCGCGTCCACGAGTGCGCCATACCCATTCACCAGCCGGGCAATGCGCGTTTCGCGTACGTCGTCGCACGGTGATCCGCCTTCTGCAATGGAGCGCTCGCTGATCAGCGTGGGGTCGGCGGCGTGAAAGTTCTCCACGAATTGCTTTGCCAGCTCACGATCGGTCCGGGTGAGCGTGCGCGCGTTCACCGCGAGGGCCTCGGAGAATGAGCGGTCCGGATCGCGCGTGTCGTCGAGACGCCGCATGACGTGATCGAGCTTGGTCCAGAAGTCGTCCATGGGTACGAGGCGGCCGCGCGCGTAAAGAAAGCGGTTGTCCGATATGTCCACTTCGGCCAGACCGTGTGGTACGGCCACGTCGCGGACTTCACGTGCATCGCCATGGAGGAATTCCGCGCCAAGCTCCACGGGCGCCGTGAGTCCCGCGGGATGCTCCGTGATGATGCGGCCGCCGATGCGCTCGCGCGCCTCGAGCACACGGACGTCGAGCCCGTGTGCGGCAAGCGCGTCTGCGGCGGCGAGCCCAGCCACGCCCGCACCAATGATGATGACGTCGGTCATGGGCGCGCAGGGGGCACTACTTGTGCCGCGACGTGACCGCGACGATCAGGCCGGCGCGATGGTGCCGACCCAGGCCGCGAACGACGCCATGAATTTCGTGATGAACTCACGCGTCGAATCCACCTTGAGCGCGCCGGCATCGTCGAAGAGGGTGGCCATGTTGGAGATGTAGGCTTCCGGCGCCTGCATGACAGGAACGTTCAGGTAGACGAGCGATTGGCGCAGATGATGATTTGCGCCGAAACCGCCGAGCATGCCGAACCCGAGGCTCACGACTGCACCCGGCTTTCCCGCCCAGGCACTTTTCCCGGAGGGCCGGGATCCCACGTCGAGCGCGTTCTTGAGTGCGCCTGGAATGGAGCGGTTGTACTCGGGTGTCACGAACAACACCGCGTCCGCGGCGCTGACGGCGCGGCGAAACGCCTGCCACTCCGGTGGCGCACCCGCATCCTCGAGGTCCTGGTTGTACATCTGCAGCGCGCCGATCTCCACGATCGAGGGCGCAAGCGACGGCGGCGACGCGGCGATGAGCGCGTGCGCCATTTTTCGGGTGACCGATTCCTTGCGCAAGCTGCCGACGATCACTGCGACGAGGCGAGACATTCGTGCGATGCCCAGGGTTCAGGAGGAGATGGCCGAGCCCGGCGACGTCTCCCGTTGGAGAAGTGCGTCGAGTGACTGGGATGCCTGGCGAAACTCCTCCGGCGGAAGGATGTCCTGCAGCTCCCTGCGGATGCCAGGCAACGCCGTGCGGACATCCTCTGCAGTGTACGTGCCGGACGCGAAAATTCTCGCCCGCAGGAACAGGCGTCGCAACGTAAATGGTCCCACGGACGGCGCCAGGCGCGACGCCCGCACAAGCTCATCGAGGGTGATCACGCGGCGGTGTCGCGGGTGTGCTCGCGTGCGCGTGCAGTCTGCAGCTCGCCTCCGCCGAGCCGCAATCCATTACGCCTGTTCCGGGTAGCCGTTGTCAATCCGGTTCACCGGTGGCGCGTTCCTGCAACGGTGCTACATTGCTCCGCAGTGGCACGGGGTGCCTGCGCTGTTTCAGCGTGGGCTGAGATTACACCCGTCGAACCTGATCTGGGTAATTCCAGCGAAGGGAGCGTCACTGGCACCGTGGTTTGGGCGATCGCTTCTCGTGCGCACGCACTCCTCCCGGGCCCTGCTCCCTTCGCGATTCACGCGACATACCGGGAGCACAGCAGTGATCACATTCGCCGTCGCCTTTCTGCTGCAGGTGCCACAGCAGGTCACCCGCGCCGATTCACTGGCCGCCGATTCCGTGCGCGCGCGTCGTGCGCAGCAGCTGGAGGGCGTTCAGGTCACGATCATTCGTGGCCGAGCGGCGCCCATCTCCGAAAAGACGATTGACCGGGCCGACATCCAGCGGCGCTACACCGGACAGGAGACGCCCATCCTGCTGCAATCCGCGCCGGGAATTACCGCGTATTCCGAGAGCGGCTCGGCGTCGAACTACTCGTACATCAGGCTGCGCGGCATCGACCAGTCGCGCATCAACATCACGCTCGACGGCATCCCGCTCAACGAGCCCGAGGACGAAGCCCTCTACTTCTCGAACTTCCCGGACTTCTCCAACAGCATCGCGAGTGTGCAGGTGCAGCGCGGCGTCGGCTCATCGACTCACGGCACCGCGTCGTATGCCGGGTCGGTGAACTTCGAGTCGGTACCCATTGCGAGCGTGCCCGCCGGCGGCGAGCTGCAGCTGACGTCTGGCTCGTACAATACCGTGCGCGCCAGTGCGGTATACCAGACTGGTATGCTCGCCAGCGGCGTCGCCGGGTATGTACGCGGCTCGGCGCAGCATACCGACGGGTATCGATACAACTCGGGCAACCGTTCGCGCAGCCTGTTTGCGAGCGGCGGCTGGTTCGGGGCAACCGACATCGTCAAGGTGAGCCTGCTCGCCGGCCTGTCATCCAACGAACAGGCGTATTATGCGTCTGCGCTCACCGTGCTCCGGACCAGCCCACGCGACAATCCCTTTGGCAATGCCCGGGAACAGGCCGTCGACGACCGCTTTCATCAGGACTTGCTGAGCGTGGCGTGGACGCACGCACTCTCTCCGTCGGCCAGCATCGCGACCACTGCATACGGCTTTGACGCCGGCGGCTGGTACGACTATCCCGGCGACCATGGCAACAGCGACGCGTACCATTACCTGCTGCATTCGCGTTGGGGTGGCGTGATCAGTGCACTCGACTGGAGCGGACACTCGTCGTCGGCGTCAGTGGGCATCAACGTGGCGCGGTATGCGCGCGAGCACTGGCTCACGCAACGTCCGGATCTCGTGACCCGCGACTACGACAACACCGGCTACAAGGGCGAGCAGAGTGCGTTCGCCAAGGGATCCATCACGGCGGGCGGCGCCACATTCTCCGGCGATCTTCAGGCGCGGCTCGTGCAGTTTCGTTATCAGCCCACCGCGGGCACCGCGGTGGCTCCGGCATCGGTGAACTGGTCGTTCCTCAACCCCAAGGTGGGCGTGAGCGCTCCCCTCCGCGACGGGCTCGCGGCGTATGCGAGCGTGGGCATGAACGGCCGCGAGCCGACCCGTGGCGACATGTTCGCCGGAGCGGACGATCTCGATCCGTCGACGTTGCCGTTGACGCGCGTTCGAGCCGAAACCGCGTACGACCTGGAGACCGGTATCACGTGGCATCGCTCCAACATTCGTGCACAGGCCAACCTCTTTCTCATGCAGTTCCACAACGAGATCGCGGCCATTGGCGCCATCAGCGAATTGGGGTACGACCTGCGGAAGAACGTGGACCACAGCATGCGTCGCGGCTTCGAGGGCGATGTCACCTGGCAGGCGGCGAGCGCACTTGCCTTTGTCGGAAACGTTTCCGTGACCGACGCGCGCATCAGCGACTATCGTGATGACGTTTCCGGTCTCACCTATCACGACGTCACGCCGTTGATGACGCCGAAGCTCGTGTCGAATCACGGGGTTCGCTCGGAGCTCGCGCCCTGGCTATTGCTCGACGTGGACGGCCGTTATGTGTCGCGCATGATGCTGACGAACACCAACGATCCGCGCTCGGTGGTGCCGGAGAGCTGGTTTGCCGATGCCGGCGCGACGTTCCGTTTCGCCGGGCAATCGGCGCTGGTGCAGGTGCGCAATCTGTTCGATCGTCGGGTGTACACGGGCGGCTATCCCGGGCAGTTGACAGGGTCGTCTGATGCAAATGCGGTGGAGCCGTACTATTTCCTGCTCGCGCCGCGGAATGTGTCGGTGAACGTGAAGGTGGCGTTCTAGTGGA